>DATKZB010000069.1:0-19655 GCA_035528235.1 Phycisphaerae bacterium
TCGTGCGTGCCCTGCTGGACGATCCGCCCTCCGTCGAGGACCTGGATGAGGTCGGCGCGTTTCACGGTGGAGACCCGGTGCGCGTTGATGAAGGTGGTGCGGTCGGCCATGACCTCGGCCAGGGCGTCCTGGATGACCCGCTCGGTGCCGGAGTCGACGCTGGCGGTAGCGTCGTCGAGGATAAGGATCCGCGGGTCGATGAGCAGTGCCCGCGCGATGGCCACGCGCTGGCGCTGGCCCCCCGAGAGGCTGATGCCCCGCTCGCCGACGGCCGTGTCGTATCCCTCGTCGAAACGGTCGGCGAATTCGTGGACCTGGGCCCGGCGGGCAGCCAGTTCGACCGCCTTCCGCTCGCTCTCGGGCACACCGAAGGCGATGTTCTCGGCCAGGCTGGCCGAGAACAGGAAGGTGTCCTGGAACACGAAGCCGATTTCGGACCTCAGGGCCTCGTGCGAAAGGTCGCGGATGTCGGTGCCGTCGATGAGGATCCGCCCCTGGTCGGGGTCGTAGAAGCGCGGCAGGAGTTTGATAAGGGTGGACTTGCCGCTGCCGGTGGCGCCGACCAGGGCGACGTTGGTACCGGCGGGGATGTCGAGGTTCACGTTCTGCAGAACGGGCCGGTCCCGGTCATAGCCGAACGTCGCGTTCTCGAAGACGACGCGTCCGCCGCCGACCGGCATGGGCTTGGGCTGCGACGGGGCGTCGACGCCGGGCTCGGCATCGAGAATCTCGAAGATGCGTTCGGCCGACACCAGGCTGTGGTCGAGCGTAGCCGTCATGTGGGCCACCTCGCGCATGTTGCCGGTCAGCATGCGCGACCACCGGAAGACCGTGTAGATGAGGCCGACCTCGAGCATGCCTTCGAGCGCGCGGTACGAGGTCACCGTCACGGTGGCCAGCAGCGCGACGCTGCCGAGCAGAAAGATGCCCGGCTGGTACACGGCAAAGTGGCGCACGAGCCGCAGCCATCGCTCGTACACGCCGCGAATCGAGTCGCCGTACCGCCCGATCTCCTCGCGTTCGCGGCCGAACGCGCGAACCACCTGCACGCCCTGGACGTTCTCCGAGAGGACCTGCGTGGACCGGTCGAGTTCGTCCCGCATGTCGTGGAACATCGGGTGAATCCGCCTGACGAAGGCTATCACCACGAGCATGTAGATGGGGATGAACGGAACCGACACCATCGCCACGTACCGGTCCATCCAGATGAGCACGGCGCCGGCGCCGAGAATGAACAGGGCGATCTCGGTCCCGCGGACCAGCAGCAGCGTGTAGAACATGCGGAGCATGTTGACGTCGCCGATGGTCCGGTTGATGAGTTGCCCCGAGTCCTGCTTGTCGAAATAGGAGAAACTCTGCCGCAGAAGCTTGCGGTAAATGCGGCGCCTCAGGTCCGTCAGGATCTTCATCCGGAGGTGGACCATCAGCATCGAGTTGCCGTACCGCAGCCCCATCAGGACGCCGGAGACGGCGACCAGGGCCACGACGTACCAGACGAGCGGCCGGGTGTTCTCCCAGTTCCACACGCCGGTCTGGAGCGGGGCGAGGGACGCCGTGATGCTGCCGCCGATGAGGTAGGGTTCCAGCAAACTCAGGCCCGCAATGACGACGCCGATGGCGGCGCAGCCCACCAGGCGCCACCGGTACGGCTTCGCCAGCGCGAAGATCCGCCGCAGGAGCACGCCCTTGGGCTGCGTCAGTTCCAGGTCACTGCCGCGTTGGGCCACCATGTCTCCGCTGCCATGCCGAAAAATGTTCAGACGCCGGCACGGCACCGGCGTCCGTCCGCCCCCGCTGGCCCCACTCCTAGACCCACCGGCGACACGGGTCAAGGATTTGTTTCTGAAAAAACGCGGTCACATCGTTCGTCCGACGGCCTCGGCCACCTTTCGACACGAGGCCACCAGCCGCGCAAAGCCCTCCGGCGTGATGGACTGAGCGCCGTCCACCAGCGCCGTCTCCGGGTTGGGATGCACCTCGATCATCAGACCGTCGGCGCCGGCGGCGACGGCGGCCCGGCTCACGGCCTCCACCAGGTCGGCCCGGCCGGTGCCGTGGCTCGGGTCGGCCAGGACCGGCAGGTGCGTCATGGTCTTCAGCGCCGGGATAGCCGCCACGGCGAAGGTGTTCCGCGTGAACCGCTCGAACGTCCGGATGCCCCGCTCGCACAAGATGACCTGCTCGTTGCCGCGCGACAGAACGTACTCGGCCGCCAACAGGAGTTCCTCCAGGCTGGCGCTCAGTCCGCGCTTCAGCAGGATCGGCTTGGCGCACGCCCCGACCGCCGCCAGCAGGACAAAGTTCTGCATGTTCCGCGCGCCGACCTGGAGGATGTCGGCGTACCGGGCCACCACCGGCACCTGCTCGGAGGCCATGACCTCGGTGACGACGGCCAGGCCCGTCGCCTCGCGGGCCTCGGCCAGGTACTCCAGGCCCTTCTCGGCGAGGCCCTGGAACGAGTAGGGGTCGGTCCTGGGTTTGAACGCCCCGCCGCGCAGACCGATCGCGCCGGCCTCCTTCACGGCATGGGCCGTCTCCAGGAGCATCTCGCGTCCCTCGACCGCGCAGGGCCCGGCGATGAGGCCCACCGACTCACCGCCCAGGCTGCCGGCGCCGACCGCGATGACGGTCGGGTCGCGTTTGACCTCGCGCGAGGCAATCTTGTACCGGGCCGAGATGGGCATGACCTTCTCGACGCCCGCCCCGACGGCCAGTTGCTCGGGGGCCTTGAGCCGGTCGTCGCCGACGCACGCGATGACCGTCCGCTCGGCCCCCCGGATGACGTGGGGCTCCAGGCCCATGTCCTTGACGCGCTGAAGCGTACGGGCGACCTGCTCGTCGGTTGCGTCGGGCCTCATGACCACGATCATGGCTAGGCTCCTGGTCGGCGAATGGGCAGCCGCGGTGGTCCGGTGCCGGTTGTCCGCCCTACAGTTACGCGCGATCAGGCGGCCCTGTCAAGGGCCAACGTGGCCGAGGCCCGACAAGAGACCTCTGACAGGATCATGGTGCTGCGACACAGCCCGGCAAAACCTCTTGCCGCCTGCCCCCTCGGCGGCTATGCTGGAACCTAATCACGGAACGCGGATCACAGAAAGCATGGCTGCCGACGCACGACCTCGCGTGCTCATCGTCGAAGATGAGCCCGACATGAATAACCTGCTGGCCGATATCCTCTCGGTCTACGATTTCGAACCCCTGCGGGCCGCCACCGGCAAGCAGGCCCTCGCGCTCCTCGACCAGCAAAACCCCGACGCCATTCTCCTGGACCTCATGTTGCCCGATTTCAGCGGCATCGAACTGTGCAAGCGCCTGAAGGACTCGCGCGACACCCGCCGCATCCCCATCGTCATCCTGACGGCCCTCGATGGTCAGGTCCACCGCCGCAAGGCCTACGAGGCGGGAGCCGACGATTACATGACCAAGCCGTTCGCGCCCGAGGCCCTGGTGGCCCGGCTGCGGGCGTGCCTCGACCAGGCCCTCAGCACCCCCGAACGCTGCCGGCGCCTGGACGTGACCATCGAACCCACCGCCAGCATCAGCGACCTGAAAGCCTTCAACGCCCTGGTCACCTGTCTGCGCGGGCGCACGGACCTCGACCTCGACCGGGTCGAGGCGCTGCGGAAAGGGCTCGTCCGGATCGCCGACGCCGCCGGCCAGTGGGCGGCGGCCCACGATCGGGTGCCGCCCGTGCGGCTCACCATCAACCTGGAAAGCCAGATGCTGCGGCTCACGTTCGAGCCGCAGGCGGCAGGCGGCGACGCCTTCCTGGCCGAGCACCTGGCTGACGAGGCCGCCGTACCGGCAGCCCTGATTGATGCCGGGGTCATCGACCGGGTACGGCAGGTCGACAGCGGGGTCGTGTTCGAGAAAGCCCTGGCCCCGCCGGAAAGTTGAGGGGCCGACCGCGCCGCTCAACGTCTGGCGTCCGAGGCTTCGCGCGGCGGGGTGAACTCCGACGGCGCCGTGAAGAGGAACGTCGAGCCCTCGCCCGGCGCCGGTTCGACGACGATTCGGCCGCCCCAGGACTCGACCAGCCGCCGGGCGGTCGACAGGCCCAACCCCATGCCGGCGACGTTGCCGGTAAAAGTGTCCTCGAGTTGCGAGAAGTCTGAGAACGCCACTTCGCGCTCCTCCGACGGGATGCCCGGCCCGTTGTCGCGGACGGTGACCTGGAGTTGGCGGTCCTCGATCTCGCGAGCGCCCACTTCGACCCGGACCTCGGACTTGTCGGCGAACTTGACGGCGTTGTCCAGCAGGTTGTCCACGACGATGGAGAGCAGTTCCTCCGGGGCGCGGGCGCGCGGCAGGTCGGCGGGGACGTCGACGACCCAGGTGACGGCGCGGCCGGGATACCGCTGTTCGATGCGTTCGCGGGTGCGTCCGATGAGTTCACCCACGGGCACCAGTTGTCCGGCCCGCTCGAGTTCCGTCGCGGTCAGGCCGGCATAGGAGAGCACCTTCTCGATGAGGTCCCCCAACTCGCGGATCTTAGCCAACGAGATGCGAATCGAGTCGGCCACGGCGGGGGGCAATTCGCCGTACTTGCCCTGGTCGATCAGGCTCAGGTAGCCGCCGGCGATCGTCAGGGGCGTCTTCAGTTTGTGGCTGATGAGCGACAGAAAGTCGCGTTTGAGTTTCTCTTTCTGGCGCATCTCGCTGATGTCGCGGAACACCAGCGCCGCGTTGTGAAGTTCGCCGTGGCTCCCCTCGATGCGCGTGTACCGGCCGGCCAGGTACCGCGGCGGACGCCTATCCTCCTGCGTCAGTTCGACCGTCACCGACCGGACCATCGACTGCCTCAGGGCCTCAGGCGACGGCTCCACCTGGAAGGGGGCGAGGAGTTCGTCCAGGGGCCGGCCGGTCAAGTCCTCGTCGGGCCAGCCGAGCAGGTCGGCGGCCCGTCGGCTGGCCGTCTCGACGCGCCACTGCCCGTCGGTAATGATGATGCCGTGCGAGAGGTCCTGGATCACCGCGTGGAACTTCTCGCGCTCCGCCAGCATCGACCGGTAGTACTTGATCTGGAGCAGGCTCTTGACGCGGGCCAGCAGTTCGCCGCGGTCGAACGGTTTGGGGATGAAATCGTCGGCCCCCGCCTCCAGACCCCGGATACGGTCCTCGGTGTCCTTCAGCGCCGTAATCATGATGATGGGGATGACCGCCGTGGCCTCGTCGGCGCGCAGGCGCCGGCACACCTCGAACCCGTCGACCTTCGGCAACATGATGTCCAGCAGGATGAGGTCGGGCTTCTCGGCCTGGACCTTGTCGAGCGCCTCCTGCCCGTCCATGGCCACGACGGTCTCGTAACCGGCGGCCTGGAGGTTGCGTTCCAGCAGTTTGACGTTCGCCGGATAGTCGTCGACGATGAGGACCTTCCCGCCGACCTCGTGCGCCGCCTCGTTCATCCGCCACCTCCCGTCGGCCCCGTCTCGCTCACCAGGTCCCTCAGGAGCAACAGGGTGAACGTGCTGCCCTTGCCCAGTTCGCTCTCGACCGTAATCTCTCCGCCGTGCCGTTCGACCAGGCGTTTCGTCAGGGCCAGGTCCAGGCCGGGCCCTTCGCGCCATCGTGCCGCGGACGATTCCGCCTGCCTGAATTCCTCGAAGACGGCTACCAGGTCATCCGGCGCGATGCCGGCGCCGGTGTCCTGGACCTGGATGAGGACCGTCTCCTTTTCGAGCCGGCCGCGCACCGTGACCACACCCCCCGCCCCCGTGGACGCGATGGCATTGGCGAGCAGGCTGTACAGGATCTGCTTCAGTTTCACACGGTCGGCGGTCAGTTCGAGCGGCCGGGCGGCGATGTCGGTCACCAACTCGACCCCCCCGCGCCGGGCCAGCCCTCCCGCGACGCGGACGACCTCGTCGGCCATCGTGCCCAGTTCACACGGCTCCAGCACCAGGTCCGTCGCGTGGGCGTCGGCATTCGCCAGGTCGAGAAGGTCGTTGACGAGGCCGAGCAGTTCGTGACCGGCCCGGTGGATGTCGCCGGCGAACTCGCGATGCTCATCGGTCGGCGGGCCGCCCACGCCGTCGCGGATGGCCTCGGCGAAGCCGATGATGGCATTCAGCGGGGTACGCAGTTCGTGACTCAGGCTCGCCAGGAACCGGCCTCCGAGGTCGCCGGCACGGACGGGGCCGTCGCCGGCGGCTCCCGGGCCGACGGCGCGTCGCTCGACTCCGCCCGTGGGCGAAGGAAGCCGGCTGCGGACGTACCGCTCGAAAGTCGGCAGGCCGGCCTCGGTCCACCGCCTCTCGATGCGCGTCTTGACGTCGGCGTTCTGCCGGACCAGCGTTTCGACGGCCGCGCGCTCTGCTCCCCCGGCCACGGCCAGCAACTTGTCGTCGTGACAGTCGGCCACCAGCACCCAGTCTGGGGTGTCGGCCACGCGGTCGACGCCGAGTTTCATGTGCGGGTATCGCCGGTTGCCCAGCCGCAACCGGATGCGGGTGCACTCGGCGGGAGGCCCGTCGGGGGGAGTCCGTCCGAAGGTGTCGGCCGCGGCCATTTCGGCCAGCGTCTCGCCGGCCGGCAGGGCCCGCCGGGCCTGGACG
This sequence comes from Phycisphaerae bacterium, assembly GCA_035528235.1. Lineage (GTDB taxonomy): Bacteria > Planctomycetota > Phycisphaerae > FEN-1346 > FEN-1346 > DATKZB01. The sequence goes on from DATKZB010000069.1 coordinate 6,555, forward strand.
GCCACGGGTATCGGCGTGTCGCCGTAGGCCTCCTCCAGGTACAGGCGGACCGCCTGCTCGAACAGCGCGCGGTCAAAGTCTCTCAGTTCCACGGCAGAAATGGCCCTCTTGCGTTTCGCCCGAGGTCCGCGTGCCCCCACGCACCCGCGCCAGCGCGCGTCACCCCGCCCGGTTCAGCACCGCCAACACGCCAAGAAAGAGGACCCACAGTCCGTACATCGCCGCCACCAGGACGAGCGGCCAGACGGGGGCCCGGCTGTTGTTCGGCGCCACCTCTTGCATGCGAAGGCTTCTCCAACCTGGGCCGCGCGGCCACACGCGCCCGGTGCCATCAGCCTCCCGGGCCAGGCCCCTCGTTCGCCAACTCGTCGACCTTCGGCAGCACGAACTCCCTGACCAGGATCTTCACCGTGGCGGCCAGCGGCACGGCGACCACCAGGCCGAACAGACCGAAGAGTTGGAACCCCGCGAGCAGCGCAATCGTCAGCGTGACGGGGTGCAGGCCGATGGCCTTGCCCTGGGCAAGCGGCGTCAGGACCCATCCTTCGAGCATCTGCACGACGACGAGCACGCCGGCGGCCGCAGCCACGGTCCACCCGTTGCGCGTGTTGAACCAGGCGACCAGCACGGCCGGCAGCAGGCCCACGAAGATCGGCAGCGACGGCACGACGGCAGCCACGCCCGTCGTCACGCCGATCAGGTACCAGTAGGGCACGCCGAAGAGCGCCAGGCCGACCGACGTCGCGGTGCCGACGACCAGGCAGATGACGATGCGGCCACGCAAGAAAGCGCTGACCGCCGCGTCGATCTTCGCCGCGACGGTCTCGATCCGCCTCCGGTACTTGCCGGGCAGGCGCCGGCGGACCGCCGCCACCATCCGGTCGAAGTTCATCAGGAAGAAGAACAGGTAGAACCCCGCCAGCCCCAGGCCGAACACGAAGCCCTGGAGGTCCCACAAGAACGCCAGGAACCCGGTCCCCGCGCCTTTGAGCGTGTCCAGGGCACCTGCGAGCAGGCCTTCTCTGGCCTGGGCCGAGTCGCCGATCGCCTCCAGGATGCGGTCATACCACGTGCTCTCGCCGGACTGGAGGCGGATCGAGAAGCCCTTCACCCATTCCATGAGGGCCGGCAGGTACCCCGCGTCGCGGCTGCCGTTGCCGTTCAGGTCGGTGTAGCCGAGTTCGCCCTCGGCCAACGGTTCGCCGATCACCGTGACGCCGAAGTCGTAGAGTTGTGCCACGAGCGGCGGCACGGCAAACAGCGCCACCGCCAGGCACGCCCCCAGGAGCAACAGGAAGATGAGGGTGGCGGCCAGGGCGCGCGGCACGCGGCGGCGCTGGGCCCATCGCATGATGGGGTTCAGGATGTAGGCGACGGCCAGAGCCAGGGCCAGCGGCGAGAGCACCGCGTGGAACAGAAGCGACAGCGTCAGCAACACCAGGGCGCCCGCCGCGATGAGAACGTCGGTTCGCCAGCGCCGCCACAGGCTCGTCTCAGGGCTTGGAGCCGTGCTCATCCGGGCCTCCCGCGTTCAGGTGCAGTCGGAACCCGCGGTCGAAGGCTTCGTCGAAGTCCAGCGCGCTGACGAAGTCGCCGCGGCTGTCCTCGTCGGTCTTGCGAAGGAGCCCCACGTCCACCATGTTGAAGACGATCTCGCCGATGTCCTCGGACCGGCGCACGCCCCAACTTTCCAGGACCGTCCGCGCCAAGCGCCCGAACTGGCGCAGCGCAAACTCGCTCAGCCCCTCGCACAACTCGCGTCCGCTCACGTGGCCCGATCGGGCCAGCCGCTCGACCGCGTACCGGAGGGCCTCGGACACGAAGATGTACGCGTCGCGCGCGTAGCGATCGTCGCGTGCCAGGATGGCGCCGAGCAACTCGTCCGCCGACTTGCGCTCGGTCATACGGTCTACGCCTTCTTCGGATGGGCCGCCTGCTGGGCCTTGGTGGCCTCGATCATCGCCTCGACGGCCACCGGGTCCACGCGCTCGGCAATCCGCTCGTACCGACCGATGGTCCGGTCCTGGACGCGCTCGGCCAGGTTCGTGAAGTCCGGCGTCGGGCAGCCCAGCAGGCTGCCGACCTTTTCGGCATACCGCGGCAGGACGGGCCCCAGGTACGCCGCCAGCAGGCGGACGCCGTTCAGCGACGCCGTCAGGGCCACGCGGGCCCGCTCGGGGTCGGTCTTGACGGTCTCCCAGGGCTTTTCGCGTTCCATGTAGCGGTTGAGGGCGTCGGCCTGGGCGGTGATGGCCCGGATGGCGGCGGCAAACTCGCACGCCTCGTAGGCGGCCCCCACCTGCGGGGCGGCGGCCTCGATGCCGGCGACGAGGGCGGCGCCCTCGGCGTCCATCGTGCCGAGCCGGTTGTCGAGCCGGCGGGCCAGCAGCCCGGCCGCCCGGCTGGGCAGGTTGGCGAAGTTGCCCACCAGGTCGGCGTTCACGCGGGCCACGAAGTCCTGCGTCGAGAGGTCGATGTCGTCGATGCCCGGGCCCAGTTTACACGCGTAGTAGTACCGCAGGTACTGCGGGTCGAGGTGATCGAGGTACGTCCGCGCGTTGACGAACGTGCCGCGGCTCTTCGACATCTTGGAGCCGTCGACCGTCAGGAACCCGTGGACGAATATCCGCATGGGCATCCGGAACCCCGCCCCGGCCAGCATGGCCGGCCAGAAGAGCGTGTGGAAGTACAGGATGTCCTTGCCGATGAAGTGGTACAGTTCGGCGTCTTCGCTGATCCAGTACGACGCCAGGTCGCTGCCGTTTCGCTTGCACCACTGCTCGGTGCTGGCAATGTAGCCGATGGGCGCGTCCCACCACACGTAGAAATACTTCTCGGTCTCGCCGGGGATGGTGAACCCGACGTACGGGGCGTCGCGCGAGATGTCCCAGTCCTTCAGGCCCGCCTCGAACCACTCCTGGAGTTTGGCCACCACGTGCGGGTGAAGGTGTTCCTCGCTGACCCACCGGCGGAGCATCTCGGTGTAGGCCGACAGCTTGAAGAAGTAGTGCTCCGACGGCCGGAACGAGATGGGCGACCCGTCGATGGCGCACCGCGGCGACTTCATCTCGGCCGGGTCATAGACGGCGCCGCAGGCCTCGCAACTGTCGCCGTACTGGTCCTCGGCCCCGCATCGCGGGCACGTGCCGCGAATGTACCGGTCGGGCAGGAACATGCCGAGCGTTTCGCTGTAGGCCTGGCGGATCTCGCGCTTCAGAATGTGGCCGCGGTCGCGGATCCGCTCGAAGAACTGGCAGGCCAGGGCCTGGTTCTCCGGCGAATCGGTCGTGTAGAAGTTGTCGAAGCCGACGTCGAAGTCGGCGAAGTCGCGCTGGTGCTCGGCGTGATACCGCTCGACCATGGCCCGGGGCTCGACGCCCTCGGCCCGGGCGCGCAGCATGATGGGCGTGCCGTGGGCGTCGTCGGCGCACATGTACCGGCAGTCGTGCCCGCACGACTTCTGGTACCGTGCCCAGATATCGGCCTGGACGTACTCGACGAGGTGCCCGATGTGAATGGGCCCGTTGGCGTACGGCAACGCCGCGGTAATCAGGATGTGCCTGTTCATGGGCGTTCCCTGTTGATTACGTCCCCTGTGCGCCGGGTGGGCTGCTCGCATTGCCCGGTCCAGGCTTGGGGCCCTGGCCGGCAGGACCCGATCCGCCGGCCTGGCCGCCGCCATCGCCTTGCCGCGACCGGCCTCGCCCGCCGCGCTTGGACCGTCGGCGGCGCCGGCGGCCGGTTCGGGCCGGCTGCTCGTCGCCCGTGCCGGCCTTGTCGGCCTGCGGGGCGTCGGCGGTGCCCCCCTGTGGGGCCGGCGCGGACGGCGGCTTCGGCTTCCCTGCCCTGGGGGCCGGCACCGGGGCCGCCACCTTGGCCTCTGCCTGGACGGCGGGTTGGCTCTCGGTGCCCCGGGGCGCAGGAACGGCGTCGGGCGGCAGCAGGCTCTCGACCGGCACGTTGACGCGCGTGCCCTTCTCGAGCAGGACGCCGACCATCTGGGTCACCACGTCGGTAGCGACCACCTTGCCGCGCCCCTCGGCCGTGCCGACGAGGGTGTTCTTGCGGGGCAGGCTTTTCGACAGTTCGCGATAGGTAGCGTGTTCGTACCGGAGGCAGCACATGAGTCGGCCGCACCGGCCCGAGATCTTGGCGGGATCGAGGGTGGCCTTCTGGACCTTGGCCATTTTCATCGACACGGGTTCGAGGTCCTTGATCCACTCGCGGCAGCAGAGCGGCCGGCCGCACCGCTCGTAGTCGCCGAGGAGTCGGGCCTCGTCGCGGACGCCGATCTGCCGCATCTCGATCCGCGTCTGGAACTCGTGGGCCAGATCGCGGACCAGGGCGCGGAAGTCGACCCGCGACTCGGAAATAAAGTAGAAGATGATCCGGTCGCCGCCGAACAGGTGCTCGACCGAGATCAACTTCATGGGCATTTTCCGCTCGGCCACGCACTGCTTGCAGAAGGCGAACTCGCGATCGGCACTCTCCTGAAGGTGCCGCTCCTCGATCTCGTCGACGTGCGTGACGACCCGCAGCACCTCGCCCCTCATCTTGAGGGAGGCGTGGGCGTCGGCGTCGGTCGCGCGGCAGACAATGGTGCCGATCTCCATGCCGCGATCCGACTTGATGACCACGCGCTGGTCGCGACGCCACCGGTCGAGCGTGTACGCGAACCGGCCGAGCATCCCCATGGCGCCGTACCGGACGATGAGGGCCGGACGCCTGGCGGCCTCGGCGGCCTTCCTGGCGGTCTCGGCCGCCACCTCGGGACTCGGCGCGGGACTCTCGCCCACGGCGGGGGACTCGACCTCCTCAGGCAGCGCCGGGTCCTGTCCGGCAGCGGCCTCGGCGATTTCGGTCTCGTGCGGCGTCTCGGCGGCGGGCGGGTCCGAAGCGACCGGCACCGCGGGCTGCGGGTCGGACGCAGGGACCTCGGGCGGAGGCGTCGCCGGGGCCGTCTCGGACGGGGGCACACCGGGGGCGGGGGACCCCGCGTCGTCAGGCGGGGTCGGCAGCGCTTCGGGATGGGTGTCATCGGCCAAAGTACGCACCTCCGGCCCACCAGGAACCCTTGGAATCACGGCGTAAGAACCCGGTGATTGTATCGGCTTGGCGTGGGACGTTCAATCCGTTTTGCCCAAGGCACGAAAAAGGCCGGGAGCCTTCGCCGCAGGACCCCCGGCCCCAATGCACGTCGCCTACGCGCCAACCCCGTCAGCCACCGCCGATGGCCGCCAGAATGGGCTTCTCGGCTCCCGGTTTCTCTTCACGGGCCACGGCCACCTTCTCCAGGTACTGCTGCGCGGTTTTCGCATCGCCTCCCGCGTAATGGACGTACCCGAGGAGGAAATTGTACCCCACGTTACCGGGGCTGAGCCCCAGTTCGTGCGTCAGGTCCGCGATGATCCGGCCGTAGACGTCCGCCTTGGCAAAGACGCCCTTGATGTCGGGCACCACCTTGGCCCACTGGGGCCGCTTCGTCAGTTCCCGTTCGAGCACGACGATGGCCTGCAAGTACATGCGCCGGCCCAGGAGGGCGTGGACGCGGCCGAAGAAGGCGGCCGGCCGGTCGGGTTCGAGCGCCGCCGCCGCCGCGTACAGGGCCTCGGCCTTGTCGTACGCGGGTTCCTTCATGGCCGCATGGGCACGCAGGACGTAGGCGGCGTACGTCGAGACCGGCATGTACGGCTGCGGGAGGGTCGGGGCCACGGCATCGGCTTTGTCGCCCGTCGCGGTGTCGCCGGGGGGGGCCTGCTCGTGGGCAACCGGCGCCGGCCCTGCCGGCGTCTCCTCGTCGGTGCGCGGCATATACAGGCCCGTGGCGCCGCCGGCGGCCCGGTTCATCCAGAAGAGCGACGACGGCTCGTCGGGCACCATGATGTCGCCGGCGTGGGGTCCGGTCCCATCCCTCGGGACAAAGATGTTGCCGGGCTTGGACTCGAAACGCTGGCCGTATCGCTCGTAGGCCGACTTGTACGGCCCCCTGCCGGAGTCCTCGGACGAGTCCGGCGGCTCGGTCGCCTCGGCGGGCGTCGGTGAGATACGGCCGTCGATGAGCGCATCCATGAAGTCCAGGGCGCTCTGAGGGATCGTGATGCCGCCGGCCGTTACCGCCCCCGCCGCAGGGGCCGTGCCCGGCAGCGCAGCGCCCGGCGTAAGCATACCTCCCGGCACAGGCAGCGGCGGCGCGTTGATGTCTCGCAGCGCGTACGGGGCCCGGTCGCCGGGCAGCGGCGTCGCGAAGCGGCTGCCGGCCGAATACGGCGTGGTCACGCTGGACGAGCCGGGGAAGTAGGCCTCCGTCTGGCCGTACTGGAGTCCCGTGCCAAGGTCCTGGACGCCGAAACTGTCGCGGCGGAAATTGCTGAGCCCCGTCGAAGGCAGATCAATCGCCATCTGGTTGCCGGAATCGCGGTACGGCGAATTCCCCCGGAACGACTTGCCCAGCCGCAGGTTCCCCGTTATCGACAGGTTCCCGTACTGGTACGCGCCGAAGCGATACGGGTCGGGCGCGCGGTCGGGCCCGAACCGCAACGACCCGCTCGGGATGTAGGCGGGATTGGTGTAGCGCAGGTCGTAGCGCAGCGGCGTGTAATACTGGCCGGAAGCCTGTCCGGCCAAGAGGCCGGCCGCCAGGGCGACCGCGCCGATTGCCAGGAAGTTGTGCCTTTTCATGGTCCCCTCCCCCGGCAGTGGTGTCCCGCCGGAGATCGTCCTGTCCCACTTGTATCGGCATCCTCCCGCTGCTTTCCTCTTCCAATTATACCCCATAGGGCGCCCATCTGAAAGCCCAAGCACAGCCCCGCGCGCCGTCCGGCCACCCTGGAAACAGACGACCCGCAACGCCTGGCGGCGCCGCGGGCCACGAATCCAAAGGCGCCCGGGCCCCGACCTGCGGGCACCGGCGCCGCGCCAGGCATGCTACGTGCCGTTGTGAACCTCCACAGGCGACGGGGCGGTGGTCTCGGTGGAATCGAAGAAGAGATGGTCGTCCTTGACGCTGATGGTGATGCATTTCTTCTCTTTGTAGGCGCCGCGGAGGAGTTCCTCGGAGATGTGGTCCTCGATAAGGTGCTCGATGGCCCGGCGTAGCGGCCGCGCGCCGAAGTCGGGGTTGTAGCCCTGGTTGATCATGTACTCCTTGGCCTCGTCCGTGAGGACGAGTCCGAGGTTCCGGCTCTTGAGGCGTAAGCGGACCTTCGCCAGTTCGATATCGACGATGGCCTTCAGGTCGTCGCGTGTGAGTTGGCGGAACATGATGGTCTCGTCGACGCGGTTGAGGAACTCGGGCCGGAAGTGCCGCTCGACCTCCTTCATGAGCACCTCTTTGGTCTGCTCGTAGGTGGCCTCGGCGGTCTTCTTGCGGAACCCCAGCCCGCCCTGGTTCTTGATGATGTCGGAGCCGATGTTCGACGTCATGATAAGGACGGTGTTTCGGAAGTCGATCCGCCGGCCGAAACTGTCGGTCAGGTTCCCTTCCTCCATAATCTGGAGGAGCATGTTGTAGACGTCGGCGTGGGCCTTCTCGATTTCGTCGAGGAGGACGACGCTGTACGGCCGGCGGCGGATGCGTTCGGTCAGTTGCCCGCCTTCCTCGTAGCCGACGTACCCGGGCGGCGCGCCCACCAGACGCGACACGTTGTGCTTCTCCATGTATTCCGACATATCGATCTGAATCAGCGCGTCCTCGTTGCCGAACATAAACTCCGCCAGCGCCTTCGCCAGGAGGGTCTTGCCGACGCCCGTGGGCCCCAGAAAGATGAACGACCCCATGGGCCGCCGGGGATCCTTGAGACCCGAGCGGCTGCGGCGCATCGACCGCGAGATGGCCGCAATCGCCTCGTGCTGGCTGACCACGCGCTTGTGCAGTTCGTCCTCCATCCACAGCAGGCGCTCCATCTCCTCGCTCTCGAGCCGCTGCAGGGGTACGCCGGTCATGCGGCTGACGACCTCGGCCACGACTTCCTCGTCGACGATGCCCTCGATCTCGTGGCCCTGTTGGCGCCACTCCGCCAGGAGCCCCTCCTTCTTCTCGCGGAGTTCCTCGACCTGGTTCCGCAGGACGGCGGCACGCTCGTAGTCCGAGGCCTTCACCGCCGCTTCCTTCTCCTGGTTCAGCCGCTCGACCTCCTGCTCGATGTGCGTGACGTCGGGCGGGCGGGTCATGGCGCGGAGGCGCACCCGGGCGCCGGACTCGTCGATGACGTCGATGGCCTTGTCGGGCATGTACCGGCCCGAGATGTACCGCTCCGCCAGGTCGACGGCCATCTGGATCGCCCCGTCGGTAATCTGCACCCGGTGGTGCGCCTCGTAGCGGTCGCGCAGACCCTTGAGAATGGCCACGGTCTCCTCGGACGACGGCGGCTCCACGATGATCGTCTGGAACCGGCGTTCCAGGGCCCCGTCTTTCTCGACGTACTTGCGGTACTCGTCGAGGGTCGTGGCGCCGATGCACTGGATCTCGCCGCGCGACAGCGCGGGTTTCAGGACGTTCGAGGCGTCGATGGCACCCTCGGCCCCGCCGGCCCCGACGAGGGTGTGGAGTTCGTCGATGAACAGGATGATGTTGCCGGCCCGGCGGACCTCGTTCATGACGGCCTTGATCCGCTCCTCGAACTGGCCGCGATACTTCGTGCCCGCAACCATCATCGCCAGGTCCATGACGACGATGCGGCGGTTCATGAGGAGTTCCGGCACCACGGCACTCATGATCTCCTGCGCCAGTCCCTCGACGATGGCCGTCTTGCCGACGCCGGCCTCGCCCAGCAGGACGGGGTTGTTCTTGGTCCGTCGGCACAGGACCTGGATGACGCGTTCGATCTCGTCATGTCGGCCGATGACGGGGTCGAGTTTGCCCTCGGCGGCCAGTTGCGTCAGGTCGCGCCCGAACGAATCGAGGGCGGGTGTCTTGGACTTGCCGCGGCGTTCCTCGCCCTCGGCGCCGCCTTCGCCTTCCATCGTGGCGCCGAGGATGTTGAGGACCTCGGCGCGCACCTCGTCGAGTTTCAGGCCCAGGTTCATCAGGACCTGCGCCGCCACGCCGTCGTGTTCGCGCAAGAGGCCGAGCAGCAGGTGCTCGGTGCCCACGTAGTTGTGGCCCAGGTTACGGGCCTCTTCGATGGCGAACTCGATGACCTTCTTGGCCCGCGGCGTCTGGGGCAGTTTGCCCATGGTGACCATCGCCGGGCCGCTCTTGACGATCTTCTCGACCTCCAGGCGGATCTTCTTGAGGTCTACCTGGAGATTGTGCAGCACGTTGGCCGCAACGCCCTGGCCTTCCTTCACCAGACCCAGCAGCACGTGCTCGGTGCCGACGTATTCGTGGTTGAACCGCTGGGCTTCCTGGTTGGCCAGGGCCATGACCTTGCGAGCCCGATCGGTAAATCGCTCAAACATGCTCAGGCCTCGTCGGATGCCGGTTCGTGTGGCGCAGGCGTCCCCCCTGTAGGCGCGGCGCGCTTCGCATTCACCGAACCGCGCCTTATTGTAACCGTTCGGCCCCCCCAGTTCAACCCCCGTAACCGTGGGACCGCTTGACGCACGGGTGCGGCGTAGGTTCTATCGTCAGAATCGCCCTGCCGCCGTAGCCAAAAAACCCCGTCGGCGACCCCCCAAAGGCCGTTCCTGAGGCGATGGCGCGGCTGCGTGGTCACTTGGCGTGGGGCATGGTGACCGCGTTGGGGGCGTCAGCCATCGCGGCCATCTCGCGACCGATCTCGAAGTCCCACCGCCCCTCATCGTCCAGGTACCGCGCCCGCCGCAGGTATCGCAGCGCGGCATCGCGGTCGCCCCGACGGCGGGCAAGCGTGCCCAGGTGCAGCGTGGCCTCGACGTCGTCGCCGTCCTTCCGCAGGAGCGCCTTGCAGGCCGCTTCGGCATCGTCCAGACGCCCCTGGAGCGTCGCCACCAGGGCCGCCTTGAAGACCTCGTCGCGACCCTCGCCGGCCAGATGCCGACCGGCCACCCGGCGACGCACCCCGTGGAGCAACTGGGCCAACACGTATGCCGCCGCGGCGCTTGCAGCAAAGGACACGACGGTGGTCGTGGCGCAAGAATCGGGCCAAACGATGGTCGCCAGGATCAGGCCCACCATCGCCAGGCACCACCACAGGGCCAGAAGGGTGCCCAGGGCCAGGCGGCCCAGCAGGACCAGCCCCGTCCCCGGCACGAGGATATTGGCAGCCCAGGTCAAGACGGGATGGGGCATGCGGGTCATGGCAACAACTTTATAGGGAGGTCGCGCGGTAGCGTCAACCGATTTCCATGTGCCGGGCTGCGGCCGAACTCCCGCCGCCCTGAAGCCGGCCGCGGTGCCACGCAAGTACGTTCCCAGCGATTGCCAAAACGGCAGACAGGGCCCCCGGATAGGGGTGCGACTGTCGCAATGGCAGGCACGGATGTGCCGCTTGCACTCCGGCCGAGCGGGGCTTATGATACGGGTTGCGGTGTTTCCGGGACGCCAGGCCGCATTCGGCAACCCCTGGCACGACTTTTGCTCTTAGGGCCCAAGGATTCCGTGTAGACGTGCAAGGGAAGGCCGCGTCAGGTGCGGCAACGCGCAGAAGGAGTCGCAACATGGCCAGTAACAAGATCATCGGCATCGACCTCGGGACGACGAACTCGGTGGTGGCCGTCCGCGAGGGCGACAAGGTCACCGTCATTCCGAACTCGCAGGGCACCCGGCTGACACCGTCGGTCGTCGCCATCGCCGACAAGGGCGAGCGGCTGGTGGGCCAGGTGGCCAAGCGCCAGGCGACGACGAACCCCAAGAACACCATCTTCTCGATCAAGCGGTTCATGGGGCGCCGCCACCGCGAAGTGGCCTCCGAGGAAAAGATCGTGCCCTACGAGATCACCGGCGGGCCCGACGAACTGGTCAAGGTCCGTGCCCGGGGCAAGGAGTACACGCCGCCGGAAATCTCGGCCATGATCCTCCAGGACCTCAAGCGCACGGCCGAGAGTTACCTGGGCGAGGAAATCCAGAAGGCCGTCGTCACCGTGCCGGCTTACTTCAACGACTCGCAGCGCCAGGCCACCAAGGACGCCGGGACCATCGCCGGCCTGGACGTCGTGCGGATCATCAACGAGCCCACGGCGGCCAGCCTGGCCTACGGCCTGGAGAAGAAGAAGAACGAGAAGATCGCGGTCTTCGACTTCGGCGGCGGCACGTTCGACGTCTCGATTCTCGACGTCGGTGAGGGCGTTTTCGAGGTGGCCGCCACCAACGGCGACACCCACCTGGGCGGCGATGACCTCGACCAGCGTCTCATCGACCACATCGCCGACACCTTCAAGGCCGAGCACGGCATCGACCTGAGGCAGGACCACATGGCGCTTCAGCGCCTCAAGGAGGCCGCCGAGAAGGCCAAGTGCGAACTCTCGACCGTGGCCGAGACCGACATCAACCTCCCGTTCATCACGGCCGACTCCAGCGGTCCCAAGCACCTGACCCTGAAGATCACCCGCGCCAAGTTCGAGGAACTCGTCCGCTCGCTTATCGAACGCTGCCGGCGGCCCTGCCTCCAGTGCATCGCCGACGCCAAGCAGAAACTCAAAGTCGACGACCTCGCCATCGACGAGGTCGTCCTGGTGGGCGGCTCGACGCGTATCCCCGCCGTCCAGCAACTCGTGCGGGACATCTTCGGCAAGGAGCCGCACAAGGGCGTCAACCCCGACGAGGTGGTGGCGGCGGGCGCGGCCATCCAGGGAGCCATCCTGGCCGGGGAGTTCAAGGACAAGAACATTCTGCTGCTCGACGTCACGCCGCTGTCGCTGGGCATCGAGACGCTTGGCGGCGTCATGACCCCCCTCATCGAACGCAACACCACCATTCCGACCGCCAAGACCGAGGTCTTCTCGACCGCCGCCGACAACCAGCCCGGCGTCGAGGTCCACGTCCTCCAGGGCGAGCGGCCCCTGGCCAGGGACAACCGCACCCTGGGCCGGTTCCAGTTGGCGGGCATCCCGCCGGCGCCGCGCGGCCTGCCGCAGATCGAGGTCACGTTCGACATCAACGCCGACGGCATCCTCAACGTCAGCGCCAAGGACAAGGGAACCGGCAAGGAGCAGAAAATCACCATCACGTCGTCCTCGGGCCTGTCGAAGGACGAGGTCCGCCAGATGCAGCGCGAGGCCGAGGACCACGCCGAGGAAGACAAGAAGCAGCGCGACCTCATCGAGAAACGCAACCGGGCCGACGCCCTCGCCTACCAGGTCGAGCGGACCCTCAAGGAACACGGCGACAAACTCGGCGAGGCCGACCGCCAACGCATCGACGACGCCGTCAAGGAGGTCCAGGAGGCCGTCAAGACCGACGACGTCGCCCGCATCGAGCAGGCCACAGAGGCCCTCAGCCAGGCTTCCCACTCGCTCGCCCAGATGCTCTACCAGCAGCAGGCGGGCGCCGAGGCCGGTCCGGGGGGTGACGCCCACGCCGGACCGCAGCAGCAGGCCGGGCCGGACCCCCAGGCCGGCGGCCAGGCCAAGGGCGGCGACGACGTCATCGACGCCGAGTACGAGGTGAAGGAGTAGACGACAGGGAGCATGACCGCGGCTCAGGGGACCTTCTTCATTCCGGCCGGTAGGTCGCTTTATTGATCTGACCTAAGCCACTGTTTAAGTCTGAAGATCAACCCCGCATATCGGCGCAAGGTCCGGGTCTCGTCGGCAATCCGACCGAGTTGGCGGCCCAGATCCGAAGAGGTCGCCTGCAAGTTGGCCATGTAATGAGACACCAATTGCGTGCTAGCCTTTGTGTACCAAGCAACCGGCCGGCACTCAGTGCTCACCCGGTTCGCCAATTCCGCTGCCGCCTCCAAACACCTCTCGAAGTCCTCCGGGTATCCCGTGGCATGACACCTGACGAGGATGGGCGCGTCCTTCGTTCGGTACTTGCTAAGTGGGTGTTCGTGCAAACGGGCAAGGAGTGTGCGAAACTCGTCGATCATCCCTCGGCCCCGACTGCAGGCGGATGCAACGTTCGAAGCCAACGCCAGGGCTTGTTGGCGCGTTGTCTGTCGATCAGCCAGTGTTGTTTGCACCTGCGCGAAAGCGAACTCAAACTGCGCATCCGTCAAGTAGCCGAACGTTGTCTCAACT
>DATKZB010000070.1:0-34310 GCA_035528235.1 Phycisphaerae bacterium
GGCATGCGATGGGACAAGCCCAACGCCGAGGCCATCATGACCCTGGCGGCCCTCGAACACAGCCACCTCTGGCCCACCTACTGGACCTACCAACGAAAGGCCGCCGCCTAATGCCAGAAATTGTTGCCACACCCCTTCCCATGCGCCGGCCGGATATTGCTTGAAAAGTCGCCGCCGACCCGGTACCCGTATCCGTGACGGAGGGCTCAACAGCGGGAGGACGGACCCGAGTGCCGATGCGCCACCGACTCGTGCTCATCGTGTGGGCAACCGCGGCCCTGGCCGCGGCCGGGTGCGACACGTCGTGGAACGCCCGCGAGCGGCAGGGCGCCCGGGCGGCCCTGGCCCGGATCCGTTCGGCCGCCGCCTCGAAACAGGCCGCCGCCCAGCCCCCCGGTGCCCCCGCCGCGCCGGCCGCCAGGCCCGTCAAGCAGGGCGAAGTCCGCCTGACGCTCTTCGACGCCCTCCGCATCGCCATCCAGAACAACCACGATATCCAGATTGCCGGGTACGACCCCCTGATCGCCGAGACCGACGTCGTGACCGCCCGGGCCGCCTACGATCCCAACCTCGTCCTGTCGAACACCTTCGGCCGGGCCAAGCGGCCCATCGCCAGCCAACTCGACACCGGCGGCATCCGCGACACGCACCTGACGGAAGACACCTGGCAGTTCAGGGGCGGCATGGCCCAGCGCATCGGCAGCGGTGCCACCGTGTCGCTGACCCAGGAGATGAATTACCTGGACACGAACAGCCAGCTCATCCAGCCCAACCCGCAGTACACGAGCCGGCTGGTGGGCGAGGTCAGCCAGCCGCTGCTGAAGGGGTTCGGCGACCCGCTCGGCCGCGCCGCCATCCGCATCGCCAACCTGGCGGCCGGGGTGTCGCTGCACGATTTCCGGCAGAAGGTCATGGAGGTGACGGCCAAGGTCACGGCCGCCTACTGGCAGGTGGCGTTCGACCTGGACATGGCCCGGGTGTTCCGCGAGTCGCTCGAGATGGCCCGCGAGGTCGAACGCCGCGAGAAGGCACGGGCCGGCCAGGGCATCTCGAACGACCTGAACATCGCCCGGGCGGTCTCGTCGGTGGCCACGCGCGAGGTCGAGGTGCTGCGAGCCGAGAACCGGGCACGCAACTCCGCCGACGAACTCAAACGCCTGCTGAACGCACCCGACATGCCCGTCGATTCCGACGTGGCCCTGGTGCCCATCGAGCAGCCCCGGTTCTTCCTGGTCGACGTCGACCGCACGGCCAGCATGACGCGTGCCCTCTCGCGCCGGCCCGAACTGGATCGGGCCCGCGCCACCCTGGCCATCAATCGCATCCGCGTCGACGTGTCCGACCGCCAACGCCTGCCCAAACTCGACGCCCTGCTCCGCTACTCCCTCAACGGCCTGGGCAACGACCTGGGCGCGAGCATGGACTCGCAGCGCCTCCCCGACCCGGCGACGTGGTCGGCCGGTCTGGAGTTCGAGTTCCCCCTGGGTAACCGCGCCGCCGAGGCCGAGCGCCAGCGACGCCGCGTCGAGTACGAACAGGCCCTGCTGGGGGCCGACCGCCTGACCGACCAGGTCCTCCAGGAGGTCAGCATGGCCGCGCGGGCCGTCCTCCAGGGACGCGACGAGGTCGAGTCGACACTGCGGGCACGCGACGCCGCCCGCAAGGTCATCCACGGCGAGACCGTTCTGATGGACCTCCAGCCGATGGACCGCCAAAGCAACGAGCAACTGCTGCGGTCCCAGGACATCCTGGCCGCCGCCCAGCGCGACCACCTCGTGGCCCTCTTGAACTTCAACCTGGCCCTGACGGAACTCTCGCGGGCCCAGGGCACACTCGTCGAGGACACCAACATCGAGATCGTCTGGTCCGAGGCCGACCGTCCCGGCCGCCTCGCCCCCCTGGGCGCCCGCCTGCCCGAAAAGAACGACTGAGCGGCCCGACATAAGGCGGGTGGCCTGGTCATCCCGCAAGGGTGACCAGGTTTCCGGTGCCGGCGCCGGGGCTTCGACTGCCGAAGACGCCGGGTGCCACGGACGGCCCGTTCGGCTTCGCTCAGGGCATGCTTGTCCGCCAGTGTTCCGGGAAGACCCGGCCGGCCGCGCAAGGGGAGAAAATGGGAAGGTGTCCCCCGATTACTTGCGTTCGAGTTCGCAGGGCGCTCGCCCTGCAGTTGCTATTATACTGCCGCGCGCCAACACAAAATCCGGGGCCACCGTGCAAAAGGGAGTGAAAACCGCCTTGGCCATGGTGTAAAGGGCCAAACAACTTGCGCAGGAGGAAACTCCGGGTTTTGCTGGACCGCCGCGCCGCGCTTGGCAATACTGTATCAACGCTCAAATCAGGGTGCGAATATGGGCTTCTTCTCACGGTTCCTTCGGAAACGATTCTCGGTGCTTGACGATGAGGCGATATTGGCGGAAAAAAAGCAACGCCAAGATGCCGTTGAAAAAGCCATGCAACGTGGGGCGATGCAAGACGTGGTATCGCGCCTTGGCCTGTGCCGCGACGACCTTCTCGAATTCTGTCAGTGGGGGCTTGGTGTGGGCTTGCCAGAAAAGGAAGTTTTCAGGGCAATGCGAAGCCCTGAGATGATAGAATACTTCTTCACAAAAAGGGGTGGCGGAAAATACACATTCGAATTCTACATGAAGATGGCAGCGTGGATTATTGACGGTCCTCGTTCAAGACCACCAAACTGACCGACTATCAAGCACTGGATATAGGGGGGCCAGGGAGAGGATACGAAATTGAGGTAGGTATGCTTTACCCGCAACTCCCTCGGGACTGCGTTCCCACATTCGCGGCCAGTGGCAAGTGGCCCCTTCGCGAACTAGGCTATGGGCCAGTCGCGTAGCATTTCCGTTCATGGAAAATCGAGTTCCTCATGGTGCTCGTCTAGCCATTCACCCCACTCTTTCTGAAGCCGATAACCCTTTAATGCTGCTAGGCCGTCTCCGCTCTCACGAGCATGCAGGTGTAGCCTCAGAGATTCCTGGTACTCACCGCGATAGTGCCTTCTGAAGTCTGGATGGATGCGATCAAGGTATTCGTCGCTAACGGCTTGGGCTTCGGAGTATGCCCTCTTGAGGTATTCGCGAACCTCGGTTTTCTCCTCCTCGGCCAAGGAGCGCTTCTGCTCTATATGTACAAGGAATTGTGCTGCCATGTTATTGGCTTCTCGCGAGTTGTCGTAGTGCTTCTCATCCTGGGCATATTGGGCAGGCGAAGAAAACAATGCAGCCACGAGAAAATATTCCCACAAGAGCGCCTTGAGGCTCGGTATTATCTCGCCCAAGAATAGCCACGAAACAAAGCCGTGTTCGCGAGCATACGAATAATTGTAATACAAGAAGGCGGGCCCAACACCAAGGCCGTGCAGATACAACAAGGGGAGGAAGACCCTTACCGCGGCTGTTTTGAGCTTGGAGGACATGTCATTCCCTCCTCCCAACCGCTCTTCTTGGGCAACCACAAGGATATAGCCAAACTCTGAGCTGGTGTCAAGGACAGTCTGGAATTGCGGAATCGCGGAATCGGGGAACACCTTACTATTTTCCTGTCCCCTCATTGCGTCGGGCGTAGGCTGGGACCATGGCAGGCCGTGATCTTCGGTTCTGAGATAGTTTCCTGGCGTGCCCGTTTCGCCAAGCCGTGTGACACGGCTCGCCCCGGGCGATCCGTGCTCTTGGCGACCGCGCCGGGTGCCGCTGGCGGCTTGTCCGCCAGTGTTCCGGCAAGACCCGGCCGGCCGCGCTAGGGGAGAAAATGGCAAGGTATCCCCCGAATACGCCGATTACGGTCGTCTCACTGGCCGCGGCAGGCCGCTATCGGTACGTCACCGGTGCGGTATCAGAGCCGCCTTCGCTCGATGTCACCGTGATCGTCTCGCCCGGATCGGCCACCGGCTTGAACTGACCGGTGTACGTGTCGGTCCGCTTGTTGTACGTCATTTCGCCGTAGCCTTCGACGGTCAGGACGGCGGCGCCGCCGGGTACGCTGCTGACGGCCTGGACCGTCAGTTCCTGCCTCCTGGTCTTGTACTCGGCCTTCGTGATAACGACGACTTCGGCGCCGGCCCCGGTCACCGACACGATGGCCGTGGCCGTGTCTGACCCGCCGCCGGGCCCCGTCACGGTCAGGCTGACCGTGTAGGTTCCTGTCGACGCATAGGTGTGGGTCGGGTTCTGCCCCGCGCTCGTGGCGCCGTCGCCGAAGTCCCACGACCACGTCTCGATGGAGCCCGTGGACTCGTCGGTGAAGGTCACGGCAAGCGGCGCCGGGCCGCTGGTCGGGTGGGCTGCGAAGGCGGCTGTCGGCGGTGGCGGTAGTCCCGTCAGGTCGACGAGCACGGTGTCCTCGGCGGTCCCATCGAAAAGCCGTGGCTCTTGGGTAAGGCCAAGAGACGCCGCATACGCCATCGTCTCCGGGCTGGCGTAGTCGAACTCTTCTTCCGCGGAAAGGAGGTCGTTGCCGTCACCCAGGATATCCGCCGGCGCACCGTCCTGCGGGTCGCCCAGGCCCGAGATGACGAAGTGGGAGAAGACGCCGTTCGCGAGGTCCGGTGTCTCCCATGAGAGGTCGCCTTCCTGGCACGCCATGAGGACCACCGCGTTGGCGCCGCCGGCATCCTTGGCACCGGCGCCCGTCCCATCGGCGCCCCGTCCCGCGAGTTTCTGTGCCAAGCCGTCGCCAAAATGGCGCCTGGACTTGGCTTGGGGAGGCAGGTTCGGGTTGCGCACGGACTTCACGGCCGACCCCTTGGCGCCTTCGGCCATGCCGCCGCTGAAGCAGGTGTCCAGGATCGCCACGACGTCCCCGTCCGGCAACGCCGCCAGCCAGCCGCCGAGTGTGTCGTCCGTGATGATGTTGGCCACCTTGGACCCCCTGAACTGGGTGTTATACGGGCAGATCGCCTCATCAATCCCGTCCGACTCGTCGCCCGAGGCGTCGACCACCTGCATGCCGTGGCCGGAGAAGAAGAACAGGAAGACGTCGTGGTCGTCGGCGACGGCGTTGGCCTTATCGCCCATGCGGCGAATCGCATCGCGGATGCCATTCGCGCTGGCCGCGGAATCGATGAGAACCTCGATCTGGTCCGGGCCTTGCCACACGCCGTATTGCCGGAGGGCCGCCGCCAGGTCGACTGCATCGTCATCCGTGTAGTTCAGGTCGTTGATCGTCTTATAGTCGGCGACCCCGCAGATGACGGCCCAGTAGCGGACATCCTGCGCCTGGGCGACGCCGGCCAGGAACGTCCCGAGCAGCACCACGGCCACACATCCGCCCACCCATCCCGCGTGCCTGGCCATGACCTTCTCCTTCTCGTTTCAGGTGCTGCCTCAAACGCGTTCGGCCGTGGGCTGGACCTCGGGGCCTGGACAGGCCGAGGTATGCGGGCGCGGCCCCGACTTCGCACATTCCCCCACTGCCAGAAGCAACTATACATCCCGAATTCGCCCAAGTCAAACCGGTTGGCGGACCTGAACCCGGCAGAATCGGGGGACACCTCAGAATCGGGGCAGAATCGGCGACACCTTACTATTCTCCTGCCCCCTCATCGCGTCGGAGGCAGGCTGGGACCAAGGTAGGCCGCGGCGTGCCGCGGCCCGCCGGGGGCCCTTACTCGATCACGACCAGCGTCCACAGCCGCAACTCGGGCACCTTGATCTGGGTGGTGCCGCCCTCGGTCGAGGTCTCGACGGTCTCGGGCTCCGCGTCGTACGCCAGGAGGCGCACACGCCCGCCCTTGTTGGCCAGCGTCGAAAGCCCCTTGATGGAGACGTCCTTGGCGGGCCGCATCCGTCTGGCCTGGGCGTCGTAATCGCGGTTTACCAGGTGCAGAACGATCGGCCCCTTCTCGCCCTTCCGTCGCACGGTGCACAACACGTTCTCCGGCACGGTGATCCCGCCGGCGTCGGTCGGCTCGAACCCGTCGAACCACCGGGCGTTCGTGCGGATGAACCGGTAGAGCGGCGCGTACGCCCCGGCCGGCGCGGCGTACCAGTGCGTCCCGAGTTCCTTCGTGAAGCACCACTGCCGCTTCGGGTGCGGCACCATGAACCATTGCCCGTGCGCATACGTGACGGCGATCCAGAACCGCACCAGATCCTCGGCGCCCGTCGCCTTGACCAGCGCGTAGTCGCCCCCGCTGGCGCACACGACGACGGGTTTCCCCATCGACCGCCCGACCTCGAAGTCCGGCAGCGCGCGGCTGAGGTCGGCCGTCCCCTTCTGTGCCTGGAACTCGGCCTCGCAGACAATGTGTGTCAGGTGCGGGGCGACCACCCGGTGCCGTTCCTCCACCACCCAGGCGTTGGCCGACAGGAGGATGGGTCGCCCGACCGCCTCCGCCCCGACCTGGCCCAGTTCCCGCACGAACTCCGCCGCCGCTTCCAGGTGGAACCGGTCAAACAGGGCCCGCAGCGGGATCTTCCACCGCACCTTCAGGTAGGCGTCTCGAGTCGTGGCGTGCTTCCGGATGAGGTCGCGGGCGTCGGACGCGGCGGTCTTGGAGTTCCAGAGGTTCCCGAACCTCTTCCGGTTCCCGATGGTGTTTCTGAGCGGGGCGTTCTCCCCCTCTGGGCTGACGCAGTTTCTGGCTTCGGCGCCCCCCGCCCTGCACAGCGTCTGCTGTGCTGACATCCCCACCGGCCATCGCACGCGGGTCCCACACGCCCGTCATTCCGCCAGGACGATGGCGACCGCCGCCGGGCTCGTGAGGTTGTCAGAGACCGGACAGCGATCGTCGATCTCGCTGAGGAGTTTCGCCTTCTCCTCGCGGGAAAGGTCGGCGTCGATCGCCACAACGACGCTGAATGAGGAGAAGCCGGTCCTGTCCTGGGACGTCTTGCCGAGCAACCGGTCGGTGTTCAACTTGCCCTCGACGGAGACCTGGATGCCGCGAATGGGCAGGCGTCGCTGCTTGGCGATGATGCGGCCGATGGCGGCAATGCAGCCGCCAAGCGAGATGCATTGATAATCGAGAGGCGTCGGCCCCTCGTCCGTTCCGCCCAGCGCCGCGGGCTGGTCAATGACGACCGTGTGCTTCCCGGCGGTGCATTCGGTCTTGAAGCCTTCGCCTTGGCGGATCTCAACGAGAACGTTTTTCGCGGGCATGTTTGTCTCTCCTATGATCTGAGGGAACCATCGGTTGTTGCAGGGCACGCAGGTACGTTCCTTGGGGCGACGCGACGCGCTCCACCCGTCCCTGGGCGAGCAACTCCGCGACGTGCTTGGCCACTTCGTTTCGGTGGATGCCGAGGCCCTGGGCAATGTCGTCGGCCGAGCAAGGCCGCCGCTCGAGCAGCTCCAGGACCGCCCGCCGGGTGGCCACGAAACCTTCCTCGGCGTGGACGCCCCGGAAATCCGCGACGACCTCCGCCACAGGATCGAACAGCGCCGCCAATTCGTGCAGCCGGCGGCGGGGAACGGCCACTGCGTAGTCCTCGGCCGGCGGCCGAGCGACGGTGTTCAACTGGACGCGGTCCGGCCGGATGCGGCCCACGCACTCGGCGATCTTCCGAGCGTCGGCCGGGACTCCAGTATGACCGCCCAGCAGGAGGACTTCCAGCCAGTATTGGCCGCGGTACGCGTCTCGGAAGGCGATCAGGCCCTCCAGCATCTGATCGAAGGCAATATCGGCATGCGGCCGGTTGACGGCGTTGAACATGCTTGCGTCGCCGGCGTCCAGCGAGGGCACGACCAGGTGGGCGTCCAGGAGTTGGCGGCGGACCTCCGCCTGCCAGAGCAGAGAGCCGTTGGTCAGCACGGCCACGGGAATGTCCGTCAGCGAGCGGATGCGGTCAATCAGGTCGCCCATCCGGCAGTACAGGGTGGGTTCGCCGCTACCGCTCAAGGTCACGTAGTCCGGCCGCGAGGCAAGCCGTTGCTGCAACTCGGCCACGACGTCATCGAGCGGAACCCATTCGCGCCGATCGACGGTCTTGTGGGTGGTCCGACCCAGTTGGCAGTAGAGGCAGTCGTACGTGCACGTCTTGAAGGGGACCAGGTCGACGCCCAGCGACCGGCCGAGCCGTCTGGATGGCACAGGTCCGAAGACGTATCCCACGACGTCACCTCATGGTTCGCCGGGCTCTTCGTCGTACGGCGAGTCTGGCTCGCGGCAAGGCCTGGGCCTGGTTGGCGTGGCGGTCCCGCGGGTTACGCGCAGACCACGACCCAGGCCGTTCCTGGGCCGCCCTATGCAGCACCCATAGACCCGGGTCGTTCAACCCAAGCGTTTGGCGACCATCGCCAGGTACGACTCGGCGTAGGGGTGGCCGACGAGCTTCGGGCACTTGGTGAACATCTTGCAGCTCGTGCCGCAGTAGTCGATCTTCTTCATCGCCGCGCACTTCAGCACGGGGCACGGCTTCTTCTCGACCATCTCGGCACTGGCCTCTGTGCCCGAGGCGCAGCCCTTGCACTTCCCGGCCTTCATGAGCGGGCACGTGGTACACGCCAGGCCGCAGGCCCCGATCATCTTCGGGTCGCCCTTCTCGCCGGCGAGGGCGGCCACAGGAAGGCTTGCTACCCCAGCGGCCGCACCAGCCAGGAACCGACGTCGCGACAGGTCCATGGTGCGTCTCCTTTCCCGAGAAACAAGATGAGAGGCCTCCCAGGGCGGGACCATCCCGCCCCCTCGCCCCGAACGGCGAACCGGCCACCAGGGCCGGTCCCGTGAGAACTCAGTCTGTGATCGTTCGCGTCCCGTCCGGCGACCGCGCTGCGGCGCGTTCGAGACCGCGGCTATGGCAGAGAGAGGCCCGCGCCGATGGTCTCGACGCGGCCGTGCCAGCGCTGCGCCAGGTGCGCGATCGCCTTGTCGCCGGTGCAGTGGCCCGCCCAGACTTCGCGCGAGCCGGCGGCGTCGAGGGCCGCCGCGGCCGCCTCCAGATCGCCCCGCGAGGCACCCTTCAGGTGCAGCCCCCCGACGACCACGGCCACGGGCTCGCCGCCGGTCAGTTGCCGCGCGTGGGCCAGCGTGTTCTCCAGGCCGCGGTGACAGCATCCGGTTGCGAGGAGCCAACCGGCGGGCGTGCGGGCGAGGAGAAACATCTCGTCGGTGAAGTCGTCCGGCTGCGGGCCGCCGTCCGAGTCGGCCAGGAAGCCGTCCTGGGCCGCCGCCGCCGGGCCGGGGATGGGGCCGCTGAGGACGACGCCTTCCGGCAGAAGCAGCGGGCCGGCCACCGGTTCGCGCGCGGCCGACTCCAGCGCCCGGCGGCTCTCGCCGGGCATGCCGATGGATTTCCTGATCCCCCAGCGCTGGCCCCATCGCGGGGCCGTGCATCGCCAGTGGTAGTACACGCGGGCCGACGGCGCTCGGGCCAGAACTGCCGGCAGACCGCCCGTGTGGTCGTAGTGGCCGTGGCTGAGGACGACGGCGCTGACGCGGGCCAGATCGACGCCCAGCGCGGCCGCGTTCGCGGCCAGGACGGCCGGCGTAGCCCCCGTGTCGAAAAGGACTGTGCCCCGCTCCGTCTCCAGGAGCAGGGCAAGGCCATGTTCCGCGGCCAGTCTGCCTGCGCGGCACGTGTTCTCGACGAGCACGGTGAGGCGGAGCGGCTGCGTAGGGCATGTTGCGCCAAGGGCGTCGCTCACGGCTGTCGCCGTCCTTTCCCGAACTGGCGCCCTCGCCCTTTGCCACCGCCCAGTTGCGGGTAGTCCTTCTGGAGTTCACGGAAGATGGCCGCCGCAGTGGTGTGGTTGGCCTCGGCAACGCGGCTAAGGGAATCCTGGGGGCTGCCTATGCTGTAACCGCGCTGTCGCAGCGCCGCAACCAGTGTTTCTGACAGGACACCTGCCCGCGCGGCCAAGTCCTCCAGGGAAGCCTCCTCGGCGAGATCACGGGGGGCGTCGGACAAGGCCGCGGTCCAGGCGTCCTTGATCTGGTCGTTCCACGCCATCACGGTCGCCATTGGCGGGAACCGCAGGATCGCGCCCGCGGATAGGACTGCTATCAGTACGACCGCCAGAAGCAGTTCCTTCCAGAGAGGAATCCTGGCCTCGGCCTTCACGTGGACGTAATGCCAGAGGGGCCGCCAGTTCAGGACCAGGTGGATCGTTCCGAAGACCACGAAAGCACACCCCGTGAGGACGTGAAGGGCGACCCACTCCGTGCGAAGAAGGTTCATCACCTGCCAGCCGGACCAGTTGGCGTCCCGGCCTCGGGGTGCCGCGTAGAGGACGGCGCCGGAGGCGATCAGGACCAGGAAGAACAGCGTCACAGCAAAAGATGTAAATCCCCGCAACGAGAAGAACTTCCTCTTGGCCGCGGCCATGACTAGCTCCTTGCCCCCCAAGCAGGGGCGGCTTTTCTTTGCCGCTTCGCCGCCCTTACTCGATGCGTGCACAGGCAGGCGGTGGCCAACGCACCGGCGAGGTCGCTGCCCGCAGCCTCAATGGTCGCAGACGTTCTGGCCGGTGTTGAGCGTCCCGGCCAGGTGCAGCCGCACAAGGTCTTCGGCCGGGGATGACTCGGCGCCGACAACGACCTGGATGCCGTTTTCGGCGAACAGCCCCTGGGCTCGCTGGCCCATGCCGCCGGCGATGATGACGCTCACGCCTTGTTCCTTCAGCCACCGGGGCAGCACGCCCGGCTCGTGGGCCGGCGGCTCGAGGGCTTCGGTGCGGCCGACCTGGCCGTTCTCGACATCAATCAGCGTGAATACGTCGGCGTGGCCGAAGTGCATGATCAACCGGCCGTTCTGCGTAGGAAGCGCGTAGCGCATGGTACCGTCACCTCCTTGGACAGGATTCTGTGAGACCGTGGTTTGCGAAACGGCTGCGGGGGCCTGCGTGGCCACCTCGCGGGCCAGGGCGATCGCATGTTCGGCCGTGGGGCCTTGCTCGTCAAGGAATGCTTCCAGCCGCCCCTGGTCGCAGGCGTCCTGGAGGGCCGGGTCGAACGGAACCTCGGCCAGCAGCCGGACGTCGGCCGGCCGGGCGTCTGCGGCGGCGCGGAAGAGCGGCACGTGGGCCCCGCACGTCGGGCACCGCATCGTCCCCATCGTCTCCACGAGGCCGAGGATCGCCAGCCCCATCTGCCGGCAGAACGAGACGGCCTTGCGGACATCGGCCATGGCCACCTCCTGCGGCGTGCCGACCATGACGACCTCCGCGGTCGGCACCACCTGGCCGATCGTGAGCGGCTCATCGCCCGTGCCGGGAGGGCAATCGAGGACGAGGACGTCGAGGTCGCCCCACGCCACGTCGCCCAGGAGTTGGTTGATGACGCCGATCTTCATGGGCCCGCGCCAGATGACGGCCTGGTCGCCCTGGGCCAGAAGGAGCCCCAGGCTCATGACGAGGAGGTTGGGGCCCAGCCGGATGGGTTGGAGTTGCCCGCCGATGGTGGAGGCCTGCACCTCGCGGATGCCCAGGAGTGTCGGCACGCTGGGGCCGTGGAAATCCACGTCCAGGAGTCCTGTCTTCAGGCCCTGCCGCGCCAGCCCAAGGGCCAGCAGAGCGGCGACGGTGCTCTTGCCGACGCCGCCCTTGCCGCTCATGACGGCAATAACGCGGCCGATGTGCCGCAGGTTCTCGTCTCGGCGGCGCTCGGTCTCCTTGCGCGGGTCGGGCTCGCACGCTCCGCCGCGGGGGCTACGTTGTTTCGCGTCCATCACCTCTCCAAGTGGTTGTTGCTCGGCTACCAATGCCCTTCGACGTTGGCGGTGGGGGCCTCCTGAAGCCGGCCTTCCCGAAGCGCGCCGACGGCCTCGGCCACGGTGCCTGCGGCGCCGAGGAAAACCTTGATGCCTGCCGCCTGCAGAACGCGGAACGCCTTCGGCCCGCAGTTGGCGCACAGGACGGCGTCCGGTCCCAGGGAGGCGATGGCCTGGCCGGCCTGGACGCCGGCCCCTTGCGCGGCCTGCTTGTTCTGCGCGTTGGGCACGCTGGCGAGCACGGCCTCCGTCTCGCTGTCGACCAGCACGAAACAGGCCGCGCGGCCTAGGCGCTCGTCCACCCGAGCGTCCAGCCGAGGGGCCTCGGCGGGGATGCATACTTTCATGGTTCTCGCTCCTTTCCAAGGTAACAGGTCCGCTTGCCGTTCTTCGACAACGCGTCGCTACGGTCTGACCGCCGACGCTTGGTTCGCCGTCGTCCTGGCGGCCTCGAGACGGGCGAGGATAGTGCCGCACACGTTCCGCAGGGCCTCTGCGCCGGGCCCGTCGCCCAGGGCCGGCACGACCGAGCGGCTGAGGTTCTCCGGCACGTTGCGGTCGAACGGGACTTCGCCGACGACCTCGATGTCCCGCCGGCGGCACAGGCAGCGAATCTCCTCCGCCACACGGGCGCACAGGTCGGCCTTGTTGATGACCGCCATCGCCGGAATCCGGAACCAGGCCGCCAGGTCCAAGACACGTTCCATGTCGTGCAGGCCGCTCAGCGTCGGCTCGGTGACGACGACGGCCAGGTCGCAGCCCGTCAGGCTGGCGTTGACGGGGCAGCCCGTGCCGGGCGAGGCGTCGATGAGAAGGTGCTTCGCGTCCTCGCGGGCGGCGGCTTCGTCGGCCAGGGTTCGGACCAGGGTGACAAGCTTGCCGCTCGCCTCGCCGCCGGCCAGGAGGCTTCCCCGTGCCATCGGGCCCCAGTCCGTCGTGCCCACATGGGCGTGGCCCGACAGACGCGGGTGGATGCGGACGGGCATCTCGTCGGTTCCGGCCAGCGGGCACACGAGGGCACACAGGCCGCATCCCTCGCACCGCAGGGGGTCCACGGTGGCCCGGGGGGTGAGCGTGATGGCGTCGAAGCGGCACTCGTTGGCGCAGACGCCGCACCCGCGGCACATCTGCGGGTCGACCACGGCCAGCCAGGAGCCGCTGAACACGTGGCCTTCCTCGTCGCGAGGGAAAAGCACCAGGTGCAGATTGGCGGCATCGACGTCGCCATCGGCCACCGCGAGTCCCTGCCCCAAAACCGCGAGCGAGGCCGCCAGGCTCGTCTTGCCTGTGCCACCCTTGCCGCTGACCACGGCGACGCGGGTAAGAGGCTTGGCGGCGGGGTCGGCGGGCCTGCGCGCCGGCGGCTGTTCCTCAAGCAGGTCCTGTGCTTCGGATAGCGGTCGCGCGGCAGGACGGCGGCAGGGCAGGGAGCCGGTGCGAACCGCTTCGGCCAGCGTGTCGAACATCTCGGCGTACCGGGGGTTCGCGGCGTACAGCAAATGCCCCTCGGCGTAGGCGCCGGCGATGGCCATATCATGCGGCACTTCGAGCACGATGGGGATGCCGCAGAGGTTGCAGAACCCGCGCACGTCGGCCCCGCCGATGTCGCAGCGGTTCAGGATCACCGCGTGCGGGATGGCCAGGTGTTCGACCAGGCCGATGGCCTTCTCGAGGTCCGACAGGCCGAACGGCGTCGGCTCGGTCACCAGGAGACACAGGTCGGTCCCCCGGAGGGCCTCGGTCACGGCGCACGAGCAGCCGGGCGGACAGTCGAGGATGGTATGGGCTGCAGCCGGTGCCGCTTCCTTCACCTGCGCGATGACGGCCGAGGCGCGGACCTGCCCCACGGCCAACTCGCCATCGGCAAAGGGCAGCCACTGGCCGCGCGCCACCCGGTACCGTCCGACCCGCACGTGGCCCAGTACGTGCGTCGTCCACCGCAGCGCTTGCGACGGGCACGCCTCCAGGCACGCCCCGCACGAGTGACACAGTTCGTTGAAGACCAGGACGCCCGACTTCAGCGCCGCCAGGGCGCTGAAAGCGCAGACCTTGGCGCAGGCCCCGCAACCCGTGCAGGCATCGGTGGCCTTCGGCACATCGCTGACGGCCGGCTGCTGGTCGGCGATCTCGGGCTTCAGGAAGAGGTGCCCATTGGCGCCTTCCACGTCGCAGTCCACGTAAGCGGCACCCAGCGCCGCCGCCAGGTTCGTGGCGACGAGCGTCTTACCGGTTCCGCCTTTGCCGCTGGCAATGGCCAGGATCACTGTCTCAACTCCGCTCCACTGGCTTGAAGCCGTATGTGCCCTTGAAACTGCCGGAAGCCTCGAAAAGTCCGTCTGATGAGACCGCCGAGATGATGGCGGTCTCTCTCATGTGATGGTCGTCCACCCAAAGCAGGCCCTCCCGCTTGAGCGCCCGGTAAAGGCTCGCGATGACCTTGGCCGGATCGGCCAGCAGGTGAAGCACGTCGTGCAGGATCGCGACATCCACGCTCCCGTTCGGAACGTCCGCCGCGCTGTCGGCAAGGACCGTCGTGATATTTCCAAGGCGCCGCTCCTCGGCGACCCTTTGCACCGCGCTCGCGGCGACAGGGTTGACGTCCAGGGCATAGACCTTCCCGGTCGGACCGACGAGCCGCGCCGCGGCGAGGGAGTAGCCTCCAGGGCCGCATCCGAAATCGAGAACCGTATGCCCCGGCAGGATACCCATCCGGCGCAGGACCGCGTCGGGCGGCGCCACGAGGTCGCGGATCCGGAACACGAACGACATGAAGCCGAACGCCAGCCGTCCCTGCGGTCGGGTCATCCACCGCCTCCACCGCCTACCTGGCGTATCCTTCACGGCTACCCCTGGCGCGCGAGAGCTGCGCCGCACTTCGGGCATTGGATCTGGGCGCATGGCACGCCGCGCTGGTGTGGAACCGTGGCTCCGCACTGGGGGCAGACGCACGCGCCGCCGGGTCCGGCGGCGCGAGGGCCGCCCATGCGTCCACCGCCGCCTCTGCCGGCACCGGCGCCCCCGCCTCGGCCGCCTCCCATCCCGGTGCCGCCGCGGCCGGCGCCTTGCCCACCTCGTCCCTGTCCCAAGGGCATTGTGAAGTCTCCTTGTGTGTACACCGCCCCAAAGGGCACGCCGGCGGCGCAGGCCGCGATCGGCAGGGCGCGCTTCGGAGTCGCGCACGGCCCCCGACCCGTCAGTCCTTGTCGGCGCTCTGAGCGGCCTGGAGTTCTCCGAGCCGCTTCTGGATCTCGTCCAGGGCGCCCCGGAAGTAGTCGGCCTGCGATTTGAGGGCGTCGAGTTCGGCCTCCCTGGGCATCGCCGGCGCGTACGCCGTGGCTCCGTAGGGCGGAACCGCGCCCATGGTGGGACCCCAACCAGCCCGGGCCCAGCCCGGCATGCCCGTGGCCCAGAACATGTTGCGCTGGCCACGTCCGCCGCCTCGGCCCCGGAAGCCGCGGCCGAAGAAGCCCCGACCGCCCACCGGGTTCATGAATCCTGGCGCGGGGTAACCCGCGCAGTATCCCGCTCCGCGGCCGCTCATCGGCCCCATTCCCATCGGACCCGTTCCGTCACCACCTGGCATGATCGTACTCCTTTCTGGTTTTCGTGTTCCGTTACTGGCGTCTGCATCCCCGGCCGCGCCGGAAGCGGCGCCTCGCGCCGGAGCATCCCGGCATCTGGAAGGCCGGCGTGGTGAGCGTTCCCTCGACGTAGGCCTTCAGCACGTCGTCCACCGGACCGGCGATGAAGGGCATGAGGTGGACGCCGGCCATGCGGACCATGGCCGCGACCGGCCGCGAGACCGCGCCGCAGATGAGCGTGCCCACGCCCAGGTCCTTCAGTTGCTGGACGCGGCGCGTCGGCTCCTGGTCGCTGAGCAGCGCTTCGCCGCTGGCCTCGACTTGGTGGCCGGAGACCTCGAAGAGCAGCACCTGTCGCGCCGTGTCGAACACCGGCGAGACGCGACCCTCCCAGGCTGCCACAGCGACCTTCATGCACCGTTCCTTCCCATGCTCCGAGGAGCAACGGGCATGCCAAAGACGGCCTCGGGAAGGGATGGAGGCGCAAGCCCTGCAATATGGGGGACTTACGGGATTGTCGAATCGCTGGCCAAGCGACGCCCTTGGCCAGCGGGGTCGCGGAAGTGCAACTGTGCAGGTGGACAGAGTCGCCCGAGTGCGACCCTCCGCCTACGGTGCCCCGGACCGTCCGTCGGCCTCGGGCAGGTCAATCCCGAGCGCCTTGATCTTGCGAAACAGCGTGCTCTTGTGCATCCCCAACTCGCGTGCCGCCGCCAGCCGGTTGAAGCGGTTCCGCTTGAGGGCGTCGAGGATGGCCTGCCGCTCGGCGGCCTGGACGGTCTGGCCCAGGTCGCGCCGCGGCGCGACGCGCGGGGCGCGGGCCACCAGGTCCTCCGGCAGGTGCCGCGGGCCGATCGGCCCGTCCGGGCACAGCACGAAGGCGTGCTCGATGACGTTCTCCAACTCGCGGATGTTGCCCGGGTAGTCGTGGGCCATCAGGATGGCCATCGCTTCGCGGCTGACGCCGGTGATCGAGCGGCCCTGGAGGCGGTTGAAGTGGGCGACGAAGCGGTCCACCAGGAGGGGAATGTCGCCCTTGCGGTCCCTGAGCGGCGGCAGGTCCAGGCGGACGACGTTGATCCGGTAGAAGAGGTCCTGCCGGAACGTTCCGGCCTTGACCATCGCCGCCAGGTCCTTGTTCGTGGCCGTCAGTACGCGGATGTCCGCCTTGGCCGGGGCCGTGCCGCCCAGCGGCTCGTACGTCCTCTCTTCCAGCACGCGCAGGAGCCGCACCTGGAGCGACGGGCTGACGTCGCCGATCTCGTCGAGGAAGATGGTGCCGCCCTCGGCCCGGGCGAACCGGCCCGGCTTGTCCCTGTCGGCCCCCGTGAAGGCCCCCGCCTTGTAGCCGAACAGTTCCGATTCCAGGAGCGTGTCGGGCAACGCGCCGCAGTTGATGGCCACGAACGGCCCGTCGTGCCGGGGGCTCAGCGCGTGGATGGCCCGGGCGAGGAGTTCCTTGCCCGTGCCCGTCTGGCCCTGGATGAGCACCGTGCTGCCGCTGGCCGCCACTTGTGGCAGGACGTCGAAGAGACGGCGCATGGCGGGGCTGCGGCTGACCATGTCGCCCAGTTCGAACCGGCCATCGAGTTCCTTGCGGAGTTCCTCGACGAGCGTGAGGTCGCGGAACGTCTCGACGCCGCCCACGACGCGGCCTCGCGTGTCGCGCAGCAGGGCCGTCGAGACGCTGATGGGGATCCGCTGCCCGTCGGCATCCACGATGAAGGCCGTCCGGTTGACGATGGGCGTTCCGCTCTCCATCGTCCGCCGGAGGGCGCAGTCCGATTCGCACATGCTCGCACGGAAGACGTCGCAGCAGCGGCGGCCGACAGCCTCGCCGCGCGCGACGCCGGTGATCTCCTCGGCCGCGCGGTTGAACGACGTGATCCGCCACGCGTGATCCACCGTGAAGACGCCGTCGGAGATGCTCTCGAGGATGGCCTCGGTGACGGACTCGGGCAAGCGGTCGTGGGGGCGCTGTTTCATGGTTCCTTCAAGGGTACGCCCGGCCCGGCGAGGCGTCAAGGCCGCGTTGGCGGAGTGACTCCGGCGGCAGGCGGACGGCCATGGTCCGGCGGCGCGGCGGCCGTCGGCGATGGCGCGGACCACGAGCGACGCGCCGTGCACGCAATCGCTGGCCGCGAACACGCCCGGAACGCTCGTCATCATCTCGCCGTCCACCCGCACGTTGCCGCGCGCGTCGGTCTCAAGGCCCGCCTCGCGGACCAGCGGCCCGTGCTCGACGTGGACGAACCCCAGGGCCAGCAGCACGAGGTCGGCCGGCAATTCAACCTCCGACCCGGGCACCTCGGCAAACGTCGGACGGCCGCGCGCGTCGCAACCGCCCCACTCGATCCGCACGCACCGCAAGGCCCGCACGCGGATGTCGAGGCCCAGAAACTCCTTCGTCAGGACGCTCCAGAGCCGCTCGCACCCTTCCTCGTGGCTGCTGCTCGTCCGCTTGATGACGGGCCACGTGGGCCACGGGCAGTCCGGGCCGCGCGCATCGGGCGGCTCGCTCAGCAGTTCAATCTGCGTGATGGCGCGGGCGCCCTGGCGTCGGGCGGTGCCGACGCAGTCGGACCCCGTGTCGCCGCCACCGATCACGACGACCTGTTTGCCGGTGGCCAGGATTTCCTGGGCATGAGGAATCTCCTCACCGGCCGCGCGGCGGTTCTGCTGCACCAGGAAGTCCATGGCGAAGTGGATACCCTCCAGCCCGCGCCCGGGCACCGTCAGGTCGCGCGGGGCCTGGGCGCCCATCGTCAGGCAGACGGCGTCGAACTTGCTGGCGAGGTGCCGCATCGAGAGGTCGCGGCCGACATCGACGCCGGTCTCGAAGACGACGCCCTCGGCCCGCATCTGTTCGAGCCGCCGGTCGATGATCCACTTTTCGAGTTTGAAGTCGGGGATGCCGTACCGGAGGATGCCGCCCACGCGGTCGGCCTTCTCGAAGACGACCACGTCGTGCCCCGCGCGGGCCAGTTGCTGCGCAGCCGCCAAGCCCGCCGGCCCAGAGCCGACGATGGCCACGCGCCGGCCGCTCCGGGTGGCGGGCGGCTGCGGCCGGATCCAGCCCTCGCGCCAGCCGCGCTCCACGACCTGGAGTTCCAGGTGCCGGATCGTGACCGGCTCGGCGTTGATGGCGAGCGTGCAGGCGGCCTCGCAGGGGGCCGGGCACACGCGGCCGGTGATCTCGGGGAAGTTGCCGGTCGCGTGCAGAAACTCCAGGGCCTCGCGCCAGCGGTCGCGGTAGACCGTCTCGTTGAACTCGGGTATCCGGTTGGCCAGCGGGCACCCGAACGCGTGGCAGAACGGTATGCCGCAATCCATGCACCGTGCGGCCTGGTCCTGGGTCTGGGCGGGGGCCAGCAGCCGCTCGATCTCGCGCCAGTCGCGGACGCGTTCCTCGACAGGCCGCTTCGGCGGGTTCTCGCGGGCATGTTCCAGAAATCCCGTGGGCTTACCCATGGTACACCTCCTCGGTGGCCGAAAGGGTCTCGGCGTCGCGGTCGGCCCGCAGGCGCATCCGGGCGAGGACGTTGCGGTAATCGGTGGGCATGACCTTGACGAACAGCGGCACCTGGGCCTGCCAGTCGTCGAGGACGGCGGCGGCCCGGGCGCTACCGGTCAGGTCGTGGTGCCGCCGCAGGAGGGTGTGCAGGCGGTTCTGGTCCTCGTCGATCCAGACGCTCTCGAGGTCGACCATGTCGAGGTTGCAGCGGGTGGCGAAGAGTTCGGCCTCGTCGTAGACGTAGGCGATTCCGCCGCTCATGCCGGCGGCAAAGTTGTACCCCACCGGGCCCAGCACCACCACCACGCCGTCCGTCATGTACTCGCACCCGTGGTCGCCCACGCCCTCGACCACGGCCGTGGCGCCGGAGTTGCGGACGGCGAACCGTTCGCCCAACCTTGTCCACAAGCCCCTTCCGCCTTCGTCCATTGTTCGCGCGGGGGGCGCGGGAGGTCAATGCGGGAAATGAGGGGAGGTGATGGGCGCCACGGGCCGCCTGAAATCGGCGGACACGTATGCCCCGTACCGCCGATAACTTCTTTACTGGATGGGCGCATCTGGGTACTATCATGCCCGTGTCCACCGCGAGAGTGACCATCGTTCTGCCGGGAGCCCGTCATGGCTGACATCCGGGCCGTCGACCTGTTCTGCGGCGCGGGCGGCAGCAGTTGGGGTGCCCGTGCCGCCGGCGCGGAGATCGTCGCCGGTTTCGACATGTGGGGGCTCGCGGGCAAGGTCTACAAGGACAACTTCCCGCAGGCCACCTTCCACGAGGGGAAACTCGAAGAACTCGATCTGGACAACGTGGTCGAGGGACTTGGGGAGATCAACCTCATCCTGGCCTCCCCCGAATGCACCAATCACAGCCCCGCCAAAGGTGACCTGCCGCGCTGTGAGAAGAGCCGCGCAACAGCCTTCCAGGTCATCCGATTTGCCCAGGCCTTGCAGCCAAGGTGGATTGTCGTCGAGAACGTTGTGAGCATGCGCAACTGGAAGCGGTATGGGGCATTCCTGAAAGGTCTCAAGCAACTGGGCTACAACGTCTCGCCGCAGGTCCTCAACGCCGCGGATTTTGGCGTTGCCCAGAAGCGCAGGCGGCTGTTCATCCTCTGCGATAGCGAACAAGAGCCGCCTTCTGTTGAGCCCACCGCACGCAAGTGGAAGACTGCATCGCTTGTTGTCAGCCAGAACGGCGAATACGTCTACTCGCCTCTGCGCACGCAGCGGCGGGCGACCGCGACCATCGAGCGGGCCGAGCGTGCCATTGCAGCGCTGGGCAATCAAGAGCCATTCCTGATCGTGTACTACGGCTCTGACGGTGCAGGCGGATGGCAGAGCCTTGACGTCCCGCTCCGGACCCTCACGACGTTGGACCGCTTCGCCCATGTAAAGCCCATGGAGTCAGGGCACGTGATGCGCATGCTCCAGGTGCCCGAACTCAAGGCAGCCATGGGTATGCCAAAGCGATTCCGCCTCGCCCACGGCACGCGGCGCATGCGGGTGAGAATGGTGGGCAATGCTGTGTGCCCGCCGGTGATGCAGGCGGCAATCGAGGCCGTGCAAGCCAATGCCCACACAAGATGATGCTGCCAGCAAGGGCACCAAGCGATCAGGGCGGGCCAAGATGCGGCCGCGGGCCCGCCTGATTTCGCTGATTGGCGAAGAACTTATCAGCGACGAGCCCGTGGCCGTTGTTGAGCTCGTGAAGAACGCCTACGACGCTGACGCGACAAGTGTTAGGATAGAGTTCTCCGGCAAAAACCCCAATGATCCCGATACGCTCACCATATCCGACGACGGCGAGGGTATGTCTCTCGAGACAGTTCTCGAGGGATGGTTCGAGCCAGGAACAATCACCAAGAAGAGACGCCAGGGGTCCCCTCGCGGCAGGCTGTATCAGGGGGCCAAAGGTGTTGGTCGTTTTGCGGCCGCAAGGCTTGCTGCCTCTCTCTATATGGAGACCAAACGGCACAAGGCATCCGAGGGAGTTGCGGTACTGCTGGAGTGGGGCCGATTTGATGACGACAGCTATCTGGACGAAGTGGAAATCGAGTATCAAGTAGTGCCCTTGCCACAGCTGGTGCATGGGACGGTGCTGACGCTGGTTGATTTGCCTGCGAGGAAACACTGGACGGATGCCGACTATTCTTCACTCCACGACAGGCTGTCGCGTCTCATCTCCCCGTTCCACACGGCGGAAGGGAATAACGAAGTCACCGACTTCGACATAGAGCTCCTTATTCCCGGGCATCCCGATCTGACAGGCAAGGTGGAGCCCCACTCCCTAACGAAGACGCCGAAGTACAAGCTAGCCGGGCACCTTGACGCAGCCGGCTGCTTCTCAGGAACGCTCGAGATTGAAGGCAGGGAATCCAAACAGTACTCGCTGCGCCGGCTTGGGACGCCCAAGGAGAGGGTCGGGTGCGGGCCGTTCGATGTGGAGATTCGTGCCTGGGATAGAGACCGCCCCGGCCTCACCCCATATATGTTGGCCTTTGATGAGAGCCTCACGGGGATTCGCCAAATACTTAACCGCTACTGCGGTGTCAGTATCTATCGCGATGGCTTCCGCGTCCATCCGTATGGCCAGGAGGGGAATGACTGGCTAAGCCTGGATACGCGCAGTCGGCAGACCCCCACTTTGCGACTGGCCAATAACCAAGTCATTGCGGCCGTTCGAATCTCCAGGGCCGAAAACCCCGAACTCAGGGACCGAACCACAAGGGAGGGCCTAGTCCACAATCCCGCGTATGACGTGTTGAGAGAGTGGTTCATTCGGGTCCTGGCTCTTCTGGAGGGCGAACGCTACGACGTCAGGCCCCGGGAAGAAACGGCAGGAGAGGAGATTACCGCGCTGTTTGAAGTGTTCGACATGACCGAGGTGGTGAAGGAGGCCGACGAAAGGCTGGGCAAGGACCATCCAGTTGCGAAGCTTGTCCGGGACAAGGATTTCGAGATCCGTGAGGGCGTTCGGAGACTGCAAGACCACTATTCCCGGGTTATGATGGCTGCAGGCTTTGGCCAATTGATAGACATCGTCGTTCACGAGATAGGGGCACCTCTCGGCCGTGCCAACCGCGAACTCGCCCAGATGGAAAAAGCCTTGCGCAAGGCGATTCATGACGGCACCGTTCCCAATGTAAGCGACCGGCTCACCAACATCAAGGCTTGGCTCGAGCAGATAGCCAACCGGCGGGACATGCTGATCCCGAAAACCGCGGGGCGTCGCGGACGCGCCACCACTTTCAGTGTTCAGGACGAGATCGAAGGCAACCTCGGCCTCTTCGAAGGCCTCTTGAGCAGGCAGAAGGCAGAGCCGGTTGTTCGGGCACCCAGGAAGCCGGTTGTAGTGCAGATGTCCAGAGCAGCACTAGGTCAGACCATTGCAAATCTCCTGGACAACGCGATCTACTGGCTGGCGCATCATCATGGAGAAGCCGGGGGCGGGCGGATAGATATCCGCCTCACCACCCTCAAGCACGGCTTCCGAATAACGGTTGCGGACGATGGTCCAGCAGTTCCCGAAGAGGACAGGGAGCGGGTTTTTGACATGAACTTCTCGCGCAAGCCTAATGGCATGGGTCTGGGGCTGTATATTGCGCGTCAGGTCATCCAGAATTACGGCCGGCTCGTATACAGGGACGACGGGCCGCTTCCAGGTGCGTGTTTTGAGGCCACGTTCGACCACAACGTGGGGCTCTGAACAGGGGGGAGGAAGTGATGCGATTGCAGGTGCTTCTTGTTGAGGATTAGCAAACTGATCTGGCGCAACTCGACCAGGATCTCGGTTCCTTCTTTGAGGCGCTGGGCATTGAGGCAGACGTGCATCCGTGCGGGACGTTTGAGGAGGCTTATACGCTTACCGAGGCTCCTTCGCGTCGTTTCGACTTGATTGTGTCGGACACCTACAAAGGTGAAGTGGCGAACAGAGATGCGGCCGTCATGGCGATGGTGCGGCGCTACCGGGCAGGTCGTTTCTGTCCACTGGTGATCTACAGCAGTAGCGTTATGCCGGCTGACCTCAAGGAGGGGCCTTTTCTTGTCTGGGCTGACAAGGGCACGGCTGACGATATAGAGCGCGCGATTAGGCAACTGCTTGATACGGGCATTCCGCAACTTTCCCGCGCCCTCCATGACGAACTCGACGAGACGGCTGGCAGCTACATCTGGGAATTCCTCGAAGAGAACTGGGAACGCTTACAAGCCCACGGCTTTGATCGTCAGGTGTGCGAGCGACTCATTCGGCGCCGGGCTGCCGTGAGAATTGCGCACATCGTTTGCGAGGGCGGAAGGCAAGCGGCGGTCTCCGAGGCCGACGGCGTGGAGTATTATGTCTATCCCCCACTCGATCCGAACACACATTACCTCGGCGAGGTCATTAGGAAGAGAGAGAACACCGGCGATCTCCGGGTGATTCTTACGCCCCATTGTCACTTGGATCTACATCCCGGACAGGATGCCCCCAGGGCAGAGTCCGTACTCACTGTCAGGACGCGGTCCGCCGCGGAGGTTCTTGGCCAGGATAAGGTGGAACACACACGTGGTCTTACGGACACTGAACAGAAACACAAGAAACTGAAGGCCTGGGCGACAGTGCCTAGCAGGCAAGCAGTAGGCAAGCCGGAGGGGCGCTTTTGGTACCTGCCGCACTTCCTGGAAATCCCACATCTGTACTGCGATTTTCAATTAGTGCAGAGCATGCCGTACACTGAACTGTCCGAGGAGTGGGAACCAATCGCGGTCCTCGCACCACCATTCGCCGAGTCGCTTCAGGCGTGTTTCGCGAGTTACTACAGCTCGGTTGGCTTGCCCGATATCCGCCCCGCGAGCATTGAGACCCTGCTTGAACCGACGTGAGGTTACATAACTCCGGCCATGGCGGATGTCCTAACAGACGAGCAGCGCCGCTACTGCATGTCCCGCATCAAGGGCAAGGATACGAAGCCCGAGATGGTGGTGCGCCGACTCGTGCATGCCCTTGGGTATCGGTTCCGACTTCACAGGCGTGACCTGCCCGGATGCCCCGACCTTGTGCTCCCCCGCCACCGCAAGGTGATCTTCGTCCACGGGTGCTTCTGGCACCGCCATCGCTGCCGGTACGGCCGGCCCATGCCCGCCACGCGGCGGCAGTTCTGGAAGAAGAAATTCGAAGGCAACAAACAGCGCGACGCCAGGAACCGCCGCGCCCTTCGCCGTTTGGGGTGGGACGTCCTGGTGGTCTGGGAATGCCAGACCAGAAAGCCCGACAAGCTGATTGACCGCTTGGTGGCCTTTCTCGAAGGCTAGGCCCCTTGGGGGAGTCGGCCAGTCCGGGGCGTTCCGTTCATGGGTCCAGGCCTGCTTGCCGGTGCCGGGTCGGGTGTCCCTCACTGTCCGGGGGAA
Source organism: Phycisphaerae bacterium (assembly GCA_035528235.1). Taxonomy (GTDB): domain Bacteria; phylum Planctomycetota; class Phycisphaerae; order FEN-1346; family FEN-1346; genus DATKZB01. The sequence goes on from DATKZB010000070.1 coordinate 24,141, forward strand.
GCCGCAGGGGCGCCCCCCGATGGAGCGCCCCCTTGGCCACGCAAGAGGGACACGACCCTCTTTTTCCTCACGGACCTCTCTAGCAATCGTAGTACAGGTGGAACTCGTACGGGTGCGGCCTCAGGGCCATCGGGCCGAGTTCGTGGACGCGTTTCCACTCGATCCAGCCCCGGATAAGGTCGTCGGTGAAGACACCGTCGGCCGTCAGGAAGGCGTTGTCGACCTCGAGCGCCGCAATGGCCTCTTCGAGGCTGCCGGGCGTCTTGGGGTACTTGGCGAGTTCCTCGGCCGTGAGTTCGTAGATGTCGACGTCGAGCGGCGCGCCGGGATCGATCTTGTTCTGGATACCGTCGATGGCGGCCATGAGCATGGCCGTCCAGGTGAGGTAGCCGTTGGCCGTCGGGTCGGGGCAGCGGAACTCCAGGCGTTTGGCCTTCGGGTTGGCCGAGTACATCGGGATGCGGACGGAGGCCGACCGGTTCCGGGCCGACATGACGAGGTTGACGGGGGCCTCGAACCCGGGGACGAGGCGCCGATACGAGTTCGTGGTGGGCGCCGCGAACGCCAGGATGGCCGGCGCGTGTTTCAGGATGCCGCCGATGGCGTGCAGGCCCATCGGGCTGAGACCCGCGTACCCGCTGCCGGCGAAGAGCGGCTCGCCGCCCTTCCACAGCGAGAAGTGCGAGTGCATGCCCGAGCCGTTGTCCTCGAACACCGGCTTGGCCATGAACGTGACCGTTTTGCCGTTGCGTTTGGCGACGTTCTTGATGACGTACTTGTACCACATGAAATGGTCGGCCATTTTGACCAGCGGCCCGTACTTCATGTCGATCTCGGCCTGGCCGGCGGTGGCCACCTCGTGGTGGTGCGCCTCGATCGCGATGCCCAGTTTCCGCAACTCGTGCACCATCTCGCCGCGCAGGTCGTGGTACGTGTCGGTCGGGCTGACGGGGAAGTACCCGCCCTTGAAACTCGGCTTGTACCCGAGGTTCGGTTCCTCGAACCGGGCCGTGTTCCAGGCGCCCTCGACCGAATCGATGCGGTACATGCCCGTATGTTGGTTCTGCTCGTACCGGACCTCGTCAAAGATGAAGAACTCCGGCTCCGGCCCGATGTAACACGTGTCGGCCAGGCCGGTCTTCTTCAGGAACGCCTCGCCCTTGCGGGCGACGTGCCGGGGGTCGCGGGTGTACTGTTCGCGCGTGACCGGGTCGACGACGTCGGCGATGACGCTGACGGTCGGCCGGGCGAAAAACGGGTCCACGCAAACCGTCGACGGGTCGGGCACGGCCATCATGTCCGACACGTGGATGCTCTGCCAGCCGCGGATCGAGGAGCCATCGAACCCCACGCCCTCCTCGAACGTCTCGTCGTCCCACGTGTCCACCGGAAACGTGCAGTGCTGCCACGTGCCCAGGAGGTCGGTGAACTTCAGGTCCACCATCTCGGCGCCGTGCTCCTTGGCGTAGTCAAAGAAGTGCTTCGGGTTCATGTGTCCCTTCTCCTTTCAGGCGGTGCGCTTCTAGCGCACCTGCGTGGCCACCCATTCTACAGCAACGCGCGTGCCAATATTGCGGACAAGACGTAAGTCATTGTATTTCTGAGGCTTACCCGTCCGTTCCACAAGGCGTCTCGCAGGCCATATCCTACCAGTTGGTAGGACGCTCGCACCAAATCCTACGTCGTGGTAGGTCTGGTGTCAAGGCCGGCCTAGCCGATGGCCTCGGTGCCGGTCTCGCCCGTGCGGGGGCACGCCCAAGCCAACACCTGTCCCGACAACCTCAATTGGCATGCCAAAGGGCGTAAAGTGCCGGAGAACTGTCCGTAAGCCGTTCGAATCAAACGACTTACGAGAGAATCGGCCCATCAGATGCCGGAGGACTTAAGGCGCGGCATCCTACAATACGGTAGGACATGGTGCGGACACCTACGTCGTCGTGCGGAAACGGCGGGGGTCGATGGCGTGCTTCTTGACGCGGAGGCCCATGATGCGCTCGCTCATCCCCAGGGCCCGCGCCGCCCGGGTCATGTTGCCGCGCGAGGACTTCAGGGCGTCGAGAATGAGTTCGCGTTCCAGACCATCGAGGGCGGCCTGGAGGTCGCCGGCGGGGGGCGTGCCCGAGGCCTCGGCCGTCTGGAGCGTGGGCGGCAGGTGATGACCGTGGATGACGTCGTCGTCGGAGAGCAGGACGGCCCGCTCGATGCAGTTCTCGAGTTCCCTGACGTTGCCCGGCCAGTGGTAACTGACGAGCATGTCGATGGCGGGGGTCGAGATGCGGCGGACGTTCGTGTTATGGGCCTTCCTATAGGCTTCGACAAAGTGGTCGGCCAGGAGCATGATGTCGGTCTTGCGCTGCCGCAGCGGCGGCACATGGATCGGAAAGACGTTGAGCCGGTAATACAGGTCCTGCCGGAACTGGCCCTGCTCGATCAGGGCCTCGAGGTCGCGGTTGGTGGCCGTGACGATGCGCACGTCGGTCTTGATGGTCTCGATGCCGCCGACCCGCTCGAACTCCTTCTCCTGCAGGACCCGCAGCAGGCGGATCTGGGTGTGCGGCGACAGGTCGCCGATCTCGTCCAGAAAGAGGGTGCCTCCCCTGGCCAGTTCGAAGCGTCCCTGCCGCCGGGCGATGGCGCCGGTAAAGGCGCCCTTCTCGTGACCAAAGAGTTCGCTCTCGATAATGGTCTCGGGCAGGGCGGCGCAACTGACCTTGACGAACGGCTTGTCGGCCCGGGCGCTGTTGTAATGGATGGCGTGGGCCACGAGTTCCTTGCCGACGCCGCTCTCGCCGCGCAGCAGCACGGTCGTGTCGCTCCGGGCCACCTGGGAGATGAGGTCGTAGACCGCCTGCATGGCCTTCGATCGTCCGATGATGTTGGCCGGGCGGAAGCGTTCCTTGAGTTGCTCGCGCAGCCGCGCGCTCTCCTCCATCAGCCGCTGCCGCTCTTCCTGGGCCGCCTGGCGGAGGCGCACGGCCTGGCTGATCATCGAGGCGACAATGCGCAGCAGCCGCACGTCTTCATCCAGCGACACGCGCTCGTCGAACTGGCGGCTGGCGCTCAGGGCGCCAACGGTCTCGTTGCCCAGGCGAATGGGCACGCAGATGAACGAGATGTCCTCTTTGCTCCGGCGCTTCAGCACGCCGGTCTTGTCGAGGAACTCGGGCTCCTCGGAGATGCGGGGCACGACGACGGGCCGCCCCTCGGCCACGACGCGGCCGGTCACGCCTTCGCCCAGCCGGTACCGGCCGCGCTGTTGCTGCCCGGCCGACAGGCCGCAGGCCTTCTCGACCGAGATCTCGCCCGTCTCGCGGTTCAACAGGGTAATGGTGCTGCTGATCATGCCCATGTGCCGGGCCACGGCCTCCAGGACGGGGCCCAGGACGTCGCGCAGGTCGAGGCTGCGGTCGAGCGTCCGGCTGAGTTCGAGCAGGAGCGAGAGTTCCCGAACCTCTCGCCCGACGTCGGACGGATCGGCCGGTGTGGACGGGCGTTCTTTCGACAAGCGTGTCCCCTTGCGTGGGCAACCGGGACCAGGCGTCGGCCGGACCCGGCGGGTCCATGATAAGTCCGCCGGCGCCGGGTGCCAAGTCCATTTCGTCAATCCGTTTCGTCGCGACGGCACCGCTCCCTGACGGTCGCGGCTCGGACTTTGACGGTCGCGGCTCGGCGTGTGACGGGCGCGTCTTCGCTAGCCGTAGGGTGTGTGCTCCGCACGCACCACGATTGCTCGTGGTCACCCTTCGGGATGACCATGCCACCCCGCGGCATGATCTAAAGGACCATCGTGGAACGCAGGAAGTGTTACGGCACGCGGCGGGCGCGCTCGGCCTCGGTCTGGGCGTCGAGGCGCAGCGGGTCGGTCCGCTCGATTTGCGGCCGGCGGTCGATGTGGTCGATGGCCTCGGCCATCTTGCGCTGGCGCGTGGTCAGGTTCAGGCCGCGCGGCACGAGTTTGGAGCGGATGAAGAGCACCAGTTCGGTGTCCACGTCGACGATCTGGACGCGCCGGAAGAGGAACCCCAGGCCGGGGATGTCGCCGAGGATGGGGATCTTGTCTTCGTTTGTGGCCGTCCGGTGCCGCCTCAGCCCCCCGAGGACGACGATGCGCCCGTCCTCGACGGTCATGATCGACGTGCTGCGGCGTGTCTGGATGACGGGGATCTGGTTGATGGCGGCGCCGGTGTCGGCGCTCTGCTCGATGGTGAGTTCCAGATGGATGTTGCCGTCGTCGCCGATGCGAGGGGTGACTTCGAGTTTAACGCCGACCTCCTTGAAATTGGTGGTGCCAATCTGGCCGCCGCCGCTCGTCTGGGTGAGTTCCTGGTACGGGATTTCGTCGATGATCTCGATGGTGGCCTGGCGGTTGTTGATGGCGAGGACCTTGGGGTTGGCCAGGATCTTGATGTTGTCGAAGGACTGGAGCAGGTCGTAGACGCCGCCGATGGTCCAGTTGTCGCCCAGGAACGTGAACTGGATCTGGCCGCCGGGGTTCGCGATGGCGTTCGTCCCGGCGCCCACGGTCAGCCGCTGCTGGATGGTGGCCAGGTCGCCGCCGGCCTTGTCAAACGTCCAGTCGAAACCGTAGTGGAGTTCGTCGTTCAACGTCACGTCGACGATGACGGCCTCGATCATGACCTGGGGCGGAACGCGGTCGAGGTCGCGGATGGCTCGCCGGACCGCGGCGATGTGCGTCGACGTGTCGGTGACGATCAGGGCGTTGCTTTCTTCGTCGAAACCGATTCGGCCGGCGGCCGACAGCATCGAGACAAGCGTCTTGGCGGAGTCCTTAGCCTCGAGGCTGTACAGGGGGATAACCTCGGTCCGGGGGCGCTGCCGCTCGAGTTGATCGACCGCGTCGCGCTCGGTCCGCAGTTGGTCGATCGTCAGGACGCGGGCGCGGCCGGCATCCCACTCGGCCACCAGGCTCGCGGCCGACAGGACCGCCGCGAAGGCCTCGGTCCACGGCTTGTCCTGGAGATGGACGGTGACGCGATTGGTGTTCTCGCCCACCAGGACCAGATTGACGTTGCCCTGGTAGGCCAGGCCGCGGAGCACCTCGGCGGCGCGGGCGTCGACGACGTCGAGCGACACGCGGATGCCCTGGGCAACGTCGGGCGGCGGCTCGGACTTGACGAGGGGCTCGGCCTCGGGCGGGGCCGCGATCGGCTCGGACGCCGGGACGGCCGCTTCGTATTGGGCGTCCAGTTCGGTGTCGGGGTCGAGGATGCGGGCCCCTTCGACGCGCAGGCGTGGCGCCGGGTCGGCCTGGCGCGAGTTCGAGCCCGCGCACCCCACCGCCAGGAGCGTCACGAGGAGAAGTACCGTTGTGGTCCGGTGCTGCGCCATACAGCCCCCCCCCGCTAAGGCGCCTGCTCGCTCCCCTCGGTGGCGGCAGAGGCCGGTCGGGTTCCCGTCGAGTCCGGTTTGGACTCGTCAACTCCAGGGTTATCGGCCGTTGGGGGGGCAAAACTGGACTGAGTTTTTTCGGCGGGGGACGCGGGGGCCGGCTGGACGGCCTGGGAGGGAATCGGCGGCTCGGCTTCGGCCTGGGAGGGAATCGGCGTCTCGGCTTCGGCCTGGGGGCGGCGCGTGGTCATCCGGAAGCGTACCCGGCCCTTCTGGGCCTCGACGGTATCGCGTCCGATGGACGTGATGCGGTAGCCGTCCACCAGGTCGCCGATCTTGACGATGGTGTCGTTGACGATGGCGATGACCATGTGTTCGGAGAACAGGACGCCGTTGAGTTTGGGTATCTCCGGGGCCGGCTGGGCCTGGGTGGCCGGTGAGGCGGCCTTGGGCGTTGCCGCGTCGGGCGTACCCGAGGGCTTGACGTCCTCGGGCAGCACGTCGCCGGAGGTCTTCTTCATCGCCTCGGGGTTGATGAGCGGCGAGAACGGGTTGACGCGCGAGAACCAGCCCCGGTCCTTGGCTTCGGTCTCCGGGGTGATGACGGGGGCCGCGGCGGCCGGAGCGGCCGGAGCGGCCGGAGCGGCCGGAGCATCGGCGGTCGCGGCCCAGGCGGCACCGGCCAGGTTCGCGACCACCACACTCACCGCCAGCCACCTCATCATGGTTTTTCTCCTTCAACGACGGGCATCCGGACGCGGAGTACGACGTCGACGTCGTAGGGCGGCTCGTCGGAACCCTTGACCGAGAGTTCCTCCAGCCCCACGGCCAGGGCCCCCTTGCTCAGCCGGCGGAACATCTCCATGACGCTTGCGTAGGGCCCGTGCAGTTCCAGGCGGACCAGCAGAACCGAGACCTGCCGGGGGGCGTCCTTGAGTTGGATGCCGGTGACCGACTCGCGGACCACCGACCGGACCGACAGGCCCAGGTCGGCTGCCTCTTTCTGGAACCCCTGGAGGACCATGTCGGCCTGCTCGGTCGGCACCCACGGACACGGCAGGTCCTTGAGGTCGTCGAGCGTTTTCTGGCTGGCCTTGGTCTCTGCCCGCAGGAGGTTCAGTTGCCGCTGCTGAAGCCCGAGCACCTTCTCGGTCGTCTGAAGGTCGTCCTCGTGTCGGGCCATCGCGCTCAGCGCCGGTTGGATGCCCGCGGTGTAGCATCCGACGGCCACCAGCACGACCACGATCCCGCCCAGGGCGTATCGCTCGCGGACGGGCCGTTTGACCAGGAACTCAACGAGCATCCTTGCTTCCTTTTTCCGTTTGCACCGGGGCCTCGGCTGGCTGCCCCTCGCGCAGCTGGCAGGTGATGACGTATTCCGGCAACTCCGCGCCGGCCCCTGGGTTCCGAACGAGGCGCTCGATGCTGGCGCCCTCCAGGAGCGGTAATCGGTTCAATCGCTCGACCACGTGATGAACCAAGTCGGCCAGTTGGGCCTGGCCCTTGAGCCGAAGCGTGCCGCGACGGCACGAAACCTCCCGCACGCGGACCCCTTCCGGCACCTGGCTCGCCACGGACTCCAGCGCCGCCGTCCAGTCCGACGGCCGCACCGTGGCCCGAACGTCTTTCCAGAGTTTGACCCGGGCGGCGGCCTCGGAAGCCTGGGCCTTCACCTGCGAGGCCGTCTTGACGTTGACCGTGTTGGCCTCCATCTGGACGGAGGCGGCCACGGCGGTCTCGGCGGTGTCCCCCGCAGTGACCCGGAGAATCATCGACACAATAACCGTCAGCACAACACCCATTCCGACGGAGGCCACCATGCCCATCAACTGTTTCTGGACCTTCTCGCTGGTGGGCCACTCCTCGGGCACGAGGTTCAGGTGCGGCGTGGTTTCGTCGCGCGAGAGGCCGACCATGGCGGCGCCGACGGCCGCCCACGACGGGGCCGCGCCGCCGTCGGCGCCGCCGGCCTGCGGCGGCCAGTCGGGCATGGCCTCGACGTCGGCGTCGGCCAGGTCCTGCTTGACGCAGGCCAGCAGGCCCCGGCACACCTCGGGGTCCTCATCGGCGGCCTGGCCGATCCAGAGGCGCGGCCGGACGTCGGCGAACCGGCTCTGGCAGAACTCGACCGAGCGCCGGGCCTCGACCAGCAGGTCCTCCATGCGCTCGGGGCGGCGCGAGAGTACCCCCGCGCCCTGCTCGATCGAACGGACCAGCAGGGGTTGCCCGCCCTTGACGATGACGAAGTCGGTCGACTCGTCGCGCAGGCTCATCAGGATGGTGGGCCGCTCGTCCTCGCCCACGCAGGTCGTCAGGCTCCGGATGGCCGCCAGCGCGTACGGCTCGATGTGCGAGACCCGGACGCCGGCCCGCCCCAGCGCCGGCAGCAGGGCGTCGACCTGCTCCTTGGCGATGACGGCCGCCAGGAACGCCCGCTTCTCGGCATCGTTGGTCTTCAGGGGCGTGGCCTTCCAGAGGACCTGAAGGTTCTCGTAGATGGCGTACCGGCCGATGCGGTCCTGGAGGACCTGCTCGACCTCGCCGCCGCTGGCGGCGCCGGCCTCGATGACCCGCGCGATGGCCAGCCGCCCGCCCAGGGCCACGCACACGTGGCGTCGCGGCAGTTTGTGGGCCCGCAGGATACGGCGGACGGCGTCGGCCACGGCGTTGACGTCGGTAATCTCGCTGTCGGTGAACGCCTCCGGCGGAAGCCGGTCCGAGACGGCCCGGCGGACGACCAGGCCGTCGCCGTCGGTCGCCAGTTCGACGGCCTGCATGGTCCCGGCGTCCAGCACAATGCCCACGGCGGTCCGTCCTGCCATTTGCCCTCTCCTCGGCGCCCGTCGTGGCGCCGCGTCAGATTTCCTCTACAGTGTTCCCTCGCGCCACCAGACGACGCGCACCGGGTACGGCGCCGACGCCGCGCCGGGGTAGCCCACGACGACCCGGGCGGTGACCTTCCGCGTGAACCCGTCGGCCTGGCCGGTCGAGGTAATCGTGACGACCGGCTTGGCGTTCGCAATCTGGGCGCTGAACCCGGTGGTCGTGCCGTCGGGCATCAGCAGCGTGCTTGAAGCGGTGCTGGACGTGGTGCAGTCCTGCCGAAGGGCCGCAACGGCCTCGCCCACGCCCGCGTGGGCGGCGTACAGGGCCCGGAGACCGCTCTGGTGGTTCCTGAGGACCGTCAGGTCGAGCGTCACCTCGTCGAGCATGGCCACGGCCAGGACCGTGATGAAGGCGATGGCAAAGATCACCAGGACCAGGGCCACGCCTCTGCGGCGGCCAATGCGTGCATGGGATGTCATGGATCGGTTCATGGGTTGACCGCTCCCGGCGTTCCGCCATAGGGCCCGCTCTGCCAGGAGGTCTGCTCCGTCGACGGGGCATAAGGGCCGGTGCGGCTGAGGGTGGTGCCGTCGTCATCGCCGCCCCAGGCCTTGTCGAAGACCACGACGTCGCGCAACTGCGTGCCGCTGGACAGAAAGACCTGGCCCTCGCTGATGTTCTTGGCGATCTCGTTGTCGCTGACCCAGAGGTGGTGCATGGCTTGCGTCTGGGCGGGCAGCCGCGTCGAGTAGACGCCGACGGCGTCGATCCACATGCGTGCCCCCGCCCAGGAGTGGTTCACCGTGATGACGACGGCGCAGTCCCGGTCGATCCACGGCGTCACGTCCAGGACGTGCAGCGTCCAGTCCGAGTTGAACGGCCCCGAGTAGGCCGTGGCGTAGGTGAAGCCGAAGCGGTTCGTCACGCGGACCAGGAGCGAACTGTTCCAGGTGTACCCGTCGACGATGCGCTCGCGGAATACGAGCCAGGCCCGGGCGCAGTGCGAATCGATCCTGAAGTTCTGGTAGAAGGTCCTTTGGATGCTGCCGGTGATCTCGGCCTTGAACGCGCCGGAGGCAGCCCCACCCCACGTCGCCACAACACCCGCGGTGCTGAGCCACCCGCTCACGTTGCCGACCTCGAAGTCGCCGTTCGCGAGAAATTCCCTGAACAATTCGCTGTCGCGGTCGGTCACGACGGCGTAGCCGCCCGGCGGAATGACCGTCGAGCCGGTGCTGTAAAGGGCGTCGGCCTGGAGGGTATCGACCTCGCCGGCGTCGCAGTCCTTGCTCCAGATGCGCCACCCGCCCACGTCGATGGCCGACGCCGACGGGTTGTACAGTTCGATCCAACGGTTCTTGTCGTCGCCGCCCAGCGCGCCGGGCGCCTTGTACATGATCTCGCTGATGACCACGGTGGGCCGCGTCCGCTCCAGTGCCGCGCGGGTCGTCATGGTCGTCGGCCCGTCGCGGCCCTGCGCCTCCTGGACCGTCAGACTGACCTCGACGGTGGCCACCAGCGTCGGGTCCGTCAGCGGCAGGGCCAGGGCTCCGCCGGAGGCGTCATAGCACGTGATCGCCAGGGCCGCGCAGTTCTTGGCCAGGACGGCCTCCGACCCGGTCGGCCCGAAGAGCAACTGCTGCGAGCCGGGGTGTCGGTAGAAGGTCATCGCCGTGCCGTCGCAGGCCAGGAAATCGACCGACCCAGCCGCCCCGCTCGACGCCGCCGTCACGGCCCGGGCCTGCCGCAGGGCCGACGTCATCTGCGAGAGGGCGTACCGGGCCTCCTGGGCCTTGACGATGCGCGGCCGGGCGGTGTCGAGGGCCGCCGCCTCGGAATGCAGCATCGGGACGACGGCGGCAAAGACCGTCGCCATAATGGCCAGGGCGAGCAGACACTCGATGAGCGTCCAGCCGGCCCGCCGGTGTGGCGTTCGGGTTGTCGTTGCGGCACCCATCGTCGGCATACTCCCCACGTCGTCGCCTAACGCTACTT
>DATKZB010000071.1:0-4684 GCA_035528235.1 Phycisphaerae bacterium
GGCCGACCTCGTGTACGACGCGGCGTGCCGGCTGAACCTGGCGGCGTACCTGCGCAAGACCGAGTTGTTGCGGTTCCGGCCGGTGGCGGTGGTCGCGCGGCCGGCGGTCATGCGGAGCCTGGCGATTCTGGCCGCCGAGGCCCAACTGGCGGCCGCCGACGTCCTCGTCCTCGCCGTCGACGACGACGCGTACCACGGCGTGCTCGACCTGCCGGGTACGGTCGCCCTGCTGAAGGAGAAGTACGCCGACCTGCCGCACGACGCCGAGGTCCTGAAACAGATCGAGGCGATCGCCGCCATGACACCCGACGAGCGCGCTGCGTTCTGGACCGAGCAGTTCGCCAAGTGCACCCGGTGCTACGCCTGCCGCGCCGCATGCCCCATGTGCTACTGCCAGCGGTGCATCGTCGAGAAGAACGTGCCCCAGTGGATTTCGACCGCCGCGCGCGGCCACGGCAACTACGCCTGGAACGTCATCCGGGCCTTCCACCTGGCCGGCCGCTGCACCGAGTGCGGGGCCTGCGAAGCCGCGTGCCCCCAGGGCATCCCGCTCATGCTCCTGAACATCGCCCTGGCCTGCAACGTCGACGACGCCTTCGGCACCGCGGCCGGGTACGACCTCGAGGCCAAGCCGGTCATCGGCTCGTGGAGCCCCGACGATAACGAGGATTTTATTCGCTGACATTTAGCCGCGACCCGAAAGACGTGATTCGCTGACATTTAGCCGCGACCCGAACGACGTGATTCGCTGACATTTAGCCGCGACCCGAAGGGGAGCGCGTCACCGAGGCAAACATGAAGTTGCTCGACACCGCCAAACTCGCCGACCTGGCCGCCGCCCTCGCAAAGGGCGGGTACCGCGTCGTCGCGCCCATCGAGGAAGGCGACGTCGTCCGCCTGGCCGACTGGACGCCCGGCGCCACGGTCCGGACCGACGTCATCCCCGTCAACTCGGCCAAGGATTTCCTCTTCCCGCGAAGCGAGCTCATCGACCGGTACCGCCTGGAGGGCGACGACTTTACGCCCGAGACCGTCCGGCCCGACGCCCCGCGGACGGTCCTCCTGGCCGTCCGGCCGTGCGACGCGGCCGCCCTGGCGCTGCTCGACACCGTCTTCAACTGGGACTATAAGGACGAGTTCTACAACGCCCGCCGCGAGGCCACGACCGTGGTGCCGGCGGTCTGCACGACGGCCGACGAGGAGTGCTTCTGCACGAGCGTCGGCGGGGCGCCCGACTCGAGCGCCGGGGCCGACGCCATGCTCCGCCCGGCCGACGGCGGCACGAAGTTCATCCTCGAACCGCTCTCCGACAAGGGCAACGCCCTCGTCGCGGCGGCCGGGGCCGCCCTGGCCGACGGCCAAGCCGCGGCCGACCCGCCCGCCGACGTGCCGCAACGGTTCGACGCCGCCGCCGTCACGGCCTGGCTGGCCGACCACTTCGAGTCCGACCTCTGGTACACGCTGAGCCTCGGGTGCCTGGGCTGCGGCGCGTGCGCGTACGCCTGCCCCACGTGCCACTGCTTCGACATGCAGGACGAGGCCACACGGACCGAGGCGGTGCGCCTGAAGAACTGGGACTCGTGCGGTTTCGGCCTCTTTACGCAACACGCCGGCGGCCATAACCCGCGCCCGAACCAGGCGGCCCGATGGCGACAGCGCGTCATGCACAAGTTTGCGTACATCCCCGAGCGGTTCCACCTGCTCGGCTGCACGGGCTGCGGCCGGTGCGCCCGGCTGTGCGGCGCCCACGTGGCCATGGCCGACGTCTGCGCCCGGATCGCCGAAGAAAGCAAAGTCGAAACGAAATGAGCGACCACCTGTACCAGCCGATGAAGATGACCGTTGCCGCCCGGCGCGACGAGGCCCCGGGCGTCCGGACGCTGCGCCTCGAGTTCCCCGGCGAGGCCGAGCGCGCGGCGTTCTTCGCCACGTACCGCGTCGGCATGTTCGGCCTGTACGGCGTGCCGGGCGCGGGCGAGAGCGTGTTCTGCGTGGCCAGCCCGCCCACGCGGACCGAGTACATCGAGTGCACCTTCCGCCGCGCGGGCCGCGTGACCGCCGGCCTCCAGGACCGCGAGGTCGGCCAGGCCATCACGTTCCGCGGACCGTACGGCAACGCGTTCCCCATCGAGGACTGGAAGGGCAAGGACATCGTCTTCGTCGCAGGCGGCATCGGCCTGCCCCCCCTCCGTAGCGTCATCTGGAACATCCTCGACCGACGCGCCGACTTCGGCCACGTCACCATCGTCTACGGCGCCCGGACGGTGGCCGACCTCGTGTACAAGGACGAACTCGACGCGTGGGGGAAGTGCGACGGCGTGACGCTGATCACCACGGTCGACCCCGGCGGCGAGACCGCCGACTGGAAAGGCCAGGTGGGTTTCGTGCCGGCCGTCCTCCAAAAGGCCGCCCCCAAAGCCGAGAACGCCGTCGCCCTGGTGTGCGGGCCGCCCATCATGATCAAGTTCACCCTGGTCGTGCTCAAGGAACTGGGGTTCCCCGACACGAGCAGTTACACGACGCTCGAGAACCGGATGAAGTGCGGCGTAGGCAAATGCGGCCGATGCAACGTCGGCAGCCTCTACGTGTGCAAAGACGGGCCCGTCTTCACGGTCCGCCAAATCAAGGACCTGCCGCAGGGCGACATGTAACCGCCCGGCCGGGCCGAGACGACCTTCGCCACCACCGCCCCGTTGGCAACCACAAGGACGCGCAATCCCTTTCGTGCAGGGCCGGAGGTTGGTACACTCGTCGGGCGGCCCGGTGGGAAAGCGGTGGCTCTCGGCACGTAATCCAGATGCGGAAAGGGGAACACCCGATGCCTCCGGTCACAGCCATCATCGTCGGTGCGGGGGGGCGCGGCTCGGGGTACGCGGGGTACGTGGCGGCGCACCCGGCCGAGGCCAAGGTCGTGGGCGTGGCCGAGCCGCGCGCGTTCTACCGCGACCGCCTGGCCCGCGAACACGCCATCCCGCCCGAGAACGTCTTCACGGACTGGCGCGAAGCGGCTGCGCGGCCCCGCCTGGCCGACGCCGTGCTCATCTGCTCGCACGACGACACGCACGCCGACGCGGCCGTGGCCTTCGCCGCCAAGGGATACCACATCCTGCTGGAAAAACCGATGGGCACGAACGAGAAGGACTGCCGCCGCATCGCCAAGGCCGCACTCAAGGCCGGCGTCCTCTTCGCCGTCTGCCACGTCATGCGGTACACGCGGTACACGCAGGTGCTTAAGAAGATGATCGAGTCGGGCCTGGTGGGCGACGTCGTCAACATCCAGCACCTGGAGCCGTGCGGGTACTGGCACCAGGTGCACTCGTTCGTGCGCGGGTCGTACGGGAACGAGGCCAAGTCGTCGCCCATGCTCCTGGCCAAGTCGTGCCACGACGTCGACTGGATTCAGTACGTCATGGGCGCCCGGTGCGTGGCGGTCTCGTCGTTCGGCACGCTGTACCACTTCCGCAAGGAGCACCAGCCGGCGGGCGCCGCCGACCGGTGCCTCGACTGCCGGGTCGAGGCCGAGTGCCCGTACTCCGCCAAGCGGATTTACATGACGCGGCTGGAGCGCGGCGAGACGGGTTGGCCCCTGGCCATGCTGACGCCCGACCTGACGCCCGACGGCGTGACCGAGGCCCTCCGGACCGGCCCGTACGGCCGGTGCGTGTACGCGTGCGACAACGACGTCGTCGACACCCAGGTCCTGGGCATGTTGTTCGAGGGCGGCCGCACGGCCACCTTCACGATAACGGCGTTCAGCGAGGTCAGCGACCGCAAGACCCGCGTCTTCGGCACGCGCGGCGAACTCCGCGGCGACGGCGTCCGGATCGAGCACTACGATTTCCTGACCGAGAAGACCGAGACCGTCGACACGACGCAGATGGTCGACGACACCGCCGGCTACGGTCACGGCGGCGGCGATTACGGCCTGATGAAGGCGTTCTGGGCGGCCCTGGCGACGAACGACCCGTCGAAGATCCTGACCGACGCCCGCGAGACCCTCGAGACGCACCTGGCGGTCTTCGCCGCCGAACGGGCCCGCAAGGAAGGCCGTGTCGTCGAGGTCGTCGTCTAGTCCTACACCGTTGCGTGTTGCGCGGCGGCCTTCCCAGGCCGCCGCGATCAGGCATGACGCATGTTGCTGGCGGCCTGGGAAGGCCGCCAGCCAGTATCAGATAGCGCAGTTGGACTATACGATGCTCCACAGCATAGGGAGAATTCCTGTGACGAAGCGGACCCACCTGCTGACATGCGTAGCGGCCGCCGTGCTGGTCGCCGTGGCCGGCTGCAATCCCGAGGCGTCGTCGAAGCCGATTACGCCCGGCGACGTCTACGTGGCCCCCGACGGCAACGATTCGTGGTCGGGTCGGCTGCCCCGGCCCAGCGCCGACGGGTCCGACGGTCCGCTGGCGTCGCTGGGTGCGGCGCGTGACGCCGTCCGCAAACTCCAGGCCGCGGGGCCCCCGGCCAAGCCGGTCACGGTGGTCGTCGAGAACGGCGAGTACGCGCTCGCCGCGACGGTCGTCTTCGAGCCGCAGGACAGCGGCACGAAGGACGCCCCCATCGTCTACACGGCGTCCGAGGGCGCGCGGCCGGTGTTCAGCGGCGGCCGCCGGATTACCGGCCTCAAGGCCGGGCCCGACGGGCTCTGGACCGCCAAGGTGCCCGGCGCGGCCGAGGGCAAGTG
>DATKZB010000072.1:0-20580 GCA_035528235.1 Phycisphaerae bacterium
ACGTGGCCCAGGCGGCCGCGCGGGCGCTGGGCACCATCGGCACGCCCCCCGCCGTCAAGGCGCTGCTCGATGCCCTGGCCAACGTGTCCGACGCCAACCGGGCGGCGCTGTGCGAAGGCATCTTGCGCTCGGCCGAGACGCTGGCGGCCGACGGCAAGCGGGACGACGCCCTGGACATCTACGACCGGCTCCGCGGGCTCAAGAAGCCGCACCAGGTGCGTACCGCCGGCCTGCGCGGGGCCATCCTCGTGCGCGGCAAAGACGGTCTGCCGCTGCTCCTGGAGGCGCTTCGCGGCGATGACCTCGTGCTGGTCGCCGCCGCGGCACGGACGGCGATGGAGATGGGCGGCGCCGACGTGGCGAAGGCCCTGGCGGACGAACTGGCCAAACTCCCGGCCGGCAAGAAGATCCTGATCATCCAGACGCTCGGCAAACTCGGCGACAAGACCGCGCTGCCCGCCCTGCTCGCTGCGGCCAAGAGCGGCGAGAAGCCGGTTCGCTTGGCGGCCATCCGCGCCATGCCCATGATCGGCGACGCCGCCGCGGCGGCCGCCCTGGTCCAGTTGATGGAAGATGCCGAGGCCGACGTCGCCAAGGCCGCGCAGGAATGCCTGGCCGCCCTGTCCGGCCCGGCCGTCGACGCCGCCATCGCGGCGATGCTCAAGGACAAGGACCCCCTCGTCCGCTGCACGGGTGTCGAGTTGCTCGGCCGGCGGCGGATCACGAGCGCCATCCCGACCATCCTGAAGGCCGCCGAGGACCCCGAGGAATCGGTCCGCGTCGCCAGCCTCAAGACGCTGGGCGCCCTGGGCGACGAGACGGAACTGCAGCCCATGCTTGCCCTGCTCGTCAAGGCCAAGACGCCGGCCGAGACCCAGGCGGCCGAGGGGGCGCTGTCGGCCATCTGCGGCCGCCAGGCCAGGCCCGTGACCGGCAACGTCGTCATCCGCAAGGCGGTCTACGGGGCCCTGCCCGACGGCCCCACGGTTGACGTCACCAAGAAGGTGGCCGAGAACGACGCCCTGACGATCACCGCCAGCGTGGCGCCGCCGGCCTGCGTCAACGCCCTCTGCGCGGCGATAGCGAAGGCCGAAGGACCGGCGAAACTCGCCATCATACGGGTGCTGGTGTCGGTCGGCGGGGCCAAGGCCCTCGATGTCGTGCGCGACGCCACCAAGGACACCAACGCCGAAGTCAAGGATGCGGCCCTGCGTCTGCTATGCGAGTGGTCGACGGCCGAGGCGTTGCCCGATCTCGAGCGGCTCGCCAGGACTTCCCCCGACGCCAAGGTCAAGATTCTGGCCCTGCGCGGAACCATCCGCCTGATTCCGCAGCAGAACGTGCCGGACGAGAAAAAACTCGCGTCGCTCAAGGAAGCGATGGCCCTGGCCAGCCGCACCGAAGAGAAGCGACTGGCCCTGGCCGCGCTGGGCGGCATCCACACCGCCGGCGCGCTGGCGCTCGTCGCACCGCATCTGACCGCGCCGGACCTCAAGGAAGAAGCCGCCATGGCCGCCGTGGGCATCGCCGAGAAGATCGTGCAGAGTCACCCCGCCCAGGTCGCCGAAGCCATGCAGAAGGTGCCGGCGGCGACGACCAGCAAGCAGGTCGCTCAGCGCGCCCAGAAACTGCTGGACCAGGCGAAGAAGGCGGCCTCGCGCTAGTGCCGTTTCCAGAAAGGCACGGTGACTTCCATGCGCCGGCCGGCACGGGAGTCAAAGGATGCCGACGAAACGTGTCGCCCTTACCCGTCGCGCGCTCCTGAAGGGGGCGGGAGCGATCGCCCTGGCCCCATACGTGGCTGCGTCGCTCGCGCTGGGTGGCGAGGGCGCGGCCGCGCCCAGTAACCGCATCGCCCTGGGGTTCATCGGCATCGGCGCGATGGGGCAGGGACACCTCCGGTGCTGCCTGGACCTGCCCGAGGCCCAGATCGTCGGCGTGTGCGACGTGGATCGCTGGCGCCGCGAACACGCCAAGGCCGCCGTCGAGACCCGGTACGCCGAGCAGCGGCCCGGCGGCCAGTACCGGGGATGCGAGGCGTACACGGACCTGCGCGACCTGCTGGCACGGGATGACATTGACGCCGTCATCATCGCCACCGGCGACCGCTGGCATGCCCTGGCGACGAGCCTGGCGGTCAAGGCCGGCAAGGACGTCTACTGCGAGAAGCCGGTCTCGCTCACCGTCCGCCAAGCGCGGGCCATGGTCGACGTGGTCCGGCGCTACGGTCGCGTCTTCCAGGGCGGACTCCAGCAGCGGTCATCGGGCGAGTTCATCCGGGCCTGCGACCTGGTCCGCGCCGGGGCAATCGGGAAGGTGCGGGTCGTCTACGTCAACCACCCGGGCACGGTGGCCGACGTGGACCTGCCGGCCGAACCGGTGCCCGACGGCCTGGACTGGGACCTCTGGCTGGGCCCGGCCCTCTGGCACCCGTACAACAGCCGCTTCCATCCGTACGGCCGGCCGCCGGCACGCAGCCATCACCAGAATTGGTTCGACTGCATCCGGACGCGGCACCAACCGGCCTCGGACGTGGAGAGTGCGTGCCGGTCGACCATCGTGTCGCACCTGGGCTGCATCGCCCACTGGACCGGCCGGTCGCTGGCGTGGGACCCGGCCCGGGAAGTCTTCCCCGACGATGCGGAGGCCTGCCGCTGGCTCGCCCGCGCGATGCGCTCGCCCTGGCACCTGTAACGGCGGCGGCGCTTAGAGCGTTTTAGGATTGCGTATTCACAGCACAGATCGTGCGCGGTGGGTCCCCGTACCCACCGCGCCTATGGCCACCGGCATTCCTTCGCGGCGGGTGCGGGGACCCGCCGCGCAAACACGCAGCATTAGACTGCTCTAAGAGCACGGCCGGGCAAGACCGGCCGTGGCACACGCGAAACACGTACGCACGGGCGGCCGCGCTCAAACGTCACGTCCCGGCGGAACACCGGCGTTACGCCGCGGGCTGCGGCTCCTGATGCTGCGGCGCCTTGAGGGCAAACGTGAGAATCGCCGCCGCAACCAGAAGCGCGGCCGACGTGTAGTAGGCGAAGGTGAAACCGCCCTTCCAGGCCTCGACGATCCGTCCGTCGTAGACCCAGCCGGCAAACTGCGCCAGCATGAACCCGCCGATGCCCCACGCCGTGAACACCAGGCCGTAGTTCACGCCGAAGTTCTTCAGGCCGTAGTAGTCCTTGGTGATCGACGGGAAGAGCGACAGGTTCGATCCGTAGTTCGCCCCGATTAACGTGGCCATCGCGACGACGGCGACCGCGCTGCCCAGCGGCGTGTTGGGCCCGGACAGCGAGAGGCCCACCACCATGACGGCCTGAAACACGAAGAACAGCACGAGGGTAGCCTTGCGGCCCAGTTTGTCGGAGAGTACGCCGGCGACGATGCGGCCGGCGCCGTTGCCGATGGCCAGCCCGACGACGGCGTACACGCCGGCCTCGGCCCCGACCTTTTTCGCCACGGAAATGACCATCAGTCCCGCCCCCGCCCCGCAGGCGTAAAGGAACCAGATGAGGTAGAACTGCCAGGTCTTGAGCATCTCGCCCGGCCGGAAGTCCTCTTTCTTCACCGGGCCGCCGGTCGACTTGGGTTTGGCGATCGTACCCGCCGGGACGTACCCCGCGGGCGGCACCTTCAGCAACTGCGCCAGGCCGACCACGACCACCAGGAAGCCGATGCCAAGAATCATGACCGTGGCCGACAGGCCGACCGTGCCGATGAGCCACGTGGCCAGCGGCGCCACGTAAACGCTCGCCAGGCCGAACCCCGACACCACGAGGCCGGCAATCAGGCCCGTCCGCGCCGCCGCGAACCACTTGACCGCCGGCGGTGTGGCCGAGGCGTAACCGAAACCGATGCCGGCGCCCGCCAGCACGCCGAATCCGACGATAAACCCCAGCAGGGCGTGGTCGGGCACGTACAGGCCGCACAGCGCCGCCAGGACCATGCCGATGCCAACCAGCACGCCGCCGATCGTCGCCACCAGGCGCGGGCCCAAGCGGTCCTGCATCCGGCCGGCCAGCACCATGATGAGGCAGAACACGAGGCACGCGATCGAATATGGCCACTGCTTGTCGCTCTGGTCCCAGCCCCATTCCTTGGGGATGCCGCCCGAGATGATGCTCCACGAGTACAGGACGCCCAGGGCGAGGTTGATGCCCAGGCCGGCAAACGTCACGCGCCAGCCGTGGTTCTCGGCAGCGGGTACTTCGGCGGCAAGACTGCTCATGGCACACTCCGTTCTGCAACCGCGGCAGGTGACCGGGAGGACGCTTCCCCCGTCGGACGAGGGCCGACCGTCGGCCTCGCATTCCCCCGATAAGAGGGCGGCGACCTTGGAAGGCCGCCGCCGTGACCTTCTACGAATCAACACCTGTCCCACACGGCCACGCCTAGTTGATGCGCCCCTCAATCAGGGCATCGACGACGTGCGGGTCGGCCAGGGTGCTGGTGTCACCGAGCGTTCCCTTGTCGGTGATGCCCTCGGCGATCTTGCGCAGAATCCGCCGCATGATCTTGCCCGAGCGCGTCTTCGGCAGGGCCGGCGCAAACTGGATCTTGTCGGGCGTGGCGATGGGGCCGATCTCTTTGCGGACGTGCTTGACGAGTTCCTTGCGCAGGTCGTCGCTCGGCTCAACACCCTCGACGAGCGTGACGAACGCGTAGAGCCCCTGCCCCTTGATGTCGTGCGGCATGGGCGCAACGGCCGCCTCGGCCACTTTCTCGTGGCTCACCAGGGCGCTCTCGACCTCGGCCGTGCCGATGCGGTGGCCGGAGACGTTGACGACGTCGTCGATTCGGCCCATGAGCCAGTAGTCGCCGTCCGCGTCGACGCGGCAGCCGTCGCCGGTAAAGTACATGTCCTTGTACATCGTGAAGTAGGTCTCGACGAACCGGTCGTGGTCGCCCCACATGGTCCGCATCATGCCGGGCCAGGGTTTCTTGATGCAGAGTTTGCCGCCCTCGTTGCGGTCGCACTCGGTGCCGTCGTCGCGGAGGACGACCGGCTCGACGCCGAAGAACGCCCGCGAGGCGCTGCCCGGTTTCAGCGTATGGGCGCCCGGCAGCGGGGTAATCAGGATGCCGCCCGTCTCGGTCTGCCACCACGTGTCGACGACGGGGCAACGGTTGCGGCCGATCTTCTCGTAGTACCACATCCAGGCCTCGGGGTTGATGGGCTCGCCCACCGAGCCGAGGACCCGTAGCGAGTCCAGTTTATACTTGGCGGGCCAGTCGTCGCCCTGGCGGATGAGGGCCCGGATGGCCGTCGGGGCCGTGTAGAACTGGGTGATCTTGAACTTGTCGATCATCTGCCAGTACCGGCCGGGGTCGGGATACAGCGGCGTCGACTCGAACATCAGGCTCGTGGCCCCGTTGGCCAGCGGCCCGTACACGATGTAACTGTGACCGGTGACCCAGCCGATGTCGGCCGCGCAGCAGTAGACGTCTTCCTCTTGGACGTCGAAGATGACCTTGTGCGTCAGCGTCACGTGCATCAGGTACCCGGCGGTCGTGTGGACGACGCCCTTGGGCTTGCCGGTGGAGCCGGAGGTGTAGAGGATGAAGAGCGGGTCCTCGGCGTTCATGACCTCGGCCTCGCACTGGTCCGAAGCCTTGGCCATGAGGTCGTGGTACCAGAGGTCTCGTCCGTCCTGCATGTGGCACGATTCGTCGCTGCGCCGGACGACGACGACCTTCTGGATGGTGGGCGACGCCTTGAGGGCCTCGTCGGCGATGTTCTTCAGGGGGACACTCTTGCCCGCGCGCTTCGACACGTTGGAGGTAATCAGGATTTTGCAGTCCGAGTCGTTGATGCGGCCGCGAAGGGCGTCGGCGCTGAAACCGCCGAAGACGATCGAGTGGATGGCGCCGATCCGGGCGCACGCCAGCATGACGACGGGCAGTTCCAGCACCATGCCCATGTAGATGCAGACGCGATCGCCCTTCTCGACGCCCAGGCCCTTCAGGACGTTGGCGAACTTCGAGACCTCGGCGTGAAGTTGCTTGTACGTCATCGAGGCGTCTTCGTCGATCTCGTCGCCCTGCCAGACAAGGGCCCTCTTGTTCTCGCGAGGGGTGCCCAGGTGGCGGTCCAGGCAGTTATAAGCCACGTTCATCTGGCCGTCGGCAAACCAGGTGTGTTCGATCTTGCGGGAAGCCGAGTCCCAGGTGTACTCGCGGGCCTTCGTCGGCTTCTTGAACCAGTGGAGTGTCTCGGCCTGCTCGAGCCAGAACCCGTCCGGGTCATTGACGGAGCGGTCGTACATCTCCTGGTACTGGTCGAAGGACTTGATATGCGCCTTGGCGGCCAGCGCGGCCGGCGCCGGAAACGTCCGCTTCTCCGTCATCAGAGACTCCATCGCTTTTTCCTTCGCCATCGTCCTGTCGACTCCTTTCTGTTCCGAGGGGCCCCAGAGGATCCCACGACCGGAGAAACACCGCCGACACCGCGAAGAGATTCACGGGTGGCCCAACCGCTCCATTTCAGCAGATACGATCACAGGAAGAGCCCTATTGTTGGGCCTGGGCCCGCCGAAGTCAACCAAAAAAGCCGCGCCCGGTCCCCGCGAACCCGCCGGCCCCCACGCGCCAGGCGGCCGCGCGGCCAATCGGTCACTTGACGATCTTCAGGATGGCCTTGAACGTATCGCCCTCGGCCACCTTCAGGAGTTCGAAGAGGGCCGTCTCGACGCTCGTCCGGTGGCCGCCGGCGCGCTCGATCTTCCCGAGGCCGATGTCGCGGTTCCGCGCGGTCCGCGAACTGACGCCGTCCGCCACGACGTGCACCTCGTAGGCCCGTCCGAGCAGGTCCAGGGCCGTCTGGTACACGCAGATGTGCGTCTCGATGCCGCACAGGAGCACCTGCCGGCGGCCGGTGGCCTCCAGGGCGTGGACGAACGCCCCCTCGCCGCAACAACTGAAGGCCGTCTTGGCAATCCGTTGGGCCGGCAGCAGGTCCGACAGTTCCGGGACGGTCGGGCCGAGGCCCGCCGGATTCTGCTCGGTCACGATGATGGGCACGCCCAGGGCGTGGGCACCCCGGATGAGTTTCGCCAGGTCGGCGAGAAGGGCCTCGGACTCGTGCATCAACCGCGCGAGTTTGCCCTGGACGTCGACCACCACCAGCACCGCGTCGTCGACATGCAGCATTCCGTGTGCCTCCCGTGCCTGGGGCGTCTCCGCCCTGCTCTGCCGGAGCCGCTGCTCCATGGCCCCGGCGGTGGTGTCGGCCGCCACGTCGATCAGGACGACGGGCGTTCCGCGGTCCCGATAATACGCCACCAGCGGCTCGGTCCGCCGGCGGAAACGGTCGACCTTGCGTCGGACGGCGTCGAAGCCGTCGTCGACCCGGCCGGTCCGGTCGCCGCCCGCGTTGGTGCGGATGCGGTGCCAGACGACCTCGGCCGTGCACGACAGGCAGACGACCGCCTGCATCGCCACCCGTGGCTCCATGTCCGTCGCCTGGCCGACGTGGCGCGGCAGGCCGTTGAGGACCACCAGGGCGCCGGGGTCGACGGCGCGTCGAGCGAGAAACGAGCGGAACAGTTTTTCGGCGATGGGGAACTGTTCGTCCTCGAGCAGCGCCTCGGACCCCAGCACGCGGCCGACGAACCCGCGCTCGTCGCTCGTCAGCCCTGCCCCCCCGTCCCGGCCTGCCGCACACGCCCGCAGGGCAGCGCCGAAGTCGAAGTGGACGCACGGCCTTCCCCAGAGGCCCGTCGTCTCCAGGAGGTCGCCCAGGGGCGTCTTGCCCGACCCGGTCGGCCCGACCAGGAGGATGGCGCGGCGGCGATCCGGTCGATGAGCGGCCTGGGCTGGCGGGGTGGCGTGCATTGGCGCGTCGCATTATGCGTTTCTGAGGCAGCCTGGCAAGAGGTTCTCCGGCCGCCCGGTATCACCGCGTCTTGTGGTCGCCGAGCCCCCCAACCGTGATGGCCGCCAGGATTGGGCTTGAAATCGGCCCCGCGGACGGGAGAATCATGGGAATGGGTACCACCCGAGCGGCGTTTCTGCATTCGCCCGAGATCGAGCAGTACCACTACCCCAAAGACTGCCCGTTCAAGACCGAGCGGGCCGGCCTGACCCGCGGGATCCTCGTGGGCATGGGCCTGTTGTTCGGCTCCCACCGGTCGGAGGTGGCACCCAAGCCCGCGCCGCGCGAGGAGATCGAGAAGTTCCACACGGCCCGGTACCTGGACATCATGATCGGCGCCACGCGGGGCCACCTGGACATCGAGGGGTTCGGGATGGGTTTCGGCCAACCGGAGGTGCCGGTCTTCCGCGAGATGTACGACTACGCGGCCCTCGCCTGCGGCGCCACGCTGATGGGGGCCGCCCTGGTGGCCGACGGCCAGATAGACGTGGCATTCAACCCGTCGGGCGGGTATCATCATGCGGGGCCCGAGACGGCCAGCGGGTTCTGCTACATCAACGACGTCGGCTTGGCCTGCCTGGTGCTGGCCGAACGGGGCAAGCGGGTCCTGTTCCTGGACATCGACGTCCATCACGGCGACGGCGTCCAGGATTTCTTCTACGACCGCCGCGACGTCATGACGATGTCGTTTCACGAGAGCGGCAAGACGCTGTTCCCCGGCACGGGTTTCGAGGATGAGTTCGGCACGGGCGAAGGTCGGGGCTACAGCGTCAACGTGCCGCTGCCGGTGGGGACGTACGACGAGGTGTACCTCAGGGCGTTCGACGCCGTCGGGATGCCGCTGATCGGCGCGTTCGACCCCGACGTCATCGTGCTGGAGGTGGGGATGGACAGTCTGGCCGGCGACCCGCTGGCGTTCCTGAGCCTGACGAACAACGCGCACGCCGAGGTGGCCCGCCGCGTCATGGGGTTCGGCAAGCCCGTTCTGGCCACCGGCGGCGGCGGGTACCATGCGCAGAACACGGCGCGGGGGTGGGCGCTGGTCTGGAGCGTCCTGTGCGGCGATGAGGAACACGAGGAGATGGCCCTGGGGCTGGGCGGCGTCATGCTGGAATCCACCGACTGGCTGGCCGGCCTCCGCGACCGGGAACTCGTGCCGGGCAGCATGCAGCGTAAGATCGTCGATCCGGCGATCGACGAGACCATCCGGAAGGTCCGGGCCAACGTCTTCGCCATCCACGGATTGTGACACGATGGACGACCCTCGCGACAAGAGCCTCGACGCGTTCTTCAACGCCCGCTCGGTGGCCGTCGTCGGCGCCTCGCGCGAAGCGGGCAAGACCGGCCACGAGATCCTCGCCAGCCTGCTCCGCGGCGGCTTCCAGGGGAAGGTGTTCCCCGTCAACCCGAAGGCGACCGAGGTGGAGGGGCTGACGTGCTACCCGAACCTCGCGTCCATCGGCGAGGTGCCCGACCTCGTGGTGGTCGTCATCCCCGCGAAGATCGTCCCGGCCGTCATGGAAGAGTGCGCGGCCGTGGGCGCCAAGGCCGTCATCATCATCACGGCCGGCTTCAAGGAGGTCGGACCCGAAGGCAAGGCCCTGGAGGAGCAGGTGGCCGGCACCGCGCGGCGGGCGGGCATCCGCGTCATCGGCCCGAACTGCCTCGGCATCATGGTGCCCGCCAGGAAACTCAACGCCAGTTTCGGCGGCGACCTGCCCGCCGTCGGTGGAACCGGCTACCTCAGCCAATCCGGCGCGCTGCTGGCCGCCATCCTCGACATGGCCAATGCCAACGGCATCGGCTTCAGTTCGCTCATCTCCATCGGCAACAAGGCCGACGTGAACGAACTCGACGTCATGGAGGCCCTCGGCGGCGACCCGCAGACCAAGGTCATCGCGGGGTACCTCGAGAGCATCACGCACGGTGACGCCTTCGTCCGCGAGGCCGAACGCATCTCGGGCACGAAGCCGATCCTGCTCGTCAAGTCCGGAGGCACCGAAGCGGGCGCGGCAGCGGCGTCGTCGCACACGGGGTCGCTCGCCGGCGGCGAGGCGGCTTACGAGGCCGTCTTCGAGCGGGCGGGCATCATTCGCTGCACGTCCATCAAGGAGCAGTTCGACTTTGCCCAGGCATTCGCCCAGCAGCCGCTGCCCAAGGGGCCGCGGGTGGCCGTCGTCACCAACGCCGGCGGGCCGGGCATCATGGCGGCCGACGCCGTCGAGCGGAAAGGGCTCGAATTTGCCGCCCTGAACGACAAGACCGTCGAGGCGTTGGCCAAAGGCCTTCCCCCCGCCGCGAACATCCACAACCCCATCGACGTGCTGGGCGACGCCCTCGCCGACCGGTACGAACTGGCCCTTCGCGTCGCGCTCGACGACCCGGGCATCGACGCCCTGCTCGTTCTCCTCACGCCGCAAGCCATGACCGATTGCACGGCCACGGCCGAGGCGGTCGTCAGGGTGGTCGGAGAGAAGCCCGGCAAGCCCGTGCTCGCCTGTTTCTTGGGCGCGGGGAAGGTGCGCGAGGCCATCCGGATCCTCAGGCAAGGCGGCATCCCGCCGTACGACTCGCCCGAGAGCGCGGTGACCACGCTCCGCGCCATGACCGATTACGTCCGCTGGCGTGCCCGCCCCAAGCGGGTCGTCAAACTCTTCCCCGTGAACCGGCGGAAGGTGGAGCGGATCATCGACCGGCACCTGCGCCGGGGCCAGCGGGAGATCGGCGAGATGGAGTCCAAGGAGATCCTCGAGGCCTACGGCTTCGTCACGCCGAAGGGCTCGCTGGCCACCACGGCCGACCAGGCCGCCAACATCGCCGACCAACTCGGCTATCCCGTGGTCCTGAAGATCTGGTCGCCGGACATCCTGCACAAATCGGACGTGGACGGCGTGAAACTGGGCCTGGCGAGCGCCCGAGAGGTCCGCGACGCGTTCGACCTGATGATGTACCGCATTCCGAAGAAGGTGCCCGACGCCAACATCCTGGGGGTGCTGGTGCAGGAGATGTGCGGCGGGGGACAGGAGGTCATCCTCGGCATGAATCGCGACCCGCGGTTCGGGCCGCTGATGATGTTCGGCATGGGCGGCATCATGGTCGAGGTGCTCCGCGACGTCTCGTTCCACCTGGCGCCGCTGACGGCGGACGAGGCCAGGAAGATGCTGACAAGCACCAAGACCTATCAGATCCTCCGGGGCGTCCGGGGCCGGGAGGGCGTGGACGTGGACGCCATCGCCGAGGGGCTGCAGCGGCTCAGCCAGTTGGTCACGGAGTTCCCGCCCATCCAGGAAATGGACATCAACCCCTACATGGTGGGGCCGGAAGGCACCGCCCCCATTGCCGTGGACGCACGCATCAGCGTGGCCGAGGCGTAGAAAGAAACCGTCATGTCGCAGGACTTCGACTGGAAACAGCGGTACCGCAATCAGATCGGCACCGCCGCCGAGGCGATGAAACTCGTGAAGCCCGGCAACAGCATCTTCATCGGGACGGGGTGCGGCCAGCCGCAGCACCTGGTCAACGCGATCGTGGAGCACGGCAAGCACATCTACGACGCCCACATCATCCACCTGCTGACGATGGGTTCGGCGCCGTACGCCCAGGAGGCGTTCCGCTCGAAGTTCAAGATGAACTCGTTCTTCGTGGCCGACAACGTGCGCCACGCGCTGGACCAGGGCATCGGCGACTACACGCCGATCTTTCTGTCGGAGATTCCGCAGGAGTTCGAGTCGGGGCGGATTCCGATCGACGTGGCCCTGATCTCGGTCACGCCGCCCGACGCCAGCGGTCTGTGCAGCCTGGGCGTGTCGGTGGATATCGTCAAGTCCGCCGCCGCCAACGCCAAGTACGTGGTGGCCCAGGCCAACGCCCGCATGCCGCGCACCCTCGGCGACGCGTTCCTGCACGTCAATGACATCGACATGC
This sequence comes from Phycisphaerae bacterium, assembly GCA_035528235.1. Classification (GTDB taxonomy): domain Bacteria; phylum Planctomycetota; class Phycisphaerae; order FEN-1346; family FEN-1346; genus DATKZB01. Next base: position 11,798 of record DATKZB010000072.1, read on the forward strand.
TCGTGCCGCACGACGAACCCATCATCACGGTGCCCGTGGCCGAGCCCGACGAGACGCTGCGGCGCATCGGCCAGAACCTGGCTCGTCTGGTGGAGGACGGCAGCACGATCGAGTGCGGCATCGGTCGCATTCCGCAGGCGCTGGCCGAGTTTCTGCGCGACCGGAAGGAACTGGGCGTCCACACCGAGATGTTCAGCGACTGGATCATCGACCTGGTCGAGTGCGGGGCCATTACCTGCACCAAGAAGACCATCAACCGCGGCAAGGTCATCGCCTCGTTCTGCATGGGGTCGCAGCGCCTGTACGACTACATCGACAACAACCCGTTCTTCGAGTTCCACCCCACCGAGTACGTCAACGACCCGTACGTCATCAGCCAGCACGACAAGATGGTGGCAATTAACGTGGGCCTGGAGGTGGACCTGACGGGCCAGGTGTGCTCCGACTCGCTGGGGTACCGCTTCTACAGCGGCATCGGCGGGCAGGTGGACTTCGTCCGCGGGGCCGCGCGCAGCCGAGAGGGCAAGGCCATCATCACCATGCCCTCGACCGCCAGAGACGGCACCGTCTCGCGCATCGTGTCGCACCTGACCGAAGGGGCCGGCGTGGTGACGACGCGCGGCGACGTCCATTACGTGGTCACCGAGTACGGCATCGCGTACCTGCACGGCAAGAGCATCCGCGAGCGGGCGCTATCGCTGATCAACATTGCGCACCCGAAGTTCCGGAACGACCTGATCCAGGCCGCCAAGACCCAGAAGTACCTCCACGAAGACCAGATCGAACTGGCGTGGGAGCAGGTGCGGTACCCGGAGGAACTCGAGCGCTACGACACGCTGCGCGACGGCACGCAGATTTTCTTCCGGCCGGTGAAGCCGACCGACGAGCCGCCCCTGTCGGAGATGCTTTACTCGATGAGCGCCGAGTCCGTGCGGTCGCGGTACTTCACGCACACCATTCGGTTCCCGCACAAAGACGTCCAGCGTCTGGCCAACATCGACTACCAGAGCGACCTGGCGATCGTCGGGGTGGTGCCCAAGAGCGGCGGCGACGAGATCGTCGCCATGGCCCAGTACTTCCTGGACCCGAAGACGCAGGTGGCGGAAGTGGCGTTCATCGTCCAGGACGAGTGGCAGGACAAGGGCCTGGGCACGTTCCTGCTGGACTACCTGGTTCAGATCGCGCGGCAGCGGGGTGTCCGGCGTTTCTTTGCCAAGGTGCTGCCGACGAACAAGGCCATGCTCGCCGTCTTCTACAACAGCGGCATGAAGGTCAACACGGAGTTCGACGGCGAGGCGTACAGCGTGGCCTTCGACCTGGCGGCCCCCTCGTCCCGCAAGGAATAGTCCTAATCGAGGTACTGGCCGCGGATGGCCCGGACGATGATCGGCGCGAAGATGACCAGGACGACCGCCATGAGGATGAGCATGGAGGGCACCAGCATCTTGACGGAGGCCTCTCCGGCCCGGCGTTCGGCCCTCATGCTTCGGCGCATCCGCAGAAGGTTGGCCTGGAGTTTGAGGACGTGGGCCAGCGGCGTACCGAGTTGCTCGGCCTGAAGGACGGCCGAGAGGATGCTGTCGAGCCCGTCGACGTCGATACGCCGGCCCAGGTGGGTGAGAGCGTCCTGCCGGCTGCGGCCGAAGTCGATCTCGCGGACCACCATGCCCAGCTCCTGGTTCAGCGGTTCCTCCGGGTCGTCGCGGGTGACGGCGCTGGCCGCCTCGTAGAACGTGGCGCCGGCGTCCATCGCCATGGCGATGAGATCCAGCGTGTAAGGCAGCCGCTTGGAGATGGCGCGCAGCCGGGCCAGGGCCCGCTCGCGAAGCCACAGGTACGCCACCAGGAACCCGACGCCAAAGCCGACGATCACGAAAGCCACCAGGGCCGGCAACGACAGGTACCCGACGGCCGCCCACGCACCCGACCACAGTGCCATCGCCCCGACCACGCCCCACACGACACAGATGACCAGGTACTCGTCGGCGGTGTACTGGTTGGGGTTCCCCAGGGCCAGGAGCAGTTTCAGGATGTGCTTCTTGACGCCGGGCAGGTTCAGCCGCCGGACCACGTGGTAAATCGGGACCAGGAACGGCCGGATGGCGGGCGCCTCGAAGAGCGTGTCGCGATCGACGTTGTCAATCTCGATGCGGAACGCGAACTCGTCCTGGGTCTCGACCGGCGCGCGGAACAGCGTCGAGACGGCCAGGAACACCGCCGCCATCACGAGCAGGTTCATCAGGATAACCAGTACCACGTCGCCACCTTCCTGCGCACGGGCTAGATCTCGAACGTCACGATCTTGCGGATCCAGAGGAACCCACCCACGTTGAGTACCAGGGCAATCGCCAGCAGGAGCAGCCCCCACTGGTCGTTCAGGAGGGCCGCCACCCAGTCCTGCTCGATGAAATAGTAGATGCCGAGAATGGCCGCCGGCATGAGGCCCATCATGATGGCCGACATCTTGTTCTCGGCCGTCAGGGCCTTGACCTTTTCTTCGAGGCGGATGATCTCGCGGAGCGACTCGCCGAGCCGGTCGAGGGTCTCCGGCAGGTTGCCGCCGCGGATGCGGGCCGTCTCCATGGCGGCGAACAGCAACTGGTAGTGGTGCAACTTGATGCGGGCCGACGCCCGGCGCATGACCTCGTCGACGCTCGTGCCGTGCTCGAACTCGCGGAGCATCAGCGCGAACTCCTGGCTAATGGGCGGCTCGGTGTTGTCCTCAATCAGTTTCATCGACTGGACGAGGTTCAGCCCGGCCCGCATGCCGTTGGCCAGCGTCACGAGGCCGTCGATGAGTTGCTCGTTCAGTTTGTCGCGCCGCCGGCGCTGGAGGACAAAGATGACGAGTCGCGGCACCCAGTACCCCATGACCGTGCCGACCACAAACGCCAGCACCAGACCGAGGGCCCCGGCCTCGGAGTGGTTCGCGAGCAGGCACAGGATAGCCCCCGCGACGAACGCCCCGACGAACATGACGTAGGTCAGTTGGCGCGGCGTCACGTCGAACATGAAGAGTTCCACGAGCGCGCCGTGGAAGTCCTCTTCCTGCTTGTGGATGAGTCGGCCGAACGGAAAACGCAGCGAGATGACGGCGCAGAACACCGCGACCATCGCCAGGACGGTGGCCCCACCCTGATACAGAACCATGCTCGCAGCCAGTGGCAGAAATCCGGTCATCGGTTACATGAACGCATCCACGGTCAGAAGGCCCTTGTGGAGAAGATCCTTGGCGAAGATCGGGATGTACCCGGTATGCATGAGATCGCCTCGCATACCGCGCTTCTCGCCGATCGTCGGCCGCACGAAAATGTCTTCGACAATGATGGTGCCCTCGTCGTGGTCGAGGCCGGCGACTTCGCTGACGGCGGTCACCTCGCGCCGGCCATCGGCGAAACGCGTCAGGTGCACGATAACGTCGAGGGCCGTCACGATCTGCTCGCGGATGGCCCGGATGGGCATGTCCACGCCCTCCAGCACGAGGCCCTCCAGGCGTTTCATGGAGTCCTCGGGGCTGTTGGCGTGAATGGTGGTCAGCGACCCGTCGTGCCCGGTGTTCATAGCCTGGAGCATGTCGATGGCTTCGGCGCCGCGGACCTCGCCCACGACGATGCGGTCGGGCCGCTGGCGCAGGGCGTTCTGGACGAGCGCGCGAATCGTGTACTGGCCCTTGCCCTCGACGTTGGCCTGGCGGGTCTCGACGCGGACCACGTGCTCCTGGTACATCTGCAACTCGGCCGAGTCTTCGATGGTGATGATGCGCTCGTGCGGCGGGATGTAGGCGCTCAGAACGTTCAGCAGCGTGGTCTTGCCCGAGGCCGTGCCGCCGGCCACGAGCACGTTCTTGCGACCGAGCACGCAGGCCCGCAGGAAGTTGGCCGCGAACGACGTAATCGTGCCGAAGCCGATCAGGTCGTCGATCGTAAACGGCACCTCGGAAAACTTTCGGATCGTCAGGACGGGCCCCACGAGGCTCAAGGGGGCGATCGTGGCGTTGACACGGCTGCCGTCGGGCAACCGGGCGTCGACGATGGGGGTCGACCGGTCGATGCGGCGGCCCAGCGGCGTCACGATCCGCTCGATCACCGTGTGGACGACCTCGTCGGAGAAAAACGAGCGGCCGGTGTTGCGGATGATGCCGGCCTCTTCGATGTAAATCTTGTTCGGGCCCACCACCATGACCTCGGTCACGTTCGGCATGTCCAGCAAGTCCTGGATGGGCCCCAGGCCGACGACGATGTCCAGGATGTCCTTCATGATGTACCGCCGGACGATGTAGACCCAGAGCGACTCCGTGACCTGCGGCGCCTCGCGGTTGAACTCGTCCAGGAACGCTTCCTCGACCCGGTCCACGTCCTGCTTGACGTTCTCGGTGCCGAACTTCAGGCCCAGGTCCTGGACCAGGAGGTCTCTCATGCGCAGCAGGCCGGCCTCGTACTGCGCGTCCAGGACGCCGTCGCCGGCCTTCAGGATGGGCGGCCGCATCTTCGAGCCGGCGCGGTGCGAAATCTCGGTGATGACGTCACGCTTCAGTTGCTGCTTGACCAGGAACCATCCGGTCTCGTCGTCGATGTTGCTGATGGCGCTGTCGATGACGCCCGACAGGTGAGCCTTGATGTGCTGGACGTAACGCGGATCGTCCTGGGCCTCGACATCGACGGTCCGAAGGTTCAGCCGGCGGAGCAGTTCGGCGTGGATGCCCTTCTCGATCTCCATCGCCTTCGCCAAGGGGGTGCGTTCGCGGTGGATCTTGATGGCCTTCTCGGCGGGCCGGGCCACCTCGTCGGCCGAGAGGTACAGGGCCCACTCGCCGATATGGATCTCCTGGCCGGGCGCCACCTTGACCTGCTCGCCCACGCCGACCAGGTTGTCGTCGACCAGCGTGCCGTTCAGCCCCACGTTCTCGATGAAGTAATCGCCGTCCTTGCGAACGATGCGGGCGTGCTCGCGCGAGACGAACTGGCTGGGCAACTCCAGGTCGTTGGCCGGGTCGCGGCCGATGCGCAGCATGTCCCCCGTCAGGTCGATCTCCTGACGCACGTCGCTGAGTTGGCTATAGGCAATCAGGCGCATCGCGCCTCCGTGCCCGGGGGCCGGCTACGGCGTGGCCGGCGCCCCCCCCGCCCTGGACTTCGCCATCAGGTCCAGAATCTGCGTCGCGAACTTCGGCTCGCTGGTCGCGCCCTCCGACGGACTCAGCGCCACCATGAAACTCTTCGTCACCAGGGCCTCTTTGATCTGGAGGAGTTGCTTGACCTGGGTCGAGCGAAGCATGATCTGGACGTTATCGTCGATCCGCCTTTTCTCGTCGATGGCCGCAGACGACCCGCCCACGGCCTTGACCTGGACATTGTACAGCACGTCCATGATCTCGACGTCCTCCTTTTTCGGGTCGGGGCTGACGTTGAACCCGCCGCGGATGGTGATAAAGGCGCCCGGCTGGAGCAGCGGCTCGGGCTTGATGGGGATGGTAATCATCTCGTAGCCGCGCGGCAAGTCCTCGATCGCCTTGACCGACGTGTCGGCCAGAAAATCGGCATAGAACAGGAACTCGCCCTGGTAGAGGTCGCGGCGGGCCTTGCGCTTGAGGACGAGGCTGTCGGTGTCCTTCACCTCGATGGCCTTGGCGAAGGCACCGGACTCCAGCAGCGGCTTCGGGATGCGAACGGCCTGGAGGTCGGCCGTCTCGATGGCCTTGCCCTTCGGCACGTTCCTTTTCATCTGGAGGAACACCTGGGACCCCGCCTCGTACGAACTCTTGAGGAACGAGACGTAGACGTTCAGGAGGATGGCGGCCAGGACGGCGGCGATGACCGCCACAACGAGCACACCGCCGCTCGGAAGCCAGGGGTTTTGCTGTCTCTTGGCCATGGGTACTCCTTCGACTCGGTGAGCCCGGTTTTCCCTCTCAGTACTGCGGATCGTAGACCGCCACCAGCGTTTCCTTGCCGTTGTGTCGAGCGCGGGCGTACACGATCCGCTCGCGTTTCCCCTTCGTGAACCGCACGAGCCAGCCGCGGTCCGGCTGGTCGCGGGAGGCCTGGTCGGGGTTGTTCATCTTCTGCACGTCCCACTTCTGGGCCGCGTAGTGGCGACAGAAAGCCGCGAGGGCCCCATCGATGTCTTTGAGCAGGCGGACCAGCACCATGCGGCAGCCGGCGCGCTCGGGGTTCTCGAAGACCATCAGGACCTGGGCCTCGTCCGGCATGAGATCGGCCGGGGCCTTGCTGCGCGGATAGTCGTGCGGCAGGCCAAACTGGTCGGCGATGAACCGGCGCTTGGCCTCATCATCCTGGTTACGGGAGTCGTCGGGATCATCGTCGTCGCCGAGGGCCGACATCACCAGACCGGCCATGACCTGTCGCAGGTCGTCTTGCGCCTCGCGCGGGTCGGTGGGAACGGCGTCGGGCCTGGGCGGACGGCCCGAGGGTTCGACCTCGGGCGGCCACGTCTCGAAATCGGCGTCCGACATGCCCCCCCCACTGCCCAAGAGCCTGGAGGGCTGCCGCAGGTAGTGGGCCAGGGCAAACGTGACCAGGACCACGACGGCGATGGCCGCAACGCGCCACGCAATCGCCCCCGGCGTGAGGCGTTTCGCGGACGGGGGTCGGGCCTCGGAGCCGGCCGGCTCGCGCGGCCCCGCCGCATCCGGAGCGTCGGCACTGTGCGGATCGTGCGTCATGGCCAACGTCTATCCTCCCGTTCAGCCGCCGTCCTGATCTTCTTCGGCGAGGATGTCGTCGCCATGCCACCAGCGGCGCATGATGTCATCGCGCGTCGGCTCGAAATGGGGCGCAAATTGCTCCATCTCGAGATTGTCGCGGAACGCCTCGAAAATCTCCTTCAGCGGGCCGCTGCGGGCGACCTTCCACGCGTCGATGTGGTAGAAGTGCCACGGGCTGGAGTCGCGCAGGTGCTTCGCATGGGCCGTCCGGTCAATGAAGTTCCAGAGGCTGCCGGAGGTCTCGAACGAACGGGAAGCCTCGCTCTCGTGGCGGCCGGGCAGGTTGGCCCAGAGGCGGTACCAATACTCGCGGGCCTTGGGATTCGCCGTCTCGGCCAGGGCGTCGTTCTGGATGTCCCGCTGCAGGCGGTCGAGTTCCTCGCCGGCGCCTCGCGGCCGGTGGGTGCCGTCGTCCTCCTCGGGCTCGCTGGGCGTGTACCCTTCGAGTTTCAAGTCCGTCCAGTGCCCGTGTCCGGCACTGGCCCAGAGGTTGCGTCGGCAATCGACCAGCACCTTCTGCTTGGTCAGCATGGCGAACGACATGTACATCGTCAGGCCGGCCATGAAGATGATGATCGGCAGCGTCAGGGCGAACTCCAAGAGGGCGTTGCCCCTGCGGGCCCGTCCGCGTCGCCATGGGGTGTCGCCGGGCTTCAATGCGTGAACTCCTCTATGAACTCTCTGTTCGTATAGGCCTCGAGCATGGTGATGACGGGCTCCAGGCGCTCCTCGGTCAATACGGAATTCAACTCGGCCCCCTCGCCGGGAATGGACCGGTTGAACTGGTTTCGCAGGCCCATCCACAGGTCCGGGTCCATCCGCATCAACTTGACCTTCCAGTCCTGCGTGAACAAGTCCCAACCGCGCGCAACCTCGGGGTACACGCGGGCCTGGGCGTAGGCGATGAGGTCGTCGATGGGGTTGGGGTTGCGGAAGCCGGTCTTCTCGCCCTCCTCGCGGGCCCAGTGGCGGACCTTGCCGGACCGGTAGGCGAATCCGGTCAGGGTGAAGTAGTCGTCGACGTTGTGCTGGGTGTGCCGCCCCGTGGTGAGGTCGAACATGATAGGTGCGAAGGGGGCGTTGCCGCCCGGCGGCAGGTAGTTGCGGTGCAACTCCTCGTCGGTATCGAGTTCCGCCCCGTCGAAGCGATACATCGTAACCCGATAGTACACCTTCCAGTCCGACGGGTCGGTGTACTTCCACGCCGACCCGTCGGGACGAATCGGCGGATGCGGGGCATAGATGCCCAACCGCGGGTAATGAGTCGACCATCGCTTGGTCACCGCGTACCAGACGGCGTGGCGAGGATCGGCCCCTTCCTGCGCCTCGGTGGACCGCTGCCAGCCCACCGGAATGGACACCCCCTGCTCGACACCCGGCATGGGAAGCCGGCCCTGCTGCGGCGCACGCGACGCCGACACCGCATCATACCAGTGGTTATACGCACGGGTTCGGGCCTGCGCCCTGTGGTGATGTACCAAGCGGAACTTGGCTTCCGGGAACGGGTGGCGGCTGTTGAACGAGGTGTTCTCCCACCACGATCGGAGGATCTGGTCGTCACCCAGGCCCTTGGCCTTGTCATAATCCATCTCCCAGTTCCGCAGCGAGACCTGCGGGTCGGGCGTGCCGAACATCATCTCCAGTTTCCTCGACGAGACCAGGTTGAACAGAACCGAGAACCGGCTCAGGTCCAAGAGGCCCATCGGCTGCGTGGCCGTGAAGGGCTCACGCCAGTACGACCACGGCCCCATGATGGGCCCCCGGTGGGACTGGATCTCGCCGTTGTACAGGTAATCCGGATGGTACCCGCGGTAGCACATGACGTGCGCGAAGCCGCCGATGACCTTGGCGCTATCCGGGCGTTGTCCCGGCTCCGGCGGCATACGTCCGAGCCGCATGGGGTTCTCGAAGTCGGTCCACGTGCCGTCGCGCACCGGCAACGCCGGCCACAGCGGCAGGAGGAACCCGAACTCGGCGCCGTTTTCGTCGGCGATGTCGATGGCCTCACGCTGCGCCGCCAGGGGCGTGACCTCGCGCATGGCGTGCATGAACCCGTCCA
>DATKZB010000073.1:0-7173 GCA_035528235.1 Phycisphaerae bacterium
CCCTTGGCGTGGCTGTCCGCGCCGAAGTGCTCGGCGAAGATGATGCGCTCAGACTTCTGCACGTATTGGCGGAAACGGTCGTCGCCGTATTTCAGCGCGTGCGTTGCCATGTCCGCCTTGGGCCACACAATATGATTCAGCACCTCGAACCGCTCGCCGACCCTGCACTCCACACGCGCCGCCATCTTCGGCGACGCGAACAGGTAGAGCGACCCATTCGGCCTGAGCACCCGCGCGAACGCCTCGCACACGCGGTCCAGCCACGCCAGGAACTGCGCGGGCCTCTCCCACTGCCGGTCCCACCAGTCGCCCTTGACCTTGAAATAGGGCGGGTCGGCAATGATGAGGTCCACGCTGTCCGCGTCGAGCGTGGGGAGTATGTCGAGACAATCGCCGCAGTGGATCACAGTAGAAACCTCGCCAGCGCCCCGCCGACCGCGCCCGAGGCCGCCGCGACGCCGAATAGCACGCCAGCCACTTTCGCCTTGAAGACGTTCAGCGCCTGCCCGTAGGGGCATGACGGCACGTGGACCTCCTTCACATACGTTTTCACGGCCTCCTGTGCCGCGAGCTTGATGGCCCCGTTCTGCGCGCGGGCGATGGCGTCATTGATGATGGTTTGCAGGGCCTCAAAGTCGTGCGTCGTGAGCGCCATCCAGTTCCCTTTCCAGCGTTTCAGCCCGAAGCCCCAGGCGCAGGGTGGCCAGGGGCAATACGTCGTCCGGTGCGATGTTGCCCAGGCCCACGTCTCTGCCGAATCGTCGCATCAGAGCCACCTGCTGTGCCTTGTGCGGCGCCTCGAACACCACCCGCCCGCCGAAAGATGCCAAAGCGTCCAGCACGTCGTCCCGCAGGGTGCCCGTCTGTTCGTAGAGCCCGACGTTGCCGGCCTCGCGGCCCTCGCAGACGACGAGGTCCGCGCCGCTGGCCAGGTCGTACTCGACACGCTGCGCCCATTCGTCGGGTGTGTAGCGTCGCGTCGGGTCTTTCTTGCCGACCTCGGCGAACACGTACAGGCCCCGTGACTTGGCCGCCCCTATCGCGTCCCGCTTGGCTTGCAGGCTCAGGTGGATCACGCCGTCAGAGATCTCCAGGGCCGGCACTCTCAGACGGCGGAGCCAGTTCAGATAGGCCACATACTGATTGCGCATCCAGTGCCACTCAAACAGCGTCCCGCCGCAGAAGGTCGGGATGCCGTGGAAGCGGTAGAGCCACAGGCGGCTCTCCAGCAGCGCGTCTACCTCGGCAATGCCCCAGCCGATCTTGGCGTGGGTAATGTGCTTGCCCGCACTTTCCAGCAAGTCGCGCAGAACGACGGGCGGCAGGCCCTTGTCGAGCATTACGGTAGTCATGGTCCCCCCTCAATCACTGGCGGCTGGTCCACGCGACGGAGCAGCCTGACGCCGTGTCGCTGTCGCGTCTCGTGCAGGGGCCGCCCGTACTCCACCATGTCGAGCCACAGGGCCGGCAGGTTGACGCCGGCGGCCTCGTACAGCCGGGGGCGGCCCGACAGCCTCGGGTTGATCTCCGTCACGCACGGGGCGTTGTGCGCGTCGCATTTCAGGTCCACGCCGAACAGCCCGTGTGGCGTGCCCGGCAGGGCCACGACCGCCCAGGATGCCGCGTGGCAGGCGTCAGGGCGTTCCACCGTGGTCATGGCCGACACGTCGCCCGTGACCGCCGCCACATGCCCGCAGATATAGCCGTCGCGGCGGGCGCAGGCAGACGCCACGCACTCGCCACGCCACCACAGCATATTGACCGTCAGGTTCTCGCCGGGCAGGTAGTCGTGGAGAACCCACGCCGACACGTCCGGATTGAGCGATACCCAGGCGGCCACGTCCGCGCCCGATGCGCACCGCCGCGCCGCGCGCCCCCCGGCCCCCTCGCACGGCCGTACCCACCACGGCCCGCCCCGAAAGTGAAACGGGTCGTGCCGCCACAGGTACGTTCGCGGGAACTGCGCCGCCTCGCGGCATGTCTGATATGTGGCATACTTGTCGAGCGTCACGGCCACGGCGACGCGGTGCGGGATCGGCGTATGGACGAGGGCGTCGGCAACGGCAAGCTCCGCTACCTCGGCGTCCGGGCAGGCGAAGACGTGATCGACCGGCAGCGCGCGGACCGCATCGACAAAGCCGGGGTCGTGGGCCTTGGGCAGCCGCCGCGTCTCGTGACAGCCACGCGCCGCGAACAGCAGGCCGGTCGGGTCCGCGTCGCAGCCGACGACCTCGTGCCCCGCCGCCGCGAGGCAATGGGCCACGTCAAAGCCCATGCTGCCGCCCGCCCCCGTCACGGCTACCCTCATAGGAGCTTTTCCTTGCGCATCAGGGCCAGCACCTCGGCCGTGCGGACTTGCCAGTTGTGGTTCGCGCGGACGTGTGCCTGACCTTGTCGCGCCACGCGCTCGCGGTCGTCGGGATGCCCGAGCCAATAGCGAATCCGCTCCGCCGCGTCGTTGGCATCGTCAGGCCGAAACACGTCGCAATGAACGCCTGGCTGGAAGAAGTCCGCGAAGCCCGGCGTGTTCTCGTGCAGTAGGAACCCGCCGCACGCCATGACGTTCACCGCCCGCGTGCTCCAGCCGCCCCAACACCACGACTTCTGGGACGCCCCGATGAGAATCTTCGCCGACCGGCACGCCCGCGCGAAATCCACGCCGCAGACGGGGTCGCGTGCGTCGATGCCGGCCGCCTTCCACTCGCGCGGCGAGATGGACCAGACGCCCAGGTCGAACCCCCCGGCCAGGGTGTCGAGTAGGCGGTTGCGGTTCCCGTAGATGTGCCCGCGTGCCACGCCGCTTTGCCGCTTGCCGATGAATCCCACATCGCACCGCCACGGGTCCACCGGCTCGGCGCTCGGCGGGCAATAGTCCAGGTCGCAGGCATATTGCATGTAGCGAAACCGCGTGCGGGCGGCGGCCTCGTAGCGCGGCAGCATGGTGCCTTCCGGCAGCAGCACCATGTCGAAATCGCGGGCCACCTTCCAGAACCAGCCCTCGTTCGGCCTCGGCATGGCCGGGGTAATGTGGAAGCCGTCGCAATGCCAGTAGACTTGGGGGCACTTGTACCGCCGCTTAATCCGCATCAGGTCGGTGCGCTGGATCATCGTGGGACGCACGCGCTTGTTCCAGACCACCAGATCAAAGGGCTCGTTCGGCCGGTGGTCCGGCGAGAAGACGTAGACGGTATGGTGTCCGTTCGCACGGAAGCCCTTGACGATATGCCGCTCGTCCCACTCGCGGCTGTCGGGCCAGTTGCCCATGTGCGTAATGCCGTGGCCGATGTAGAGTATGTTCACCGCTCCCCCACAATGCCGATCTCCGCGCCGTGGTTGGGCACCGCCTCGCCGGCGCGGGTCAAGATGTCGATCATCTCCTCATCGCACTGTTCCTCGATCTGGGCGTTCGGCAGGGGCTTGAAGAAATAGCCGACCTGTTCCAGAATGCGAAACCCAGCCAACGTCACACATTGCCGCAGCGCGAACGGGGTAAGGACGCGGCGATGGCCGATGACGCGATCGCCCTTGTCAAGATCCGTCGCGTGCGCCAGGAGGCCCATCGCTACGCCCAGCAGGCGGTGAAAGCTGTAGGCGTTCGGCACCGTGGCGATGATCCTCCCGTGCGGCAGCAACCACTCGCGGGCGGACACGAGGAACGCCACCGGATCGGGCAGGTGTTCGAGGACGTGGGCCAGGACGAGGTTCTGATACCGCTTGCCCGGCGAGAAGGTGTCTAGTTCGGCACACCAGACGGTATCGTACAATCCCGTCTTGCGAGCCACCTCGCAGGCGGCCGGCGAGGCGTCCACGCCGTCCAGGGCGAACGGCCAGCGCCAATAAGACTTGGCCGGGATGCCACGCCCGCACCCCACGTCCAGCGTATCACCGGGCAGAAGCCACGGGCGGGCGAATGCGCCGCGCATGCGCGATAGGTAGACATTCAAGCCGATACCCATGCGGGCCTGCTGTTCATCTCGCGTCGTGTCCGTCATGGTAGACAGCCCCCCGCACCGTGGCCGCACTACGCGGTCCACAATGATGCACGAACTTCTCGCCCTGCACGCCGCTCAGGATGCCTCGCCACAGGCCCAGGGCGCTGGTCTGCTGCGAGAGGGGCGTGTCTGTGGCATAGGGCCGCGGGTACGCCCACCGGCGCGCCACGGCCATCGGCGTCAGGCGGCAGGCGCCGGGCACGGCCAGCTTCCGCGCGGTACCGGGCGCCGCCAGGAATACGTCATCGCCGGCCTTGTAGGTTTCTGACCACTCCCAGCGCGCGGAGAAGGGCTCGCGGTTGACCTGCCAGATGTAGTCCAGGCCCAACGTGCCCAACTCGCGCGGGCACTTCTCAAAGGCCGCCAACATCGCCGCCAGAAACCCGTCGGGCACTTCGATGTCATCGTCCAGCTCCAGCAGGTATTCGCCGCGGCACTGTTGCAGGATCTGCGGCAGCGCGCGCTTTCCGATGTTCTCATGGTGCAGGCAAAGCGTGTCGCCGTCCCGCTCCAGTTCCCGCAGGAACTCCGGCGTGCCGTCGGCTGAGCCGTTGTCCCAGAACAGCCGCTCGACGCGGTCGTGCCCCAGGCGTTCCAGCGCGGCCGGCAGCCAGCGGCGGGTGGTGGCGAGCCGCCCGCAGGTCAGCACCACCACGGAGACGAGCGGCGTGATCGTCGGGGCCTTGCGTTGCGTGCTCATGTGCGGGTAGTGCGTCGCCGTCAGGCCGGGCGCGACCATGTGGACCCAGCCGGCGTCGTGCAACTGCGCCCCGGCGTCCACGTCGCAGCGGATCAGGGGCCGGCACGCGGACCAGTCCACGCGGGCAAGGGCGTGGTAGCGCCACAGGGTCGCGGCGAAACAGTTATACGGCTTGCGTCCGTCGGCCTCGATAACCCGCAGCAATCCGGCGTCAGCCGGCACGGTACGGCGTGCAATATCGACCGAGCTGGGGAAGTTCCGCCGCCCGCGTTCGTCCACCGTCTCCAGCGAGAGGCTGGCCACGTCAGCGGGCAGGCCCCGCAGGAGGGATTCCGCGTTGCGTAGCGTGTGCCGATCGACCAACACATCGGACTCTATCGTCCAGACCAGGTCGCCGGCCGCGTGGTCCAGCGCCTCGCCCATGAGCCGATTCATGCGGGGCGGCTCGCCGTCGCGCACGGTGACGTATCGCACGTTGTTCGACTTACACCAGCCGTTAAAGCCGGCAACGCCCTTATCGGTCGCGGCGATGACGGGGCCGTCCACAGCCTGCACCGTAGCGAGCAGGCTCCGCTTGCCCACGTCCCCGACCGCCTCGTTGGCGGCGTAGATGGTCGTGATGGCCGACCGGCCCGGCGTGGGCAGCAGGCGGCGCACCAGCGCCTCGACCTTGCCGGGCTGCTCGCACTCCGGCGCGGTCAGTTGGCGCGACATCATCAGGGCCAGGAAGTCGCGGCAGCGTTCGGCGTTCGGCGCCGGCGGAAGCGTGAACTTGCTCGCCGCCCGCTCGGCCTGCTCGTGCGTGACGCCGTTGTCGCTGAACCAGCCGCGCCCCAGGGTGACGATGGGCGTGCCCAACGCCATGGCCTGGTATTGCATCGTGCTGTTGACCGTGACGATGCAGGCGGCATGCTTCAGGAGCCACGCGCTGACGAGGTGATTGTCCAGGCCGCCCATGCGCGGCAGGATCCGCCCGCCGGTGATGACGCCCTTGGCCGGCAGCTCGCCCGGATACTCGAACGGGTGCGGCTTGGCGACGCAGTATAGGCCCAACTCGCGGCAGCGGGCGGCGACGGCATCCACCAGCGGCTTGGGCTTCGGCTTGCCGCAGCCGTCGAACCGCAGCACGGCGTCGTTGGACTTCTGCAAGATCAGGAAGGCGAACCGCGCGGGCAGGTCGGCCAGGCCGTACTTGCGGAGCAGGGCGGGCGGGCACTGGTCGGCGCGTTGGGCCAGGGCCGCGCGCAGGGCGTCCACCTTGGGGTGGGCCGCCTCGATGGCCTCGCGCTCGGTCGGGCTGGCAAGGAACGCATCCAGGTTGCCGACGATAGAGGATTCGGCATTGTCGCCGGCCGGATCGAAGATGCTGACGCCGTAGTGCTCCTGCCCGGCGGCGACGCCGAAGTCCACGATCAGTGTGGCGACGTTGTACCGCTGGCAGGCCCGGCCGACCTGGCCGGCGAACTGGCACTTGCCCGGCTTGTGCTGCTCATAGAACCGCTGTTGCGTCACCAGCAGTTGCGGGCGTAGCCGCCGGATCGCCTCGATGCAGGTGTCCTTCCAGTCCGGCTCGCCGCCCCGGCGTAGCCGCGTGACCTCCCAGCCCAGCGCCTCCAAGGAATCCGCGAAGCCGTCCACCATCTTCTTGCCGGGCCAGTTCAGCACAATGGCCCGCCAGTGGCCGACGCGGAAGTGGCCCGTGCCGGCGACGGCCCCGGTCGTGTCGATCCGCCCGTCGCAGGCGGCGGCCTCGATGTACTTGGCGCACTCGCACGGCCGGACCATCGTGTCCAGCAGCGAGCAGGCCCGGCGCCCGTCCAGCTCGTGGGCCGCGTACTTGCACGGCGGGAACGCGCTGGGCTCGGCCTGCCGTTTCCGTTTCCGTTCCCGTTCGCGCTCCGCTAACGCTACCAGGGTTGCCACGACTCCCTCTCCCTAATTGCCTTACAATCCCCTCAGGTCGGTATCCACCGGGCCGTCGGCGTCTGCCGTGTCCGCGCCGACCTCGCGGGCGATCTCCAGCGTCCTGTCGGCGGGCAGGCCGCGCAGCATGAGCTGGTGGAGCGTGCGGGCCATCATGGCCTTGCGGCGTTCGTCCATCGGCACGCGGGCGGCCTCGGCGCGGAGGCGGTCAGCGATGGCGTCCTGGGCCGGCGGTGTGTCGGGACGGCCGGATAGCATACAGTTGTGGATCAAGAGGGCCTCCAGCGGCGGCGATACCGCGACGGCGCGGAACGCCGCCGCGTGCTCGGCCGGGATGCGCAGGCAATAGACGTGACCCAAAGGCTCGCCGTAATGGCCTGGCCGCGTATCGCCAGGCGTTCCATAACTGTGCCCCACCTCGGCCGGCACGCCGACGGGCTGGCGCCACGTCCACGTTGGCGTGTCCCACGGCGGGCCGTCGTCCAGCACGGCGGGCACCCAAATCTCGGCCAGGCGTTCAACTCCCGTCGGCATCGTCGTCATACTCCAGCGAATCGG
>DATKZB010000074.1:0-19747 GCA_035528235.1 Phycisphaerae bacterium
CACCGCTCGAAGTCGCCGAACGACCCGTTCGAGGCCGAGATCGCGACGGCGATGAACGCGCTGGGCATGAAGGCGGGCGGCGGGGCCAACACCGAGCGGCTCCAGAAGTACGGCCGCGTCATGGAGATCCTGGCCTTGGCCCGCGCCGGCGCCAGGGAGGTCTCGGGCCAGCATCGGGCCGAACTCGAAAAAACCCTCAAGGAACTCGTCCAGTCGCTCACGGGGCAGGCCGACGTGCAACTTGTCGCCGGCGCCGCCGAGACCGACATCACGAGTCTCCTGCTGAAGATGTTGGCCATCGAGGCCGTCAGCGGCACCGAGGAAGCCACCAACGCCGGTATCCCGTCGGCCGCCGCCACGCTGTTCCTCGGCCGAAGCGGCATCATCCGCTTCAAGGGCTCAACGCCCCTGGGCACCAGCGCCGGCGTCGACGAGGCCATCCACTACGTCGACAGCATCATCTTGCCGAGCGACCTGACGAAGAAGTACACGGACCTCTTCAGCGATGCCGGCGACGGCACCCTGCGGTTCCGCAAGGGCCTGGCGGTTGCCGAGGTCCGGGCCAAGAACGATAAGGACCTCACGGCCCTGTGGCGCAAGGCCCAGCGGTACGACGGTAAGGGCTGCATGGACGCCGTCGAGCACATCGAGACCGTCCTGGCGAAGGCCTTTACGGGCAAACGGCTGGCGGAACTGGGCACGCTGCTCGATGCCGACCGGGCGCTGCTGAAACTGGAACTCGACCAGGCGATCGCCCTGGGGCGCCTCGCGGCCAACGCCTCGGCCGAAGACAAAATCAAGGTCATGCAGCGCAAGGGCGTGCTGGGCATGAACGCCATCCTGTCGATGTCGCTGGCCCTCGGCCGGGCCATCGCCGCCTGCGACGGACGCGAACTCTGGCAACTCATCCGCGACATGGCCGCCGAGACCATGGCCAAGTTCATCGCCGCCAACACCGCCGACGCGGCCAAGAAAGACGCCGCCGCACTCCAGAAGATGGACTTCGACGAACTCCAGGCCCTCTTCCGCCAGACCGCACGCGAGGCCATCAAGCAGGACAAGACCATCTACCAACTCTTGCGCGCGCAGTTGCCGGTTTACCCGGCGTAAGACGCGCAGCACATCGACCCACAACGGCCGTGCCTCGCACCGAGCGGGGCGCGGCCGTTCGGTTTGGCGGGGGGGCTACAGCATTTTGACTTTGCGTGTTTGCGCGGCGGGTCCCCGTACCCGCCGCGCCAAGACTCAATCTTAGACCGCTATAGCGACCGCCGGCATCGCGGCCGCCTCACGATGGGTCGGAAGGGGCGCCGGGGCCGCCGGCGTCTCCGGTTTCCGGGGTGTCGAGCTGCTTGCGCAGGTCCTTCTCCAGGGCCATGAAGCGGCGGGACAAGATGTTGATCTGGAACTCGATCGTGTTGAGGACCCAGAACTGGAAGTGGTCGACCTTGCTCTGCGTGTGGATCATCCAGATGATCTTCAGCGAGACCAGCAGGACCGCGATCTCCAGCACCAGCGTCGTCGGCAGGTAGGGCATCTCCCACCCCACGAGGTGCCGCACGACGTCAAACACAAACGCGCCCAGAACCAGGATGAGGAACAGGATGTTGACGGCCGCGTGCAGCCGCCGGCCGGCCTTGCCGCCGATCTGGCCGATGATGTCGCGAATCCGCTGCCGCTGGGTCTTGTAGTGTTCGAGTTCGGCCCGCAGGGCATCCATCTCGTCCATGGCCACGTTCCTTGCAGGTGCTCCGGCCGGCCGCATGGCCGACCCCGTTGGGTTCCAATACCCGAATCGGCCGGTCCGTGCAACAGTGTCTTGCCGAATCGCCGTGGCCTCGGCCAGTCCTTGAGCGTTCCCCGCCATTGCAGCGCGCGGGCCGCGCTGCTACACTGCCGGTTCGCGGGCGGATGCCGCGGCCGCCGCCACGCCCACGGGGGGCAGGGTGCCCCGCGAAAACGCTCAGAGACGTCAGCCCGGCCCATGACACCGCTATCACCGCAAGGACAGTTTGCATGACAGACCCGATTCACGACGACCCCGTTGCCCGGCTGGCAGCGCTGGCCGAGATGCTGGACTTCGAGGCCCTTGAGGCGGCCTGGATGGCCGTCCTCGACGACGAGGCCTTCGACACCGAGGCCGCGATGGCCGTCCTTCGGGTGGTGGCGGCCAAGGACGCGTCCGACGCCCTGGAATCGCTCGTCTGGATCCTGGCGTCCACGTGGGCCGAGCAGGGCCGGGCCGAGGCGGCACTCGACGTCGTCTGGCAGGTCGCCGACCAGCTCCCCAACAGCGGCGTACTCCGCGAGGAGATAGCCGGTCTGTACCGGCGGGTGTGCCACGACGCGCCGGGCATCGACACGCTGGTCGCGATGGCCCTCGGCCGCGACGACCTGCCCCTGGCGACCGCCCTCGCCCGGATGGAGCGGCTGCTGGACCTGGCGCCCGGCACGTTCGTGATCGACCCCCGGCGCCGCCATCCCGGTTGCGTTCTGGGCGTCGACGCCGAGCGGCTGGTCCTGAAGGTCTCGTTCGGCGAGAGCGAGCGCGGCTACGACGCCGTCTCGATCGAGAGCATCGAGCCGGGCGACCCGGACGATTTTCGCGCCCTGGTGGCCTTTGCTCCCGAGCGTCTGGCCGACCTGGCCGAGAACGACCCGGCCGAACTGGCCCGCGTGGTCCTGAAGACCTGCGGGCCGGAGATGAAGTTCCGCGACTTCAAGTCCTGCCTCGAGCCGGTCATCCGCCCCGCCGCCTGGTCGAAGTGGTGGTCGGGCGCCAGGGACCGTGTGCGCCGGTCGCCGCATCTCGATGTGCCGGCCGGCACGCAGCCGACACTGGCCTTGCGGGTGCGGCCGCGCTCGTTCGAGGACCGCGTCCGCGAGACGTTCGACGAGGCCGCCACGCCCCGGGCCCGCCTGGCCTTTGTGCTGGCGTACCTCGACGAGACCGGCCACGACCCGGCGGCCGAGGCCGAGGTGCTGACGCACTTTGCCAAGGTGCTCGCGCGCGCCGTGAAAGGTACGGCCAAGACGAGCCCGGCCAAACTCGTGGGTTCGCTGGCCGTTCTGGCCCGGATGCACCGCAGCCACGCGGCCGTCTGCCCGGCACCCGAGGCCGACGCGACGGCGCTCCTGGCCGGCGTCGACCTGCCGGCGGTCCTGGCGCCGCTGACCGACGCCCGCCTGGCCGAGTGCGTGCTGGCCTTCGTCCGCGAGGCCCTGCCCGAGGCGTGGCCGCAGGTCTTCGCGTCGGCGCTGCCGAGCGGCGCGGCGACCGTGTGCGAGCCGTTGGCGTCGGCCCTGACCCAGGCCGGGCACCACGACCTTCTGGCGGGCGCGGCAGCCGAGATCATGCGCCGGCCCGACGAGTGCCGCGCCGCCATCTTCTGGCTCTGGACGGCCGTCACGGCCGACCGGTTCGCCCAGGCCTTTGCGGGCGTCGACCGCACGTCGCTCACCATCCGGTTTCTGCTGGCGTCCGACCGGCTTGGCCGCGACGCCCGCGACGACCGGGGCCTGCGGCCGCTGGTGTCGGAGGTCCGGGCCGCCGTGGGCGCCCGCGACGGCGGGCCGCTTCGGGCGGTCCTCGAGTCGGCCGACGACACGCAGGCCAAGGACATCCGGGCCGCCATCGAGCGGAACGCCGCCCTGACCGACGTTATCCGGTCGCGCGTGCTCGACCTCATCCGCAAGATCCATCCTGCGCACTTCGCGGTGGCCGTGCTCCAGCCGTGGGAGGACGACCAGGTCATCTACACGACCCCGGCGGCCCTGAACAAGCAGGAGGAGGTCTACGGCGAACTCGTCACGGTGAAGGTGCTCGAGAACCAGCGGGCCATCGCCCAGGCCGCCGAGCACGGCGACATCAGCGAGAACGCCGAGTTTGCCGCCGCCCTCGAAGAACGCGACCGCCTGGCCGAACGGGCCCAGCGGCTCCAGGCCGACATCGCCAAGGCCATCGCCATCACACCGAGCATGGCCGCCGGCGATACGGTGACCATCGGCAGTCGCGTCCGCGCCCGCAACGCCGCCACCGGCCGGGAGGAGACGTTCACCTTCCTGGGACCGTGGGACTCCGACGTCGAGAACCACATCTACTATTACCGTGCCCCTCTCCCCCTGGCCTTCATGGGCAAACGCGCCGGCGACACCGTGACCTACGGCGACGGCGCGAACGCCCAACAGTGGGAGGTGCTGGAGGTGGGGCCGGGGCTGTAAGAATCTCAAATCTCAGATCTCAGATTGGCCGGGGCGGCAGCCAGGCGGCCAGCCGTCAGTCACGCCTGGTTCACGTCGGCCCCGAAGGCGTAGTCGCGCATGGCCAGGATGTTCGCCTTGGGCGTGTCGCGGACGACCTCGCACCCGGCGGCCACGATGTACCGCGGCCCCGCCTCGCGGTGGCACTGGGCGAGGGCCTGGCGGATACCGTCGGGCGTGCCCTCGCGGAGGACGTGGACGGGGTCGATGTTCCCGAGGATGGTCTGGTCGGGCCCCATCGCCTGTCGCCCCTCGGCCACGGGCACCAGGAAGTCCAGGTCGACGATCTCGCAGCCCAGGCGTCCCATCCCGTCGAGGATCTTCCGCGTGTTGCCGCAGATGTGCAGACGCACCCGGCCGCCCATCGCGTGGACGCCGTCGACGAGGCGTTTCTCGTAGGGCCAGATGAACTCCTCGTAGATTTGCGGTCCGACGAGCGAGGCGGCGGCATCGCCCAGGCCGATGAGGTCGGCCCCGGCCTCGATTTGGGCCCGCGCAAAGGCGAGTTCCATCTCGATGGCGAACTCGAACAGGTCGCGGACGAACGCCGGGTCGTCGAAGAAATCGAACATCAGCGTGTTCAGGCCCCTCAGGTCCGCCCCCTCGGCGCACGGGCCCTCGATCCATCCCTCGATGAGCAGCCGGCCGCCCACGCGCTCCCGAAAGAGCGCCAGGGCCTGGACGCGGTCGAGCATGCGGCCGCCGGCCGTCGGGTCGGGCACCCGCAGAGCCGCCAAATGCGTCTTGTCCTTCAGGAGCGCATTGTCTTCCTGGACGGCGGGGGGCAGGTCGTCGAAGAACGTGACGGGGGCCCCCAGGTCGCAGACCTCGCGGGTGGGGTCCGAGATGGTCGAGACGAAATCGAAGCCGAACGCCTCGGCCACGGCCAGTTGGGCCTCGACCATCACGCGATGGTCGGTCACGTAGTCGCGGTACGGCCGGCCGATGAGGTCGGTCGCAAACATCATCGTGATGGGCATCAGCGGCAGCCGGTCGACGGGCCGGCCCTCGATCATCGCCAACACGCGCTCGCGGCTTGTCATGGCAGTCCTCCGTTGCACCACGCCAAGGTATCAGCCCGCGGCAGGTCTGGCAAGCGCCGACGCCCGGCACGGCCTTGCCGGGCGTGCCAATAGTTCCCGGCATGGGTGGCATGCCCAGGCCGCCGTTGCCTGGGCATGCTCCCCGGCCCATGTGCGACATGCCCACGCCAACAGCGGCGTGGGCATGCCACCCCAGAGCGCGGGCTTGCCAGGAAGTACTGGCATACTCGGTTATGCCCGCCTCACCCCATCACCCACCGGATGGCAAAGTGGTAGGCCGTCACCACGGCCAGGACGGCGGCGGCGGGGGCGAGCAGGCCGCGGAGGCTGCGGGGCAGGGGCGTCCGGAAGTGTTCGTTCGTCACGATCAGGCACACGTGGACGGGCGAGAGCATCATGCCCATGTACCCGAAGCCGAACGCCAGCGTCGTCGCGGCCAGCACCTGGCCCAGCGACGGGTCCTCGCCCAGCAGGCTGACGACGATCGGGAAACTGGCGCCCACAAATCCGATGCACACGCCCGTGGTGATACCCGCGATGAAGGGCAGGAGCATCATCATGGCCAGCACGGGGATGCCCCACTGGTTCATCTCGCCCCGCATGGCCTCGACCAGCGAGGCGCCGTCGGCCAGTCTCGACTCAATCAGGGCCCCGTAGATGCGGATGATGGCCACCAGGACGACCATCGTCACCGTCCGGTGCGACACGAGGATGGGTCTCCACCTGGCCCAGGCCAGCGGCCGCTGGCCCTGGAGCGTGGCGATGGCCAGCACCAGACCGACGATCATGGGGACGTACTTGTTGAGGCCCGGGAGGTCGGGCCACTCGTGCTGCGCGCCGCTCCACCCCAGTCGCACGGCAACGTACGTGCCGATGACCACGAGAATGGGCAGGATGAGTGCGACGAACCGCCGGCGCGGTCCGGCCGCGGGGTGCGAGTCGGGGTCGGCCCCCGCCGGATGGATCCGCCTGAGCAGAAAGACGTAGCCCGCCGCCACGGCCAGCAGCGTCAGCGGCAGTTGCAGGAGCACGAACTGCCAGACCTCCAGCCGCGTGATGGCCAGGGCCAGCAGCACCCCCGGGTACAGCGGCCACCAGTATTCCCAGATGTGGCGGAACCAGTAATTCGTCTGGGCCTTCAGGACGGGCTCGACCGAGCCGTCGGCGTCGCACCTCTCGACCAGGGGGGCCGAGAAGATGGCCCCACCCGGCATCGGCAGAAACCCGATGACCGCCGGCAGCACGGCCATCGACGCCCGCTGCCCCGTCCGCGACCGGACCGAGCCGACCAGGTCCTCCATGACCCCGGCGGCGGCCATCTGGCTGCTCAGCCAGATGACCAGGAAGATCGTGACCAGCAGGCACAGGTTGTCGGCCGAGGCCAGGCGGGCCCACGCCACATCCAGCACCGTGCCGACCGGCTGGCCCGACCAGAGGCCCAGCGCCGCCGTCCCGGCCGCGACGCTCACGGCCAGGTTCCGCACGAACCGGTTGACGACCAGGATGAGCGCCAGCGACCCGACGACCTTCACGAGGACCGGCGCAGCCATTACGGCGTCGAGCATCGCGGGGCATCTCCGGGAGCGGATGGTTTTCAGCAGGAGGGTACCGTGTCCGGGGGTGGTTGTCTACCGGAAGTGCCGGCGGCGCGAAGGCCCGTCCCGCGCCGGGATCGACGGGCGGCGGGTGGCATGGTCCTCCCGCAGGGTGACCATGTTTCGGCCCCGCGTGCAACTAGCCGCGCACGCGAGTAAGCGGTTCGCCGTGCCGCTCGCGGGCGCTCGCGGCTAGCAGCGGCTAGTCGCGCCGGGCGCCACTGGCTGCTTGCAGCCAGTGCCTCCAGAACACTGGCGGACAAGCCGCCAGTGGCACCCGGCGTGTCGGGAGAACGCCCCGCCGGTCGGGCGGCGTCAGACGATGCCGCGGAGCCACTGGAGGCTCTTGAGGGTGTTGACCTCGCCCTTGCTCTCGAGGCTCATGACGCCGGACCAATTCCCCTTCTTCAGCAGGGCGACGATGGCCCGGATGTTGTCGGCGTTGATGCCCTGGCCCACGTACACCTCGCTGGCGGCGATGCCGGTGTCTTTGCCGATGTGGGCCTTCAGTTCCGGCGCCACGTCCTTGACGTGGAAGTGTTTGACCCAGGGCATCAGATCCTTGACCATGGCCACGGGGTCGTTGCCGGCGATGAAGGCGTTACCGGTGTCGAAGTTGATGCCCAGCAGGGGGTCGTCGAAGTGTTCCATGAGTCGGCGCATCATCGCCAGGTTGGTGGTCAGCGGCCCGTGGGGCTCGATGTTGATGCCGACGCCGTGGGTCCGGGCCACGGGCAGGACCTCGCCCAGGTGGTAGACGGTGCGGTCGAAGACCTGCTCCAGGGTCATGCCCTCGGGCACCTCGGCCCCGTCGCTCGTGGCCACGTACGGGCAGTCCAGCACCTTGGCCATCTTGATGCCGTTGATCATGTAGGGGATGCACTGCCACCGGTGCAGGGCATAGTGGCAGTCGAGTTGGCTGACCGCCAGGCCGTACCGGCCGAGTTCGCCGCGCAGGGCCAGGCCGTCGGCCCCCAGCGATATGGCCGGCGAGAAACCGAGCCCCTCGAAGAAATCCTCGCCGTTGACCGTGTTGATCTCGACGGTGTCGCAGCCCTGGTCGCGGCACCAGGCAAAGACGTACCGCAGGGACCGGTCTTCGTGCCGGAAGTTGTCGCTGGCAATGCCGATGGTGATCACCGCAGGTCTCCTTTCGCCTTCGCAGGGCGCGCCCCTGGCCCGGCCACCTGAGAACCTTGCCGCGCGGCACCGCCCACGTCAAGCGAAACCCTCGGACCCCGGGCCGCGCGGGGTGGCAGGACTTTCTGGCA
Organism: Phycisphaerae bacterium; assembly: GCA_035528235.1. Classification (GTDB taxonomy): domain Bacteria; phylum Planctomycetota; class Phycisphaerae; order FEN-1346; family FEN-1346; genus DATKZB01. Next base: position 8,170 of record DATKZB010000074.1, read on the forward strand.
TGGGTGGCATGCCCAGGCCGCCGTTGCCTGGGCATGCTCCTCGGCCCACGTGCGACATGCCCACGCCAACAGCGGCGTGGGCATGCCACCCCAGAATGGGGTGCATGCCAAAGACTCTCGGCACGCCCCGGCCCGCGCGAAAGGCGTTGACCGGCGCCCTCGGCGGGGCTAGAGTACCGGTTCGCACGGTCAGAGGGAGGACCCTCGGGTGGCAACCGAACTGGCCTACGCCATGATCACGCCGTACAGCCTCCACAAGAGCCGCACGGGAGGCATCATCGGCAGGCTCGTCAGCCTGTCGCAACTCGACTTGGTGGGCATCCACGTGTACGCGCCCAGCGACGCGTGGGTCGACGCGTACCTGGCGATCCTTCGCAAGAGCGACCTCGACAACCCGGTCCGCGAGGCATTCATCCGGTACGTCGACGAGAACCTCCGCCGCCGCAACCCGATGGGCCTCTCGAACCGGTGCCTGGTGCTCTTGTTCGAGGGCGAGAACGCCTTCCGGCACCTCATGGACGACGTCGTCGGCCGCGCCAGCCCACGCGTCACCGGGCACACGGTCCGCGGGACGTACGGCGACTTCCAGAACAACCCGGACGGGACCATCCGGTACTTCGAGCCGGCGGTCATTTGCGGCCCGGACCCCGACACGCTGCGCGAGGAACTCGAGTTTCTGGCCCGCACGGCGGCCACCGACGGCGGCGTCATCGAGCATGCCGTCGATTTCCTGCCCGACTCCGCCACGTTCGAGACGCAACTCGTGATCCTCAAGCCCGAGAACTTCGAGAGGCGGAGCCGCCGGCCCGGGTACATCATCGACGTGTTCTCGCGGACCGGCCTCTACATCGTGGGGGCGAAACTGCTCTCGATGTCGGCCGCACAGGGCGAGGCCTTCTACGGGCCGCTGCTCGACGTCTTCCGCGAGCGGCTCCAGTTCCTCATCGAGAACACGATGCGGCAGCGGCTGAAAGGGGCGTTCGATTTCGACCTGCCGGAGGAGTTCTTCAAGACCGCCAACCGCATGCTCGCCGACACCAACGCCCGGACCGAGTTCGCCAAGATCGTCCAGTACATGACGGGCGTCGACCCGCAAACCGTCGCCGGCAAGGCCGAGCACGACCAGCCCGGCCCGGTCCAGTGCCTGGCCCTTCTGTACCGGGGCCCGGACGCCATCGCCAAGATCCGCCAGTGGCAGGGGGCCACGAACCCCGAGAAGGCCGAGGCCGGGACGGTCCGGAGCGACTTCGGCCGCGACCTGATGCGCAACGCCGCCCATGCCTCCGATTCGCCCGAGAACGCCCAGCGCGAACGACGCATCATCGGCATGTGGGAAACCGAGAAAGAACCCGAGTTCAAGCAGATCATCGATCGGTTCCTGGCCGCGGGGGGCTGAGCATGCCGTCCCCCCACCGTATGACAACTCGCGTCCGCTACGGCGAAGTGGACCGCGGCAATCGCGTCCACCATAGCGCGTACCTCGTGTACTTCGAGATGGGCCGGACGGAACTGCTGCGCGAGCGCGGCTTGGCCTACGCCGACATGGAACGCCAGGGCCGTTTCGTCGCCGTCGCCCGCGCCGACGTCCGGTACCGCGGCGCCGCCGGGTACGACGACGAACTCGTCATCGAGACCCAGGTCCGCGAGGTCCGCGGCGCGCGGGTCGTCTTTGCGAACCGGATCCTGAGGGCCGACGACGACGTGGTCGTGGCCGAGGCGACGATTACCGGTGCGCTCATCGACGCCTCGGGCCGCCCCATCCGGTTCACGCCCGACGAGACGGCCCGACTGCTGGGCGGGCCCGCCTGACGTCGGCCCGCGGCGGGACGCCCTGAGTTGTGCCGGTCACCCGTTGCTGAAGACGCCGAACCTCGACCGCGTGGCCGACGAGGGCGTCAAGACCGAACTGCCCGCTGAATCCATCCGCTGACCGGCCGGCGGTCACCGCGACGCAAAATTCGTTTACGACCCCCGGCCGGCCCCGTATACTTGGCCTTTCCAGGGCGAGGGATAGACGTGAGCCGCGCAACGTTTCCCGGTGGGATTCATCCGCCTGCGAACAAGTGGACGGCCGACGCCGCCATCGAGACGGTGCCGGTGCCGCCGCGGCTGGTCGTGCCCATGGCCCAGAGCCTGGGCGCGCCCAGCCTGCCCATCGTCGAGAAGGGCGAACGCGTCCGGAAAGGCCAGCCCATCGGGCGGCCCGACGGATTCATCTCGGCCTTCGTCCACGCCCCCACCAGCGGTACCGTGACCGGCATCGAGCGGATCGTCGATGCCGCCACCGGCCAGATGATGGATGCCATCGCCATCGAACCCGACGGCGCCGACGCCTGGGCCGACGGGTGCAATCAGCCGCGGCCCTGGCAGGACCTGGGCGCCGACGCCATCCGCCAAGCCGTCGCCCAGGCCGGCGTCGTCGGCATGGGCGGCGCCACCTTCCCCACGCACGTCAAACTGGCGCCCCCCAAGGGCAAGACCGTCGACACCATCCTCATCAACGGGGCCGAGTGCGAGCCGTACCTGACGTGCGATTACCGGGTCATGCTCGACCGGGCCGCCGACATCGTGACGGGCATGCGGCTGTGCATGGCCGCCACGGGGGCGGCGCGCGGCCGGGTGTGCATCGAGGACAACAAGCCCGCCGCCATCGAGGCCATGCGCCAGGCCGTCGACGGACACGAGGGGTGCCGCGTCCGGGTCCTCGAGACGAAGTACCCCCAGGGGGCCGAGAAGCAACTCATCCTGGCCGTCCTCGGCCGCGAGGTCCCGACCGGCGGCCTGCCGGCCGACGTCGGCGTCGTCGTCCAGAACGTCCAGACGGCCTGCGCCATCACCGACGCCGTGACGCGGGGCGTGCCGCTCATCGAGCGGGTCCTGACGGTCTCGGGCGACGCCGCCGCCAGGCCGGCCAACTTCCGGGCACGCATCGGCACGCCCATCGGCCTCCTGCTGGCGCGGGCCGAGGTGGCCGACGGATTTGAGGAACTCATCTTCGGCGGCCCCATGATGGGCAAGGACCAGTTCACGACCGACCTGTACGTCAAGAAGGGCACGGGCGGACTCCTGGTGTTCCGCCGGGCCGCCGTGTACGACGGCGGGCCCTGCATCCGGTGCGGGGCGTGCGCGCGGCACTGCCCGGCGTACTTGAACCCCAGCCGCCTCTCGATCCTGGCCGAATCGTTCCTCGACGGCAACCTTGATGCCATCGACACGGCCATGGACGTCGGCCTGATGGACTGCGTCCTCTGCGGGGCGTGCGCGTACGTCTGCCCGGCCCGGCGACGGATGATCCACCTTATCGAGATGCTGCGCGGCGAGCGGCGAAAGGCCCTGGCGCGCGGGCGCGCCAAGGAAGAGGCCCACAAGGCCCAACTCAAGCGGGAGGTCGACAAGGTTGCCCCCTGACGCCCAACTCGCCACCCCACAGCCCGCCGAGGGCGGCCTGGTCGTCGGCCACTGGCCGCACCTGCGCGGCAAGGAGAGCATCTCCCGCGTCATGTGGTCGGTGGCGGCGGCCCTGGTGCCGGCGGCCGTGGCCTCGGGGTACTTCTTCGGCATCCGGGCCTACCTGCACATCGGCCTGGCGACGGCCACGGCGGTCGTCGTGGAGGCCGTCATCACGCGGCTGCGCCTGGGCAAGGCGACGCTGGGCGACGGCAGCGCCGTCGTCACGGGTCTGCTGGTGGCGTTCTGTCTGCCGGCCCAGGCGCGGTGGTTCGTGCCGATCGTGGCGTCGGTGGTGGCCATCGGCATTGCCAAACAGTGTTTCGGCGGCCTGGGGTGCAACATCTGGAACCCCGCCCTGGTGGGCCGCGCGTTCGTCCACGTGTCGTTTCCGGTCGACATGAACCCGGCGGCGTACCCGGTCCTGGAGGCCGGGCACTTTCTGAGCAGCGTCGGCACGGCGGTCACCGGCGTGCCGGCCGGCGTCGAGGCCATCACGTCGGCCAGCCCGATGGCCCACCTGAAGGCCGTGGCCACCGGGCACCAGGCCGCCGCCGGGCTGGCCGGCAAGTTGCCCGGCCTATGGGACATGTTCCTGGGGAACGTCGGCGGCAGCATCGGCGAGACCAGCGTCCTGCTGCTTCTCGCCGGCGCGGTGTATCTGATCGCCCGGGGCTGGATCCGCTGGCAGATACCCGTGACGTACGTGGCGATGGTGGCCGTCGGGGCGCTCCTGCTGCCGCTGGACGCCGGCGAGAAAGGGTGGATGCCCATCGTCTTCCACGCGGGCGCCGCCACGCTGGCGCCGCACTTTGTGGCGTACCACCTGCTGGGCGGGGGCCTGGCCTTGGGGGCTTTTTACATGGCCACCGACATGGTCACCAGCCCGCTGACCAACCGCGGCATGCTCGTGTTCGGTTTCGGCTGCGGCCTGCTGACGATCCTGATTCGGCTCTACGGCGGGTACCCCGAGGCCGTCTGCTACTCGATCCTGCTGATGAACACGGCCGTGCCGCTCATCGACCGCTGGACGCAACCGCGCCTGTTCGGACACACGCAATGATCCGCAACCTCCTGAAGTTCACCGTCATTCTGACGCTCGTCTGCGTGGTGATGGGCGGCGGCGTGGCCGTCCTGTACGGCCTGTGGCGCGATGGCATCGCCGACCGCGAGCGGGCCACGACGCAGGCGGCCATCGAGACTGTCGCGCCCGAAGGCACCACGGTCGACACCGCCAGGCCCCTCGCGGGCGACGCCCAGGCCGGCACCGCCGTCTATGCCGCGCGCGGCGCCGGCGGCAAGGTCGCCGGGTGGGTGGCGGCGGGGGCGGCGCCGGGCTACTCGAGCACCGTCAAGGTCATGGTCGGCGCAAGGGCGCCGGGCCTGGAGATCGTGCGGGTCGTGGTCGTATCGCAGTCCGAGACGCCCGGCCTGGGCGCCCAGGTGGCCGAGACCTGGTCGAACTTCACCCTATGGGAGAAACTCCTCGGCCCGGACGAGCCGGGCAAGACCGAGGAGTGCGCCAACACGTTCCTGAGGGCGTTCGTCGGGCGCCAACCCGACACCGTCCGCGACGTCCAGGCCATCACGGCCGCTACCATCACGTCGAACGCGACGAAGGCGGCCGTCGACCAGGCCCTTGGGCGCATCCGAAATGCCATAAAGGAGTCGCATGAGTAACACGCCCCTGAAGCAGATTATCGAGGCCGTCCTCTTTGCCAGCGACGAACCGGTGCCGGTCGAGCGGCTGGCCGACGTCGCCGGCGACGACGTGACCGTCGAGGCGGTCCGCGAGGCGGTGGGCCAACTGGTGGAGGAATACGAGGCCACCGGCCGCGCGTTTACCGTCGAGGAAATCGCCGGCGGCCTGCAACTGTTCACGCGGCCCGAGTACAACAAGTACCTGAAGCAACTGCTCCAGGCCCGCCGTCAGGCCCGGTTCACGCAGGCGGCCCTGGAGACGCTCGCCATCATCGCGTACAAGCAACCGGTGGCGCGGGCCGAGGTCGAGGACATCCGCGGCGTGGCGTGCGGCGACATGATCCGCACCCTCATGGAGAAAGGCCTCGTGCGCGTCACGGGCCGCAGCGAGCAACTCGGGCGGGCCCTGCTGTACGGCACGACCAAGAAGTTCCTCCAGGTGTTCGGCCTCGGGAGCATCAAAGACCTGCCCGACTCCAAGCAACTCGTCGAGCCGTAGCGGCGCCACGTCGGGTGGCATGGTCAGCCCGAAGGGTGACCATGGGGCGTGACGACAGCGTCGATGGCGCGGCGGAGGGCCTCGGGGCCGCGGCGGGCGGCGGCAAGAATATCCTCCTCGGTCAGCCGTTCGAAGAGGCGTCGGCGCCGCTCGGGCGGCAGGTCGTTCGCCTTCATCCGCTCGCGGACCTCGCGAAGCGCCGCTAGCAGCGTCTCGTACTCCGGCCCGAACTCCTTCTCGAGCCGCTCGCGCAGCCGTCGCGCCAGGCTCGGTGCCGCGCCGCCCGTCGAGACGGCGATCAGCAGGTCGCCGCGACGGACTTGCGACGGCACGATGAAATCGCACCGGTCCGGTTCGTCGACGACGTTGACCAGCGCGCCGGCCTCTCGGGCGTCGGCGGCCGCGCGGGCGTTGACGGCCTCGTCGTCGGTCGCCGCTACGACGACGACCGCATCGGCCACGTGGCGGGCCTGGTAGGTCTCGGCCACGCACTCGAAGCGCTCATCCTCGGCGAACTGTGGCAGGAACTCGGGCGCGACGACGCGGACCGCGGCCCCCGCGTCGGCCAGGGCCCGGGCCTTGCGCAGGGCCACCTGCCCGCCGCCGACGACGACGGCCCGGCGGCCGGCCAGGTTCAGGAAGATCGGATACGCGAAACGCGGTTCGGTCATGGGGGCCAGTATAGCGGGCCGAGGTGTGCGACACAATCCGGCGCGCGGCACAAGTGCCGCGGCTAACGAGGCCTTTGCGCGGTGGGTCCCCGTACCCACCGCGCGAACAGGGCAAGGCGAGTGCACCGCGGCTAACGTGCGTGTGCGGCGGCGCCGTCAGGGCGTTGCGGGCGGGGCCAGGTACGGCAGGACGTACGGCCCGTGGGGCATGACGATGACGCGGGCCTGGCGACCGTGTTTCTCGAAGCCCCAGGCGAGGCCCGCCGCCAGGCTCCGGACGGGCGTCACGAAGAGGTGCTGCTGGTCTTCCCAATCGAGTCGGTCGGACCAGAAGACGATCTCGCCGTGGCGGGCGGCCTTGGCGAGGTTCTGAAGGGCCCACTGGTCCTTGACGACCTCGGCCCCCGGGGCCGTGATGGCTTCCATAAACTCCGCGAGCGTCCGGTGCCGGCCCAGGAGGCCCCTGAACTCGCGCTGGCCCAGGCCGTCTTCGCACGCGGCCGCAAAGACGAACGTCCCCCCGCGCTTCAGAATGGGCAGGCCCGGCAGCAGCCCCTTCTGGCACTGGTAGTACGTGGCATCGAGAGGCCAGCCGCCGTTGGTCGTCACCAGGATGTCGCACGGCTCGGGCACGGGGCGGGCCACGTGCTCCCTGAGGAACGCCACGCCGGCCGCGTGGGCGCCTTCCATCGTGCCCGCGAAGACGCCCGTCAGGCACGCCGCCCGGTCGACCGTTACGTTGACCGTGAAATGCGGCGGGGCGAACCGCGCCACCGCCAGGGCCTCGTCGTGCGTCGGGTTCCCCTCGAGGATTCCGGGCAGGGCCCGTTCGTGCTCGATGAACCGCGGCGCATGGAACGCCCGGACCGTTTCGTCGGCGGCGACGCCGGGGCAGACGGCCTTGCGGCCGCCCGAGAAGCCGGCCATCATGTGCGGCTCGATGACGCCGGTGGCGATCCGCAGGTTCGCCTCGACCCACTCGCGGGCCAGGACGACCGGTGTCCCGGCCGCCGTCGTGCCCAGCCGCACGTGCGTCACGGGCCGGTGGCCGAAGTGATTGACGATGCGGTACTTCGAGACGATGCCGGCGCCCAGGAGTTTCCTGGCGGCCTCGCCGGTGGTCGGGGCGTGCAGGCCCGCCGCGATGAGGATCGTGACGCAATCGATCGGGACGCCGGCCTCGTGCATGGCCCGAAGGATCGGCATAAGGACGTCGACGTTGGGGCAGGGGCGCGTCAGGTCGCTCGTGATGATGACGGCACGGAAGTTCCGCCAGTCTCGGCGCCATCCCTCCGACCCCACCGACCGGCTCCGCTCGCCCACCCGCTGGGCCAGGACGGCCTGGAGCGGCGGCCCGTCGACCGGCGCGGCGAGGGCCTCGGTCACGGCGGTCTGCGGCTGCGCGAGGACGCTCGGCCACGTCGGCTCGACGACCGCCACGAGGTTCTCGTCCGGCACCGTGATCCGGGCGCCCTGGCGCCCGTAGGCCAATTGGATGTCCATCGGCGCTCTGCCTATCGGACCGCTTGCGCGAGCCCCTCCCCACCGGCAAAGCCCTATTAGACCGCGCCGCCGCCGGCCAAGGCAACCGGTTTTCACCCGTGGCGACTTGGACGTAGACTATTCGAAGTGGCCGGGCCGCCGGGGCATGGCCCCGGCGCTACAACGGCAAGGGGAAACGCATGGTCACCCATCGGGATGACCATGCCACGCTTCGTTTCGCGCGCGACACAGCCCTACCGCCCGTAGCGGTCGTTGATGCCGGGGAACGCGGGGAACGGCGCGGCCGGCGGTTTCTGGTACCAATAGGCCACCGAGGCGATGTCGTCGGTCAGCGGCTGGAACTTGCCCCCCGGCCACCAACCTAGCGCCTGGATCGTGACCTTCAGGTCCTTGCGGAAGTGGATCGGGTCCATGACGTGCCAGCGGTACAGGCCGTGTCGCGGCACCTGGGTGGGCTGCTGGAGCGACAGGGGCAGGCCCAGGAACGGCGTCGAGAAGGTTTCCTCGCGGCCGTCGGGCCCGTAGAAACACCACGCCCCGCCGAAGTAGTCCTCGGTGCCCGTGCCGCAATAGGTCGGGTGTTTCGAGTCGCCGTCGATGTAGAACTTGACCTCTCCCTCGCCCCACCATCCGCCCGAGAGTTGCGTCCAGGCGAGGTACGTGCCGACGTAATGACCACGGCCCCTCACGCCGTCGAGGATGACGTGCTCAGGGCACTCGCGGGTCGTCAGGCTGCGGCGCCACTGGGCATGGAAGTACCCGGCCTCTTTCGGGACGGCCGCAAGGGCGTAATCGATCTGGTAGAAGAACCCGTCGATGTCCTCGTGCCACTGGTTCTCGATGGTGACGCGGGCGTGTTTGGCGAACGGCATGGGCCAGTACGCGTTCATGCCGCCCGACGGGCACACCGCCACGGGCAGGCTCGAGACCTTGGCGCGTTTGCCGTGACCGAGGGCGAAGAAATCGCCCAGCGGCACCTCGATGGCGGGGGCCTTGGCCTTGTCCCAGTAGAACCGGAGGATCACCGACCGCAGGGCCTCTTCCTTGACGGTAATCCAGATGTGGCGGATGACGCCGGGGCCTTTGACGTCGGCCAGCGTCACGGTCTCGCCCGTCTTGACGGTGATGCAGGGGCGGACCTTCCATCTGGTGCCGAGTTCGCGGGCGGGGCCTTCGCCCTTGGGATCGGCCTTGGCGCCGCCACCGCGGGCGCCGTCGGGGTTCTCGGCCGAGATGCTGCGCGTCTGGGCGTCGGTGATGAGCGGCAGACCGCCCAGGCCGAACTGCAAACCGTCGGGTAACGTCATGGCATACCTCCTGTCACCAGGCGCGCCCGCCAAGGCGGGCGGCTAACACCCGTATTGAGCCGACATCACTTCAGCATGGCCTCGACGACGACGGTCGGGTTGCCTTTCGAGTCGAACAGGCCGAACTCGCCCTTGTAGTCCCAGTTGGCCCAGGCGATGCCGTGGGCCTCCAGTACGGTGCGGAAATCCCTGTACCACGCCTTGCGGATGGGGTCGGGGCACAGGTCGATGCAGCCGAACTCGCCGCAATACAGCGCCAGGCCCGTCCGCTTGCGGGCGGCCATCGGCTGAGCCAGGTCGCGGTCCATGACGGCCGCATTGTAGAACGTGTTGTGCGCGGCCAACAGTTGCTTCATGTCGGCGGGCAGGGCGTCCCAGTCGTGCGGCTTGATGGGCTGGCCCGGGTAATGGACCGGGCCATCGTACTTGCCGCCGGGCCACCACGATGCCCGGTAGTGCGTAATGGGCATCGGCAGGTAGTAATGGAACGTGAGGACGAGGTTCGAGTCGCCCTCGGGCACGTCGAGGGCGTCGAACGTGGCGGCCGCGTTCCAGCGGTTCGACCCCAGGACCACCGTGCGGTCGGGTTCCTCGGCCCGGAGGGCGTCGTACGCCACGCGGGCCACCAGGTTCCAGTCGTCGGGGTCCTTGGCCACGGGCTCGTTCATGAGTTCGTACGCCACCTCGTCGTTGGGGCGGCGGCGCAGGTGGGCCGAGAGGTCGCGCCACAGGTCGGCAAACCGGTCGGCCTCCTTCGGGTCGGTGAAGAGGCGCGGCTCGGCGTCCAGGAAGTGGTGCGACCGGAGGATGTGCAGGTCGACGACGGCCCGCATCCCCAGTTCGCGGCACCAGTCGAGGGCGGCGTCCAAGAGGTCGAACGCCTCGCCCTGGCGATGGCCCGCCTCGTCCCACATCTGTTCCTCGTCGATGGGAATCCGCAGGTGGTCCAGGCCCAGGTCGGCCAACCGCTGGGCGTCGGGGCGGGTGAAGTACCGGTGCCGCACCTCGCCCCGGGCCTCGCTCTGGCTCAGCCAGTGGCTGATGTTGGTGCCGCGATGGATGTCGAACGGCATAGGACCCCCTTCGCCGCCTGGCACGCCCGGCGGCCTACCGGATGCGCACCTCTTTGCCCAACCTGGCCGAGCGGTAGATGGCGTCGAGCACCTGCTGCACCTTCAGGCCGTCCTCGGCCGGTGCCAGTGTGGGGCGGCCCTCGAGCACGGCGTCGACGAAGTCGGCGTACGCCGACGGCGCGGGCGCCAGGCGCTGCTTGATCTGCGTCTCGGCCAGCGACCCGCCCGTTTCCGTGAAGACGCGGGCCTCGAAGTCGTACCCCTCGCCCAAGTTCCGCTGCACGATGCCGCCGCGATCGCCCAGGATCTCGGTGACCATGTCCTCGTTCTTGCCGCTGAACCCCGCCCACGAGGCCTCGAGGGTAAGCGTGGCGCCGCCCTGGAACCGGACGAACGCAGCGCCGAGGTCCTCGACGTCGAACGTCTTCTTCTGGAGGCGCGCCACGCGCGAACCGATCGGGTCGTACACGGCGGCCGAGACAGCCACCGGCTGCGGGCTCCCCATGAGCCACATGGCCAGGTCCATCCGGTGGACGCCCAGGTCGATGACGGGTCCGCCGCCCGACAGGCGTTTCGTGCCGAACCATCCGCCGAGACCCGGCAGGCCCCGCTGCCGCCACCAACGCGTGTGGGCGTAATAGACGCGGCCCAGCGTGCCGGCGTCGACGACGTCCTTGAGGGCCCGGCTCTGCGGCACGAAACGGAACGAGAGGTTGATGCCGAGTGTGCGGCGGGCCTTCCGGGCCTCGGCCATCATGCGGCGGGCTTGGCCGGCGTTCATCGCCATCGGCTTCTCGCACAGGACGTGCAGACCCCGACGCAGCGCCTGGATCGTGACCGGGGCGTGGTACGTGTTCGGCAGCACGACGCTCGCGGCGTCGAGCCCCAGGTCGCCGGCCGCGCGAAAGAGCGCGTCGGTCGAGGTGAACAGACGCGACTCGTCGAGGCCGAACTCGGCCGCCTTCGCCGCGAGGCGGACCTTGTCCACGTCGCAGATGGCCGCGATGGTGCAGCCGGGATGCTCGGCATAGCCTTTCAGGTGGGCCCCGCCCATGCCCAGGCCGATGACCGCCACGTTCACGTGCCGCAGACGCTTCGCCATGGTCTCTCCTTCCGGAGGTTTGCAGGGGGATATGCTGGCGGGACGGCGGCCGGATGTCAAGCGAATCGCGCGGCATCGCCCTCGGTTCTTTGGGGCAGGTGTCCGCCCGGCCAGCCGGGCGGCCGTCCGTCGGCCGATTTGGCTTGAAAGCCCGGCCCGGCGCCGGTATAGTTCTTCGCCGCCGGAAACTCAATCGGCGTGGGCGCTTAGCTCAGTTGGTTAGAGCGCGTGGATCACACCCACGAGGTCACAGGTTCGAGTCCTGTAGCGCCCAC
>DATKZB010000075.1:0-11837 GCA_035528235.1 Phycisphaerae bacterium
TTTGACCTGTCCGGTCTTGTCCTCGGCCGCCGTGACCTCGCCGCCGAGTTCGTTGAGTTTCGGTTCCATGCCGGCAAAGGTGCCTTCGGCGGCCCTGGGCGTGACCTCGGCGGTGGTGGCCTTGGCCTCGGCCAGATGCTCGCGCATGCGGTCGACGCGCTCGGCGGAGGCCTTGTCGAGTTCGGGGGCCTTGGGCGCGGTCTCCTTCAGGGGGACGGAATCCTCTTTGGTCTCTTTGAGTTCCTTGAGGACCTTTTCGAGGGCGTTACGGAGGGTCTGTTCCTCGGCCTTCAGCGACTGCATGGCGTACGACTCGGCCGAGAGGTCGAGTTCGACCGTAATCGTGTGCGAGGAACCCTCGCCCGGCCCCTTGAGGTCCGGGGGACGATTGTCGATCGCCCGCAGGCGGAAGGTGAACTGCTTGGCACCCTGGAGAGGCAGCGACGAGAGGGCCAGCGTGGCCTCTCCGGCGGCGGTGCGGTTGGCCACGTTCTGGTCCGACGGCAGACCCACCACGACGTCCGCGTTCTTCTGGGCGTCGGTAACGACAACGAAACCAGCCTTGCCCAGTCCGAAATCGTCGCTCATGGCGTATCCAATGGGCAGGCGATCGGTGGGTTTCAGGCGGAGTTTCTTGACCTCGGGATTGAGGATCTTGACCGTCGGCGGTTGGTCGGGAAGCGCCACGATCTCTCGCTCGGGCGAGGAGTTCGTGAAGCCGAACTCGTCGGTCATGACCAGGGTCCAACGCCCGCGGAAGCCGGGTTTCAGGGCGATCTCGAAGCGGCAGACGCCCGCGCCCTCGGCCCCCGGCAGGATCTGCGTGGTCACGTCCTTGGCCGGGCGGCCGTTCAGCCGCACCTCGGCCGATTTGATCGGCTTGTTCGTGGTGGCCGAGACGGTGACCTTGGTGCCGGCCACGGCCCGGATTTCGCCGGAGATGTCGGTCTCGGTCTTGGGCTCGCGCAGCGTGTAGGCCGGATAGTCGTACCGGGCATCGAGCCGCCTGACGACGGGCGGCGGAACGACCGTGACGTCGTAGAACTGGCTCAGGGCGTCGCCGGCGTGGACACGGTACCGGAAGGTCTCGGCCGCCGGCGGACACGTCAGCGTGAACCGGGGGTGGCCCTGGTCGGAGTCCGGAAGGGCGGTCATGTACTCGGACCGCTCGGACCCGTCGGGCAGAATCTTGCGGAACGACGCCCGTTTGACGGCCTGGTTGGCGACGTCGACCTGGATTTCGAGTCGCTGGCCCTCGGCCAGAATCGCGTCGCCGGGCGTGACCGTGAGCATGTCGGCCGAGATGTTGGGCAGGTTCATGAAGGGGGCCACCGCCCGTTTCAGCAGACGCGCCGTGATGCCCGGGTAAACCACCCAGAGAGCCGCGAAGACCGCCACCACACCGACGGCCGCCAGAAGGTACGGCCGGGCGGCCCTGAGGGGGATCTCGGACCGCGGCCTGACGCGGATGGCTTCCTGGCTGGCCTCGGCCGCCAGGGCCGCAATGAGGACCTCCGAGCCGCGAACCTCCGGAATGTCTTGGCTGGTCAGGAGTTCGACGGCCGAACTGAGTCGCTCCTGCAGTTCCGGGTGCCGCGTCTCGATGGCCCGGGCGATGCCCGTTAGCGTGATGGTCCTGGCCATCGGAAAAATCAGGAACGACATGGCCACGCCCACCGTCGCGGCCAGCGCCGACAGCGTCAGTACCCACCGGAAGGTCTGCGAAAAGAGCGTGAAGCCGGCGTCGATGGCCATGACGAGCAGCAGCGTGCCGATGGCTGTGGCCACCACGGCCGACACGCCGCGCAGCAGAATGACGCCGCGCACGCGGTGAATGAGCCGGCGCAGGGCGCGGGCAATGGGTTGGGGAACATGATCCGCCAGCAGGGGCGATGCCTCGGTCATTACGCTAACCCCACTTTCTTTCTGAGCAGCCACTCGGCCGACGCGGTCAGAATAATCAGGACCAGCAACGGCACGGAGTCCCAGATGGGGTACTCCTGGCGCTCAATCTGGACTTCGGTGACCGGCCCAAGGGCCTCGAGGACGCGGTCGGCCCGCGACGGGGCGGCTACCTTGCCGCCCGTCAGCGTGGCCAGCCGGCTCAGCAGGCCCCGGTCGGGGGACAGTTCAGCCTGTTCGGCGGGGGTGGCCAGGTCGACCGAGAACTCCAGCGACACGGCCTTGACGTTGTCGGCGTCGAGCATCGGTTTGGCGACCGGGGCGTCGAGTTCGACGCGGTAGGTCCCGCTGGGCAGTTCGCCCAGGTCGGCCTCGTACATGCCGGCGGAGTTCGGAACGTACCTGAGGTTCTGCCGAAGGACGCTCTTGTCGCCGGCGAAGACGTTGACGGCCACGTCCTGGCGGTCGACGATGGGCGTGAGATCTTTCTTGGCGATCTTGGCCTGGACGCGGACCGACCCGTGCGGCGCGTAACGCGTCCGGTCGGTCCCCAGTTTGACGGTCTCGGTGCCGGCCGGCAACTTGTTGGCCGTTGCCCACCGCAGAACCTGGCCCCAGAAGCGGTGATGGTACGTGTCGCCCGCGCGGTAGCGCAGCCGCCACGTGTGGTCGAAGGCAAGAAACATGACCTTGCCCGTGGCGACGTTGTGCAGGGCGATGAGGGCGTGTTGGCGCTCGAAGGCACGCCGCTGGCGCAGGACGTCCTCGCTGGGGACCTGGTCTGGCGCGGCGGCCTCGGCGCCGGGCTTGGGCATGTAGTCCGGCGCCGACGGGGGCAGGGCGTAGGCCAGAACGGTAGCGCCTTCCTTGGCGCCGAGAATCGGATACCGCCAGTAGACGGGCGGCAGCTCGTTCCAGATCTTCAGGTTCTCCTCGGGGTTGACCTGCTGGCGCATGATGACGCTCTCGCGGCCATCGGCGGTCAGCAACAGGCGGAATTCCTTCTCGGGCGCCTGGACGAAGGCCTTGGCCGACTTGCCGAAGCGAACGGGCAAGACGTCGGCGAACGCGGTGTCGGCAAAGGCGTGTGGCATGGACGTCGGCCCGGCGATGACCACCAGCGTGCCGCCGCGCTCCGTCACGAACTTGCGAAGGATGCGCTGCTGCTCGTCGCCGAGTTGCTGTGGTGAGACGTCGCCCAGGACGATGACGTCGAACTTCATCCACTCGGTCTCGTCCTTGGGCAGGGCGGTGGCCTCGACCTCGTCGACCGGCCGCGAGGCCGACGCGTTCACCTTCGGGGGCGTCGGCACGCCCTCGATCCGGTCGGGCTCCAGCAAGACGTACTGGAGGCGAACGGTCCGGTCGCGGCTGGTGAAGAGGTTCTTGATGTAGCGGAACTCCCAGCGAGGCCGGCCCTCGACCAGGAGGAGCCTGGCCCGCTCGTCGGAGACGCTCACGGCCAGCGGATACTGGTTGTTGGTGGTCAGGACTTCGTCGTCGAACTTCGGCAGTTGAATGGCGTAGCGGTGGAGGCCGACCTCCTTCGGCTCGTCGGACAACTGGACCCTGACGCGGTACGTGTCGGTCGGAATCCGGACGGTCTGGGTATCGACCGTCTTGTCGCCGTCGTTCAGGGAAACGAGCACTTCCTTGCCGGCCAGCCCGTCGAGTTTGAGTTGGGCGGTGATAAAGACCTTGTCACCCGTGGCCATGGTCTCGGGGGCCTGGACGCTGATGATGCCGGCGTCGATGGGGGGCTTCTCGCCGCCGAACACCACCGACGAGACCGGCACGCCCCGGATGCCCAGTTGCCGCACGAGCGGCTCGACGCTCTTGGCCGCGTTGTGGCGACCGTCGCTCAGGACCAGGATGCCCGAGAGGCGCGTGTCGGACATCTCGGCCATCACCTTCTCGAAGACGTTCGTCAGGTCCGTCTGCTGCTGCTCGGCCGGGAGCGTGGCGGCGTCGCCGATCACCTCGTCGCCCGAGGCGTAGGCCTGGCCGAAGGCCTTCAGGTCGACCTCGGCGGGGGCCGAGGCGAACGTGTACATCTTGACGCCGTACTTGTCCTGGAGCCGCTGGAGCAGGCTCTTGGCGTCATCGGTCTCGGCGGCGTTGGCGGCCTGGGCAGGCGGGCTGTGGAGGAGTACGTCGTGGGCCAGGGCCAGGCGTTTCTTCTGGGCCATGGTGTCGACCCTGGCGCGGACCTCGCCCGGCAGCGATTCATAGACGGCCTCGTCGATGGCGGTGGCCAGGGCGTCGGTCTTCGAGGCCAGGGCGCCCAGTTCGGCGGTCGCCTCACGGACGGTCTTGAGCAACCGGTCGAGTTGACCCTCCAGGTTGGCGGTGTTGCCCGCGTCCGTCAGGGCCAGGAGTTCCTTGAGTCGCTCGCCCAGGGGGCTGGCCAGTCGCTTACGGACATCGTCGAGGCCGCGAGTGACGGAGTCGTCGAGCCCAAGCGAGGCCTTGAGCGGCGCGGCAAGGGCGTCGGCCTGCTCGGCCAGGACCTCGTCGGCCTTCGCGAAGACCTGGTTGACGTCGGCCCGGCGGGCACCCAACTGCCGTTTCCTGGCCTCGGCCTCGACGGTACCGAGCGAGGCGAGCCACTCGCCTTCGGCCGCGATGTCCTGGCGAACCTTCTCCATGGTCTCCGCCACGACGTCCAGGGCGAACGGGCGACGGGCGCCCTCGATGGAGAGCGACTCGGCCAGCCGGAGTTTCTCCGATGCCCCCAACTGGGTGTCCGGCACGTACATGGACGCCGAGGTGTCGAGCAGGACCGCCACCCAGCGCTGAATCGTCTTGTCGAGGTTCCAGGTAAAGACCGGTTGGGCCATCATGACGACCACCAGCACCACGATAACGACGCGCAAACCGGCCAGGCCCAAACCGGCACGCCGCGAGACGGTGCGGCGTTCGAGCACGTACAGAGCGATGACGATCTCGACGGCCAATGCCCCGAGAATCGCCAGGGGCCAGAGCGGCCAGTCGGTGGCCAGCTCGAACCCGCGCAGCATCGCCTGCCACACGGCCGACAACGCCACGAAGCCCACGCCTGCAAGCGCGGCGAACCGGACGATGCGGAGCGGGATGCCTCGCGGCCGGCGCCACACCCTATGCAGGAGAATCCATACCACGATGGCGACGACGGCCAGCACGTACACGAGCGCCGTCGGTACCGACTCGGGTAACATGTAATGCTGTTGCGTGGTTGGGATCATGCCTTCGATGCACCTTCAGGTTCATGGGTCGTACCGGACAGCATGCGCTTGGCCCGCTCGCGGAACGTGTTGGTATCGACCGTGTCGGGCCCGAACGCAACGGCATCGACCATGTGCATCCGCCGCCGGGTGGCGATCCAGCGGGTCAGGCCGATCTCGGCCAGAAGGCCCGCCAGTAACGCCAAGGCCAGGTACCTCCAGAGTTCGTCGCGGGGCGTCTGGCCGGTCACAGCCTGGATCAGTTGGTCGGTGCTGTTGACGGCAACCAAGTCGACCTGCTGCGCAGCCGCCTCGATCTCGGCGTCGGTCAGGGCCGTCAGGCGGCCCTCCTCGGCGTCGTTCAGGACAACGAACGGGAAGCCGGTGTCGGCGGCGGCCGCCGGGGGCACGGCAAACTCGTTGCTCACCGCCTTGGGCACCATCAGTCGGTAGAGCCCGGGCTCCTGCGTGCCGCCGAAGGTGACACGCAGACCGTTGGGCGTGGCCGCCAGCGGGGCCTTGAGGGAGCGTTGGCTGGGCGTCAGGACGTCGGCCGTCTTCACCGCCTTCACCATCTCCTCGGCCTTCTTGGCGGCGCCGGGCGACTTGGCCGCAAACTCCATCACGAACTCCGACCCCGGACGCATGTTCGGCTGCGTGAGGGCCGGAGCCGCCAGGTAGTAGGCCAACTCGTGAACCAGCGGCACAAAACACTTCAGCGACGGCAGGTTGCTCTCGTGCCGGTCCAGCGACATCGACGTCATCAGCACATAGCCCTTGCCGACCTGGCGTTCGACCAGCAGGGGGTCGCCGGTGTCCATCAGGCCGCCGACGCGGACGTCCGACTCCTTGTTGTCGATGGTGAGGGTCCAGAAGGTCGTGACGACGGCCCGCTCGGAGTCGGACTGGGTGGTGTCGCGCATGAGCCCGAGCGCCGGATGGCTGAGGGTCTTGATGCTGAAGTGGGCGGGCGCCTCGGGCAGCGACTTGCGTTGACCGAGCGCGGCCGGCACGAACGGCTGGCCCCCTTCGCTCGTCCAGCCCCCGTAAAAGTCGGGCAGGGCTTTGTCGCCCAGGACAATGAGAAGGCCGCCGCCCCCCTGGACATACCGAACCAGGTTGTCGGCCGTGGCCTGCGGCAATCGGGATACGTTGGCCAGGATGACGAGCCTGTATGGCTCGAAGTCCGTCACCGAGGCAATGTCCGGCGCGTCGACGACGGTGGTCGCCACCAGCGACCCGAGAATGGCCTCGGGTTCCTTGTCGGCGGCCTTGCCATCTTCCTTCTGGGCGGGCTGGACCTCTTCCTCGTCAATGGGCGTGAGGGCAATGTCCACGAACGATGCCGCGCCGTCGAGAGGCCGTGACGACGGGTTGCCTTCGACGATCAGGACGGGCAGCTTGTCGATGACGGGCAGGACGCGGCTGGCCTCGTTGTCGCTGGGCATCTCATCTTCGCTCAGGACCTTGGCGGTGACAACGTGCGGCCCGGACTTGGCGAAGCGGTGATCGAACCGAACGGTCTCGGCAGCGTCGCGGGCCATCTCGCCGGCATCCTGCCGGGCCACGCTGACGCCGTCGACGAGCAGTTCGACGCTGACCGGTTCGACGGGCGTCGTGCCGGTGTTGACGATCGTCACGTCGATGCGGACCGGCCGGTCCGTGCCGACGACAGTGCGCGAGAAGCGGATGTCGCCGACGGCGGCGTTGTGGAGTTCCGGGGGCAGCGACAGCATGCGACAAACGATGCGCGGCGGCACCGGAAACGATTTCAGGTTGGCCGCGCGAGCCTTCCAGCGGGTCTCGTTGCGGGCGTCCCACCCGACGCTCTGACCGTCGGTAATCAGGACGATCTCCTTGGCCGACCGGGTTCCCGCGGCCAGGCTGGTAGCGGCGGCGTCGAGCGACTCGAGCACCCGCATGGCCCCGCCCGTGGGCACGAGATCGTGCAGGGCCTGGGCGAGTTCCTCGCGGTCCGTGATGGGGTTCCGGACGACCGCGCGCGGGGCCGGCCCCGCCACGATGAGGCTGAAGGCGTCGCCGGCGCCGCACGATCGGATAACGGTCTTGGCTTCGTCGATGGCGCGCTCGAGATTGGGCTTGCCGTCCACGGGGATCGTCATCGACGTCGACCCGTCGATGAGGATGGCGACGTCGCGCTGGCCGCCGGTCAGGGTCCAGGTTCGGTCCTGAAGCACGCCCTCGACGATGGAGGCGCCAACCGCCACGAGCGTCAGGAGCCCGGCCACGCCGAGCAGAAGCCACCGGGCCCTGGCGTTGGCCCACATGGCCCCGGCGATCCCGGCCAGCATGACGGCCACGATCATCGACGGCAGAACCACCGGCCACGGGATGGTCGAACGGGCCAGCAGGTACGGCCTCGCCATGGCCAGCACCAACAGGGCCACGACGAGGCACCGCAGGACCATGAGGATGATCTCTTCAATCAGGATTCGCCGGCTGCGCGACGTCAACGATTCCAGGAGGAACCGCATGGCGCCCCAGTCCACGAGCGTCGCCCGCTGGCGGTTCAGCAGGTGGATGAGGATGGGGATCGCGACAGCCACGAGCCCGATTAGCATAAACTTCGTAGCAAAATCCATAGGTCTATGCCCCAGAGGCCACAGTCGCAACGGCCGGCACCCACAGCTCCCGGCGGCCGCCTATCGGTTGCCCAGCCCTTTCGTCCGCATCCTGCGGCTGGCCAGATGGTGCGCCAGCGCAACGTCGAAACTGCGCTTGGTGGACAGCGCCACGTAGTCGACGTCCATCTGCCCGCAGCCGACCTCAATCTGGCGGATAAACTCCCGGACGCGGCCCAGGTACTCGGCCCGGACAGACCGCGGATCCAGTTGGACCCGCCGCGCATCCAGTTCCAGGTCGCGGAACATGCTCCACCGGTCGAACGGGAACGTCAGTTCCTCTTCGGCCATGACGTGCAGCAGCAGGACCTCATGCTTGCGGTACCGAAAGTGGTGCAGCGCGCTGAGAATCTCCTGCGGGTCGTCAAAGAGGTCGGAGATGACGACGATCAGGCCGCGGCGGTGGGCCCGTTCGGCAATGTCGTGAAAGACCGGGGCCAGGCCCGATTCGTCGCCCGGCACCGTGTTGACGAGTTCCTGTAAGAGGACCCGCAGGTGGCTGACGCGGGCCCGCGACGGAATGTACCGGCGTATCTGGGTGTCGAACGTCACGAGGCCGACGGCGTCCTGCTGGTTAATCATGAGGTGGGCCAGCGACGCCGCCAGCAACTGGCCGTACTCGAATTTCGACAGGGCGCGGCCGTCGTGGCGTGCGGCCTGGTGCCCGGTGTACCGCATCGACCCCGAGGCGTCGAGCAGGATGACCGCCCGGAGGTTCGTCTCCTCGATGTACTGCTTGATGTAGTAGCGATCGGACTTGCCGTAGACGCGCCAGTCCAGGTTGCGCGTGTCGTCGCCCGGCACGTACTGCCGGTGCTCGGCGAACTCGACCGAGAACCCCTTGTAGGGGCTCTGGTGACGGCCCGCGACAAATCCCTCGACCACGCCCCGGGCCAGCAACTCCAGCCGATGGATCTTGGCGAGGGCCTCGGGGTCCAACAGACGCATATAGTCAGGCTACGCACCGCATTGTGCCATAGGATGTCACCTGGTCTGCCGTCGCGGCGACGGCTGTGCTTGTTGGATCCGGCTGCGCGGTCCGCCCGGTTGCCGCGCCAGCCCCTGGCGTCTCGGCGTCGTCAGGCGATGGCCGTCTCGACGGCCGGTTTGACCTCGTCCAGCAGGCGCTTCACGATCTCGTCGGGCGAGATGCCCGCCGCCTCGGCGTTGAACGTCGTGATGACGCGGTGACGCATCACCGGCAGCGCCACGGCCCGGACGTCCTCCGTGGTGGCATGATAGCGGCCGTGGAGGATCGCCCTGGCCTTGGCAGCCAGGATGAGGTAGATGCCGGCGCGCGGCCCGGCGCCCCACTGGACGAGTTCGCTGATGAACGGCGGCGATTCCGGCTGGTTCGGCCGCGAGGCCCGGGCCAGATCTCTGGCGTACTGGACCACGTGGTCGGCCACCGGCACGCGGCGCACGATCTCCTGGAGCCGCAGAATGTCTTCGCCGGTCAGCGTCACGTCGAGTTCGGCCTGGTACGTGCCGGTGACCTGCTTGATGATGGCCATTTCCTCGTTGGCCGTCGGGTAATCGACCATGATGTTGAACATGAAGCGGTCGAGTTGGGCCTCGGGCAGGGGATAGGTGCCTTCCTGCTCGATGGGATTCTGCGTGGCCAGGACGAAGAACGGCTCGGGCAGCGTGTAGGTCGTCTCGCCGGTCGTGACCATGTGTTCCTGCATGGCTTCGAGCAGGGCGGCCTGCGTTTTGGGCGGCGTCCGGTTGATCTCGTCGGCCAGGATCATGTTGGAGAACAGGGGGCCGTGGACGAACCGGAAGACGCGCTTACCGGTCGTTCGGTCTTCCTCCAGCACGTCCGTCCCCGTGATGTCCGAGGGCATCAAATCGGGCGTGAACTGGATGCGCTTGAACGTCAGGTGGAGCAGTTGCGAAGTCGTGCTGATCATCAGCGTCTTCGCCAGGCCCGGCACGCCCACGAGCAGGGCGTGGCCCCGGCAGAAGATGGCGACCAGGATCTGCTCGATGACCTCGCTCTGGCCGACGATGGCCCGAGCCAGTTGCTCGGTCATCCTCTTGTAGGCGGCGTTCAGGGCCTTGACGGCCTCAATGTCGTCGCCCTCGGCGATCTTCGGAGCGACCTTCGGTTTCGCTGCGTCCGGTTTTGGTGTGTCGGTCATCTATCGGCCTCCGCTCAAGGATCAGCAAACCCATGGATTCAGCAGTCTTCGACGCATTCCGTGGACCGCAAACGCACGCTCCACAGAAACTGCCTATGTATTCTGGAACCGCCGCCGACGGCCGGGGTGTCGGATATTATTTCCGAAAAACCCATTCACCCACGCGGGCGAAACCCTGACGCCCGGGCCTGCACGCGGCCCGAAAACGCGTTGACAGCACCCCAGGCCCACCATACTATGTCGCGGTCGCAAGCGGGCGTAACTCAGTGGTAGAGTGTCAGCTTCCCAAGCTGAACGTCGAGGGTTCGAATCCCTTCGCCCGCTCCAACTTCCGATAGGCCGCGACGGGGCCGAGAGGCCCGTTTTGCGGCCTTTTCGCTGGCCTTTTCGCCCTTATGCCCGCTTACCGATAACTTGACTTGGCGTCCAACGACGTTCGGCGAGATTTGTCGAAAGTTGGCCTCTTGCGCGCATGGGCGCGCGCACGGAGCCGAGGCCCTCGCGTCGAAAGTCCCGGTCGCACGGACCGCCCCAGCCTGGTCCTCTTTCTTCGGCGCGGCACTAAAATCTGGCAGTTCGGCCAGGGCCGCTTCCTCCAGGCCGACAACGCGATGGCAGTAGCGGCCCATCGTCAGGTTGATGTCCGAGTGCCGCATGAGCCCCTGGATCGTCTTGGGGTGCGCCCCGGTCTGCCCCAGCAGCGTCCCGGCCGTGTGCCGCAGGGCATGGAAATCCACCACGGCGCCGTCGGCGTCATGGACGGCCAGGAAGGACGACCGCCACCGCTCTCGGCGGGCGGCCGGGTCCGCCGCCTCGACGATCCACCGGGCCCGCTCGCGGCGAAGGTCCGCCCGGAGCATGGCCGCCGCCCGGTTTCCAGAAGGGACGGGCAGGGCCTTGGCCGTCCGCGCCTTGCCCTCGATCGAGGGCCGCAGGACGCCGGCCAGTTCGGGCCGCATGGGTTGGACGTCACGCCGTCGACGTTTCGACGCCCCCGCGGCAACCGTCACGGTCGGCGGGTCCGCGTCCAGGTCGAAACTCGCCGGCGTGAGGCTTGCC
This sequence comes from Phycisphaerae bacterium, assembly GCA_035528235.1. Taxonomy (GTDB): domain Bacteria; phylum Planctomycetota; class Phycisphaerae; order FEN-1346; family FEN-1346; genus DATKZB01. The sequence goes on from DATKZB010000075.1 coordinate 10,951, forward strand.
AGTTCCCCGCGCCGCAAGCCGCTTTCGACGGCCAGCCGGTAGATCGTCGCCCGCTCGGGGCCGGACGCACCGAAGGCCGGGCCCGCCGCGGCGGTCCCCTGAATGAGTCGGCGTACTTCGTCGGCCGAAAGGGCCCGGCGCTCCAGGCAGGGCTCCTCACGGATGGTGCGGACGTGTTGCGTCGGATCGGATGCCAGGCGGCCGAGGCGAACGGCCCACCGGCAGAAGGCCCGGATGCTTGCCAGGTGGCTGTTGCGCGTCCGGTTGCTCCGGCCGGCCGACACCAGGCCCGCCAGGTGCCGGGCCAGGGCGTCGGGCCCCAGGTCCGACAGAAACCGGATACCCGCCGCGGCGGCGAAACCTTGAACGGCGGCCACGGCGATCTGGACGTAACGCGGGGCGCAGTCGCGGGCCTCGAGGTCCCCCCGCCAGTCCCCGACGTGTGCGGCGAGATCTCGAGCCGCCGCCACGCGGGCCCCGTCCAGGAGCCCGGCCTTCGCCAAGCCGTCCCGTAGCCGGTCGGGCAGGCCCTCGATCCATGCCACAAGGTCCGCCGGCAGCGGGTCCCGCCCCGCCGCACAGTCGGCCAAGTGCTTGACGCGCCGCCCGAAGGTTGCCGACGCGGGCTTGTCCGCGAAGGCGGCCAGGCGCACGAGGCGCCGGCCGGGTGTCCGAAGTTCGACGGTCCAGGTCGGCGACCTGCGTTTCCGTCCGTCCGCGCCCTTGTACGTCCGTCGGTGAATGAACATGGTCTGCCACCTTTCCCGATCACACCTGCGAGTAGGTTACGAAGCCCTTCATGTTCCCGGCGCTGTTCGTGATGCTCAGGCCCTTGCCCGCTGCCAGACATCGCGCCACCGTCCGCTCCCCGACGTATTCCAGGGGAG
>DATKZB010000076.1:0-2311 GCA_035528235.1 Phycisphaerae bacterium
ATGCCAGTCTCCTTCAACGGTCCGAACCATACTGGGCCGGCAAGACGCGCCCGGAATGCCGGCTCTTCGGCGGGAGCCCCTCAACCTGCCCGTTGAACCCGCCCGGACCGGCAGGGTGCCGCGTTTCTCGCGCCTTCCTGAGGGTCGGTCCATCGCCCAGATCGAAGCCCGCCGCGCGAAGCGCAAGTTGTCATGCTGAGCCAGTAGGACATGGTGCGGCCGGGAATAGTCAAAGAATACGTGTGCCACGGCCGGTCTTGCCCGGCCGTGCGTTTTTCGGGTCTTCGCGAAGCACCATGACCATCGGCCGGCGGCCTTTCCAGGCCACCAGCACGCAGCCTAGCCGAGTTTTCGCGGCGGTCTGGGTAGGCTGCCGCGCGGCGCGCGGCCTCAGAGCAGCGTCAGGGCGCCGCGAAACACACCACCTTCCCATCCATCGTCGAGAGGTACAGCCGCCCGCCCGCCGCGGCCATGCCGTCCCAGACGGGCGGCGCGGCGAGTTTGCGCTCGGCGAGTTGCTTGCCGTCCGACGCGGCGAAGGCGGCCAGGACGCCGCCCTTGCGGCCTTCCCACGCGCCGTGGGGGTCGTTGGGGTCCACGACGTCGGGCGACCCGGCCACGAAGAGCGTCTCGCCCGCCCGCACCATGGCGGTGATGCGGATGGGGACGCGCTGCTGCCAGACGGGCGTCGGCCCTTGCTGACGCTTCTGCTTCGGCTTCGCCCCCTTGCCCCCCGCCGCATCGGCGGTTGCCCTGAGCGAATAGCACGCCAGCCGGTAGTTCGCGGCGCCGGGCTTGAAGACGGTCTCGCGGCTGCGCGACCCGTAGATCTCCACGCCGTACGCCACGTCTTTTCCGAGGACCATGACGCCCGACGTCTGGGCCCGGCCGGCCTTCCAGAGCGTCCGGTTGAACCAGGTTGGGTCGAGGAACCCGCCCGTCGTGTAGAGGTGCACGCCGGCTCCACCCCCAGAGGCAAAGACCTTCATCTGGCGGATGAACACGCCGGCCCCGTCGGTGCCCGGGATGTCGTTCAGCAGCCCGGTCATCGCGAAGCCGTTGGTCTCGGGCGTCATCTTGCCCGTCTTGGGGTCGGCGTGGTAGATCGTCTCCTGTTTGGTCACCTTGCCCGTTGCCGGGTCGAGGGCCCAGAGGTGGATGCCACCGTCGAGGTACGACGACCGGCCGGCCGCCAGCCAGCACGTGCCGTCCTCGACCAGCACGCTGCCGGGCACGGGCCACGGCGACTCGAGCCTGCCGAAGGCCGTCACGCGCCGCTCCTCGGGCGCGGCGTCGAACCGCCAGGCCAGGGCGCCGTCCGAGGCGCGCAGACAGGTGACGCGCCCGTCGGCCGATCCGAAGATCGCCAGACCGTTGTGGACGGTGGGCGGCGAATCCACGCGCGCACCGGCCGTGAACGTCCAGGCGGTCTTGCCGTCGCCCGCGCCGAGGGCGTACACGGTGTGGGCGTCCACGCCGGCCAGGAGCACCTTGCCGCCTGCGACGACCAGGCCGCTCGGCCGGGTGCCGATATCCGCTTGCCACGCGACCTTCAGTTCCGGCGCGACGGCGGATTCGGTCGCGCCGCTGCGGCGGCCGTCGTGGCGATACGTGGGCCAGTCATCGGCATTGCGGATTTCGGATTTCGGATTGCGGATTTGGCCGTACGCCGGACCGCGATGCAGGCGATCTGCGGTCTGCAAGACTCGACTCTCAGGCTTCGACTTCGCAGCCGGCGCCAGGGCGTTGAACCCGATGAGTTTGGCGTCGATGTAGCATCCGCACGGGTGGGGCGCCACGTAGAGCAGGCCGTTGCACGGGAGGTTGCCCAGCAGGCACCCGCTGCGGACCCAGTGGTTCTGCCAGTTCTCACCGGTGGCCAGGTCCACGAACTCGACGCCCCGGCGCGACGACATGAGGAACCGCTCCGTAATCTTGTTCCGGTAACAGCGGTGGTGGTGCCCGACGTTGAAGATGTCCTTGGTCGGCAGTTCCTTTCGGACCTTGCCGGTCCGCAGGTCGAGCGCCTGGATGCGGTAGTTCACCTGGTTCGGGTTCTTGGCGCCGTAGCCGCTGCCCCACACGCTGCCGTACTCGGTCTTGGCGTCCACGTGGGTCCAGACGGCGTCGCCCACGACGAACACGTCGGGCGGGGTGCAATGGCCCCACGCGCCGTAGCCGTGCTTCCACATCGGCCGCCCGTCCTTGGCGTCGAAGGCGTAGAGCGTGCCGGGCATGGTGTGATAGGTGTGGTGCGTGTTCGGTTCGGGCTGGGCCAGCAGCAGGGCGCCGTCCTTATACACCAGGACCG
>DATKZB010000077.1:0-13190 GCA_035528235.1 Phycisphaerae bacterium
GGCGGCCTAGGAAGGCCGCCGCGCACGCGGGTGACGAGTTGACAAAGCAGCACTACGCGCTGGAGCGTTACGCCCGGCGCCGACGCCACGCCAACACCACGCCGCCCAGGGCCACCAGGGCCATCGTCGCGGGTTCCGGCACGCACAGCGTGGCCAGGTTCCAGTCCTTGATGGGGCCGCCCCGGTCGGTGCTCATGTCGTACAGGGTCTGGTAACTCATGTCCGGGAAGTTGATCGTTTCCCAGAGGGGCTGATTGTCGAGTGTCCAGTGCAGCCGGGCCTGGCCGCCGTCGGCCGACAAGAGGGTTTCGGGGCTGTAGACGTTGCCGGCGTCGTCCACGATGGTGACCTGGAGGATGGCGTCGTTGACGGTGTGCCCGCGGTCGATGAAGTCCACGAGCAGCCAGATCTCCTTGTGCCGGTTCTCGATCTTCTCGTTGGGGATGGTCAGCGTCAGGCCTTCCCACTGGTCGATGAACCCCGTGCCGGCCGGGCCGGTGTACCGGCCCACGGCATCGCCCGCCACGCGGAACAGGTTGACCAGGCTGCCGTCGGCCTGCATGTCCTTGTAGTAGGCGATGTCGTAGTTGGTCATGGCCTGGGTGGGTTTCTTGAGGCCGGGGCACAGGATGGTGGCGCCGGTGGCGAGCCAGTCGTTCGGGTCGCCGGGCTCCCGGTTCCCGTCGCGGTCGAGCGTCCAGACCTTGGGGAGACCGACGAAGAAGTTGCCGTACTCGTCGTCGTCGCCTAGCGGGAGCGTCAGGTCGCCGCAGTTATCGTGCCAGACCGAGACGTTGTTCGGGACGGGCGTGCCGGCGTTGTTGCCGCCCACCAGCGTCATCTCGTGGCCGACGGACTGCCCGGGCACTTCCCAGGAGACGTTCACGTACTGGCACCGCGAGAGTTCACCGAGCAGGTTGGGCAGACCCAGGGGATTCTCGTAATCCCGCTCGACCAGCACGCGGTTCCAGATCGTGACGTCGGTGTAACGGCTGGCGTCGGGGTCGAAGCCCGGCGACCCGGGGTTCAGCCCCACGTTCAGCAGCCACCAGTTGATGGCCAGGCTGCTCCAGCCCGGCAAGGCGCCGCCCGCGAAGTGCGGCATGAGGTCGTTCTGGTAGATGCCCATGGCGTTGCCGCCGTTCCACCCGGCGGCCGCCAGCACGTTGGCCGCCGAGGCCAGCCAGCAACTGTTGTCGACCGCCGGCTTGTCCACGTCGGGAACGTTCGGTTTGTACACGTCGTAGGCCGACGCCGGCAGGGCCAGCGCGGTCACCACCAGGCCCAACACGCCAAGCCACAGCATCGAAATGCGTCTCATCGTAATACCTCCTTCCGGTCGTTATCGGACCGCGCCTGTCCTGGCCGCACGCGACCATCGTGCGACCGCGCGGTGCGGCGCCGAGCACCCCCCCTGGCTGCCCGGCCGCCGGCATGACCGCATACACCGCCCCCGCAACACTCCTGTCCGTGCCGAGGAGTCCTCCTTTCCTCTTTCTCTCGCCAGTCGCGAAACGACCGTCCCCTCGAAATGCGAACGGGCGGCACCCGGAGCGTCCCTCCGAGAACCGCCCTCGAACATCAAACCTTCCCCGCCCGACGACAAACGGGCCGCGCCGCTCGGTTCCCTCCGAACGCCGTGGCCCGTCATCCCCGACTGTCCAGCGACGTCAGTATACACCATGCCGGGGCCGGAGTCAAATGCCCCGCGGCGGCCGGCGGCGGCCGCCCTTGGGCCTCATACACTAGAGCGCACATCGGGGGCGAATAGCACACTCGACTGTTGACGCCGCACAAAAAGGACCCCGTCACACCGCTCGCGCCGCCCGTAGGGCCACGCCATGGCGTGCCCGCGCACGAAGGGGTCCACCCGGGCACGACGTGTCGTGCCCCCCGGCGAGGTGGACCGGGCGGCTTTTCGATGGTTTAGTTTATATTGGGCACTGTGCATTTGTTGTCAAAGGGGACCCGAAAACGAGCGGTTCCGGCGCATTCGAATCAAAAATCGAAAAAAGCGATCAAAAACCGCGCGTTTCCCCTTGCCTATCTTACCACAATGGGACCCAATCGGCCTTGGCGCTGTCGAAAACGCGGTTTGGGCTGGCTAAGAGGCCCATTTTCGGCTCCGCGGCGATAGGGCGTTTTCGCAAAGTGTATGATTGGGGGGGGCGGGCCACGCCCCGCGGCTAACGCCGGGTGGCATGGTCATCCCGCAGGGTGACCATGAACCGGTCCAGGGCGGCCAGGATCACGGTAGGCTGCCGCGAGGCAGGTTGCGTCGTCGGCCCCTACCGGCCCGCAATGATGAGGTCGAGGCGCTTCGAGTGCTCCTGGAGCGAGCAGGAGCCCCCCTCGATCGTCATCCACCCGCTGTACCCGACCTCGTCGAGGGCCTTGCGGACGACCGGCCAGTTGACGCTGCCGTCGCGGATGTTGCAGAAGTTGCCACCGTGCCCGTCGGCGTTCAACTTGAAATCCTTGACGTGGCACTTGGCGATGCGCGGCCCCATGGCCCGGATAAACGCCTCCGGCGGGGCGTACTTGACGTGGTTGCCGATGTCGAAATACGCCTTCACCCACGGGCTGTCGAACGAGGCCACCAGGTGGGCGAACGTCGCGGGCGTGACCCAGAGGTTGTTCCACACGTTTTCCAGGGCGATGACGACCCCGGTCTCCTCGGCCACCGGGATGAGTTTGCGGACGGCCTCGCGCGACGTGTCGGTGGCCTGGTCGTGGGCCTCGATGTAGGCCTTGTACTTATCGCCCGCGTCCTTGGCCACACGCTCCAGGTGGCCGGTCTTAGCGTCGAACGCGATGTCGAAAGCCCACGCATCCGGCATGGGCATGCCGCCGATGCGACAGGGCACCAGCAGGACGGCGTCGGCCCCGTAGGCCTTGGCGGCCCGCAGCGCCGTCTCGGTCGACTTGATGGAGGCCTCGACCTTGGCCGGGTCGGTGCTGTTGAACTCCATCCACCCGCGCAGGACCGAGTTGATGCGTACGCCGACCTTCTCGGCGGCCTCGCGGCCCTTGGCGGCGGCATCGGGGGCCACGTCGGCGGCCGTCGTCTCGACACCGTCGAACCCGGCGTCCTTGATGGGTTTCAGGGCCTCCTCGGTCGGCTGGCCAATGATGACGGCCTTCTTGAGGGTCGTCTTGAACTCGGCCCCGCCCACTTGCCCGCCGGCCGCCAGGCCTACGCCGGCCGCCATCGAAGCCTTCAGAAACGTGCGTCGCGTCAGTTCATCGCTCACGGTACCGCCTCCGTTCTATCGGTACGTTACTCTTGACCGCCCACGCAGCACTCGCGTGCGACATGGGGAGGCTCATGGGCGGTTACTCGGGGGTTCCTTGAGTTCTTTGATGCGGATGTTGCGGAACCGGACCTCGAGCGGCCCGCCGCCGTGAATCTGGACGGCGAAGATGCCGCGGCGGGCCACCTTCTCGGCCGGTTCCGTCTCGGTGAACTCGACGGTGGTCGTGCCGTTGAGTTTCAGCGTGATGCGGTCGCCGACGGCCCGGATTTCGTAGGCGTTCCACTCGCCGGGCTTGGCGAGTTTCTTGATGGTCTCGTCGCTCGGCCCGGCCAGGACCTTGTTGCGGCGGCTCTCGTCGTACAGTTTGCCCCACCACCCGGCCGAGATGTCGGCCTGGTACCCGGAGACCTCGTGCGAGTTCGGCACCCGCTTCGAGCGGAACTGGACGCCGCTGTTGGCGTTGTCCGGCCGCAACCGGACCTCCAGGCGCAGCACGAAATCGCCGTACTCCTTGGCGGTCGCCAGGAAATCGTTGTGCGGGATGCCGGGACTGCGGCCGACCAGTGCCCCGTCCTCGACGATCCAGAGTTTCTTGTCGCCCTCCCAGCCGGCGAGGTCCTTGCCGTTGAAGAGCGGCACGAAGCCTTCCTCCTTCGGCTTGTCCTTCCCCTCGTCGGCGGCCATCGCGACCGCGCCCCACGCCAGGCCGGCCAGAACCATCGCCAGGACGATTAGTCCTACAACGCTACTTGTCGCGCGGCGGCCTTCCCAGGCCGCCGCGATCGGGCCTGACGCATGTTCCTGGCGGCCTAGGAAGGCCGCCAGGCGGGATGGAGTAGCGATGTGGCGTTGTAGGATTGTGCGAGTCGTTCGCATCGAGAATGCCTCCTATGGTTCGCGGGCCGCTCCTCGGCTCGGCCCCTCGCGGACCCGCACCAGCCTATCGTCTCGCCCCTCGACCGTCGACCAAAAACGCCCGCCCCGGCCGCGAAGGCCATCTCATGCGTGGCGGGTCCCCGTACCCGCCACGCCAACGTGTAACGGGCCGCTACGCGGTCTCCAGCAGGCGCGGGGCCTTGGGATGCATGACCCGTTCGCGGCGGTTCCACGATTCGACAAGGCCGAGACTGCGGATGGTGTCCTGCCACGAGCGGCACTCGTCGCCGACGGCCGCGAGGCGGGCCCGGAGCCGTTTCTCGAGTTCGGCCCGAAGCAGCGCGTGGCCCGGCGAGTCGATGAGGTTGCGGAGTTGGTACGGGTCCTCCTGGTTATCGTACAGCACCCATCCGCCGCCGTCCCACCAACGGGCGTAGGTGTACCGCGCCGTCCGCAGGCCGCGCCACTCGCGAATGCCCTGGGCGAGACCCTGGTCGACGATGACCGGCTCGGTCAGCAGGACGGCGTCGGGCCCCTCGTCCGCGCGGCCGAGGGCGACGGCCGAGAGGTCCTCGCCCTGCATCCGGTCGGGCACGGGGCAACCCATCAGGGCGAGCAGCGTGGGCGCCAGGTCGACCGCCGAGATCAGGGCGTCGCTCGTCCGGCCGGCCGGCGCGCGGCGGGGCCAGCGGACCAGCAGCGGAATGCGGATCGATTCCTCCCACGGCTGCTCTTTCTTGATCGTGCCCTGCGACCAGAGCATGTCGCCGTGATCGGACGTGAAGACGACGAGGGTGCTCGCGGCCTGGCCCCGCCGCCGCAGCGCGTCCAGGAGGCGGCCGACCTGCTCGTCGATGGCACTGATGTGGGCGTAGTAGTGGGCCAGGGTCTCTCGCGACGGCCCCGGACCCGGTCGCTTGAACCCCGCAGGCGGGGCGTCCCAGACGTTCGGACGCGGGGTGATTTGCGCGGCGTCGTACATCGCCTTGTACGTCTCGGGCACCTGCTCGTACGGTGCGTGCGGCGGCCCCCACGAAAGGTACAGGCACCACGGCCGGGCGTCGTCGGCGGCCAGAAACTTCATGGCCAGGTCTGTCTGGCCCACCGGCTCGTACCCCCGCAGGCGAACGGCCTCGGGCGTGTCGCGATAGACGCGGCCGTTGAAGTAGGCGTGGGCGCAGTTCCAGGCGGCCCAGAAGTCGAATCCCTGTCGCCGCGGACCCGGCGGCGTGAAACCGTCGCGCGGCACGCCGTCGAGGTGCCACTTGCCGATGTACCCCGTGCGGTACCCCGCGTCGCGCAGCAGTTCGGCCACCGTGACCTCGTCGTCGGGCAGCGCCAGGTCGTTGGCCACGGCCCGATGGGCGTGCGGATACCGGCCCGTCAGGATCGTGCCGCGACACGGCGTGCACACGGGGGTGTTGGCGTAGGCGTGGGTGAACTGCGTGCCCTCGGCGGCCAGGCGGTCGAGATGCGGCGTCCGGACCTGCCCGTTGCCCGCGCACGCCATGTCCATGCCGCGCATCTGGTCGGCGAACACGAACAGCAGGTTCGGCCGGTCCGTGGCGTGTCCCGTCCTGCCGGCGGCGCACCCGGCCGCCACCGATGCCGCGGCCCCGGCGGCGCCGAGCGCAGCCCGGCCCAGGAACTCGCGGCGCCGGAGGCCATCACGATTTCGGGTCATCGGTCGGCCTTTCGCTACGGCGGCGGACAAGAACCAGCGTACCGGCGTGGCGACGGCGCTTCAAGCAAATCGCGCGGCAGGGGCAATCTCTCCGCATCCCTGCGGCGCCGCGCGGGTTACAGCGGATGGAAAGGAACGAAGCCAATGCGCGTAGGCTGGTTGCGGCTGGTGTGTGTGGTCGGCGTGGTGCTGGCGGCGGGAGCATCGCCGCTGGGCGCCGCTCAGACCGTGTGGCTCGACGAACTCGACGTCCGCCTGGCGGAGTGCGGCTGGGAGCGGACGCGGAGCAAGAAGTCGGTGGGAGGCAACCCGATTCGCCTGCGCGGCAAGACGTACGAGCGCGGCATCGGCACCCATCCGCCGGGCGAGTTCGTCATCGACCTGGGCGGCGGATCGACGCGGTTCACGGCCGTCGTCGGCATCGACGACGAGGCCGCCGGCGGCGGCAGCGCCGAGTTCCTCGTCTACGGCGACGGCAAGATGCTCTGGCAAAGCGGCGTCGTGCGCGGCAAGGACCCCGTCAAGACGGTCGACGTGGACGTAACGGGCATGAAGCTGCTCCGGCTGGTCGTCACGGTGGCTGGCGACGGTTACGGCAACGACCATACCGACTGGGCCCAGGCCCGGTTCGAGGTCGTCGGCCAGGCCCCGGAGGCGGCCGCGGCCCCGGAGCCGACCCGCTACGAGACGCTCGCGCGCGAGATGGCCGACCTGCGGGGCCGCTCGAAGGCGCTCGCGCCGCAGACGTTCCGCCAGGAGTCGCTCGTCGTCGAGGCCGACCGCGACCCCCTCGACGTGGTGCTGCGGCGGACCGGGGCGTTGCTGGCACGCCTCGGGCGGATGACGGGCACGCGCGACCTCTCGGCCGAGGCGGCTGCGCTCGACGCCCTCAAGACCGAGCGCGACCGGACCGACGCGGCCAATACCGGGGCCCGCGAGGCCCTCTTCGACCGGGCCGTGGCCGTGCGGCGACGCATCGCCTTCGCCAACCCGCTGCTCGATTTCGACAAGATCCTCTTCCTCAAGAAACACTTTCTGCCCCCCTCCGAGGGCCAGGGCAACCACATGTGCGACCAGTACTTCGGGTTCCACGCCATCCGCGAGGGCGGGCTGTTTGTGCTCGAAAACCCGTTCAGCGACCAGCCGAAGGTGCGCGACGTGCTGGCCGATTCGGTGTGCGAGCGAGGCCGGTTCAAGGGCGCCAAACTGCCGCCCGGCGGGTACCTGTCGCCCGACCTCTCGTACGACGGCCGCACGATCCTCTTTGCCTGGACCGAGGCCGAGCCCACGCGGTACAAGTGGACCGAAAAGAGCACGTACCACCTCTTCAAGGTCAACGTCGACGGCTCGCACCTGGAGCAGTTGACCGACGGCCCGTGGAACGACTTCGGCCCGTGCTGGATGCCGAACGGCCGGGTCTGTTTCATCTCGGAACGCCGCGGCGGATACGGCCGCTGTCACGGCCGGCCCGTGCCGGTGTACACGCTGCACTCGCTGAAGCCCGACGGCAGCGACATCGTGTGCCTGAGTTACCACGAGTCGAACGAGTGGGCGCCCAGCATCGACGCGGCCGGCATGATCGTGTACACGCGGTGGGACTACGTGGACCGCGGGTTCAACCAGGCCCACCATCCGTGGGTCGCGACGCCCGACGGGCGCGACGCCCGGGCCGTGCACGGCAACTTCTCGCCGCAGCACAACGGCCGGCCCCAGTTCGAGATCGACGTCCGGTCCATTCCGGGTTCGTCGCGGTACGTGGCCACGGCGGCCTGCCATCACGGGCAGGCGTACGGGTCGCTGGTCGTCCTGGACCCGTCGGCGCCGGACGACGAGAGGATGGGCCCCGTGAGTCGCCTGACGCCGGAGGTCCAGTTTCCCGAGTCGGACGGCGGCAAGCAGGTCTACGCCACGGCCTGGCCGCTGAGCGAGGAGTTCTACCTGTGCGTCTACGACCCGCAGGGCGAAGCGCGTCGCGGGACGCGGAACAACTTCGGCCTGTACCTGCTCGACGCGTTCGGCAACAAGGTGCTGCTGTACCGCGACCCGGCCATCTCGTGCCTGAGCCCGATGCCGCTGCGTCCGCGGCCGGCGCCGCCGCTGCTGGCCCACGGCACGGCCGTCGGCCGGCCCGACGGCACTCGCCTGCCGCGCGAGGCCCTGCCCAAGACCGCACGCGTCGGCGTGGTCAACGTGTACGACGGCCTGTTGCCGTGGCCCGAGGCGACGAAGATTGCGGCGCTTCGCATCATGCAGGTCATCGTCAAGAGCACGCCCCCCGCCAACGGGCCGCGCATCGGATACGGCGACCAGAAGAGCGCCCGGGCCGTTCTGGGCACCGTGCCGGTGGAGGCCGACGGCAGCGCGTACTTCGAGTTGCCCGTCGGCAGGGCCGTCTACTTCCAGGCGCTCGACGAGAAGGGGCTGGCGGTGCAGTCGATGCGGAGCGACACGTACGTCCACCCGGGCGAGACGCTGATGTGCCAGGGCTGCCACCAGCCGCGGGCCCGCAACTCGGCCCACGCCACGCTGCCGCTGGCCATGCGGCGGGGGCCGTCCAGAATCCGTCCCGACGCCGAGGGGAGCCTACCCTTCAGTTTCGCGCGGCTCGTCCAGCCGGTGCTCGACAAGCACTGCGTCACCTGCCACGCCAAAGAGGCCAAGGCGCCCGACTTGGCGGCAGGCGACTGGCAGAAGAACCGCGACCGGTGGTTCACCTCGTACAACAACCTCCGCAAGGTCGCCTTCTTCTGGGACGGCGCCGCCTGGACCAGCGCCCGCACGACCCCGGGTAAGTTCGGGGCGCACGGATCAAGTCTGTATGCCATGCTGGCCAAGGGACACCACAAACTCGACCTGCCGGCCGAGGATCTGCACCGCATCGCCCTGTGGCTGGACTCGAACTCCGACTTCTTCGGCGCCTACCAGAACACCGAGGCCCAGGCCCGCGGCGAAGTGGTCTGGCCGGCCATCGACTGAGCCCGGCGGGTGGCGGGTGGCATGGTCATCCCGAAGGGTGACCATGTGTCAGTGCGTAGGGTGGGTGCTCCGCACCCACGCGGCGCGCGGGTGTCACCGGCGGCTTGTCCGCCAGCGTTCCGCCAAGCGGGTGGCATGGTCATCCCGGAGGGTGACCATGTGTTGAGCCAGGGCGCCCTGCTTCCGCTTGCAAAAGCATCGAGACTCGTTACACTCACGCCACAGACCTTGCACCCCGAAATCGTGCGCGGCAGCCGGCCGCCGCGCGGCAAGGAGCATGCTTTCCCACGGCGGGAAGGCATGGCACCCGTCCCTCGCCACACCCCCCGCCCGGTTTGATTTTCGACGAATCCGGGGTATACTGTAACCTGCGAGAGTATCCGACGACAGAGCCCTCGCCAGCAGACTGCGCCGCAGGATGGGCGCCAGAGGGGTAATTGATGTCTGTCAGCCCGCCGTCTCTGACGGGGGCGGTCTGCGCGCCGGCCGCCGGCCCGCCGTTTGCCTCTCGGAGACCAACTGGCCCAGGGTCTATCCGACGTCCGGAGGCTACCGGGGCGTGAGGGCCTCGAACCCGCCGGACGTCTCGTATTCTGGGGGCCCTGGCCGCGGCCTCGATGGCGAATCTGTGCGGCCAAACGTGGGGACGAAGGAGATGCCGATGCGACGTAGCGGATACGCCGGTGGCGCGCTGGTCATCGCCGGTCTGATACTCCTGGCCGGGCCGCCGGCCTGGGCAACCGATTCCGTGTGGGTCCTCGACGGCAACGGCTCGTGGACCGAGCCCACCCACTGGTCGCCGAAAGTGCCGCCCGACGGCCCCGGCGACTGGGCCCTGCTCGACATCAACCTCAGCCAGCCCATCACGATTACGCTCGACGCCCCCATCACGCTCGGCACGCTCCTGCTGGCCGACTGGAACAACATGGGCATGACGCTGGCGCCGGGCACGGGCGGGACGCTTACCTTCGACGGCGGCGGCAACGACGCCGAGATCGTGGGATTCGGCCGACACGAGATCCAGGCCCCCGTCACCCTGGCCGAGAGCCTTTGGCTGAACAACACCGACGAGGGCGGGCTGGCCCTCGCGCTGGGCGGCCGCGTCGCCGGCGGCGTGGGCTGCGACCTGGTTGTCGAGGGTCTGGCCACCGACGTCACGCTCACCGCGCCGGACAACGCCATCCAGGGCACCGTCATCGTCGGCCCCAAGGACGGTCGGGGCGGACTGGTGCTGGCCCAGGACGGCCGGGCGCCGGGGGTATCGCATTTCGAGGCCCACCTGGGGGCCACCATCTGGCTGGACAACCTCGACGCGGCGGTGGCACCCTCCTGGCCGCCGAGGGCCCCGCCATGATGCTCCGGGCCGATACCGGCGCCCTGATTCAGAACGGCTACCTGACGGCCGGCGACCCGGGCGCCGCGGGCGGCGAACTCATCGTCCACATCCGCGCCAACGCCGAGATCGCCGCCGCCGTCGTCGACCATCCCGGCGGCCCCCTGGCCCTGACGATCTCCAGTTACGCCCTGCCCTGGCAGGAGTGGGATTCTTACTGGGACCCCGTCCTGATCCTCTCGGGCGTCAACACGCACAGCGGCCCGACCACCGTCAACTCGGCCCGGGTGGCCGTGGACGCCGACGCGCGGCTGGGCGACGCCGCGTCGGACCTGGTTCTGTTCGGCGGCATCCTCCAGGTCACCGACACGTTCACGATGAACCGCGAAGTCGAGGTCCGCGAGGGCGCCGCCTTCGAGGTGGCCTCGGGCGAGGTCCTGACCGTGGCCGGCGTCGTCCGCGGCGACGTAACCGAACTCCACGTCCGGGTCCTCGACCTGGAAGAGCCGATCCTCATGCAGAACCTCGACCCGTACGCCGTCCGGGCCACGCTGGTGCTGGACGCCGATAACACGTTCCAGGGAGACATTATCGTCGGCACGGCCGGCGCGGGCCGGGTGACGGAGATCGTCGGGACGGCGCTGGCAGCCGGCGGCCCGCCGCTGGGGTCCCTCGTCGACGCGGCCGTCCCCACGCTCCAGGTCAGCCGCGACGCCAATTTCGGCGACGCCGACAAGGACGTCATCCTCGGCAGCGGCATCCTTCACGTGACCGCGTCGCTGACGGCCGACCCCGAGCGGTGTTTCGTGGTCCGGGGCGACGGCGTCTTCGACGTCGACGAGGGCCAGGCGTTCGCCCTGGCCGGCCCGGAGCAACTCGAAGGCTACGGTCAGGCCACCAAGATCGGCCCCGGCAAGATGGTCGTGGCCGCGCCCAACCCGTACTACTGGGCACGCGAGTTCCTCGTCCTGGAGGGCACGCTCGAATTGCGGCACCCGGCCGCCCTCAACGCCCAGGCCGTCGGCCTGGAAGGCGGTACGCTGGCCCTGCGGCACGATACCCAGGTCACCTTCCCCGACCACGTCCGCGTCCGAGGGCTGGGCCGCATCGTCGTGGACGGCGCGGCCGCGGCCGACCCGGTCCTCTCGATCGCCAGCCTCGACCTGGACGACGACAGCGTCCTGACGGTCACCGGCGGGCGGGCGTACAGCCTGGCCGTCGAGGGCACGACGACCTTGCTGGGATGGGGCGCCGGCATCGACACCCAGACGGCCGACCTGGCCCTCAACGGGCCGCTCCAGACCCTCAACGAGAACGGCATGCTCACCAAAGACGGGCCGCGCGCCCTCGACATCCGCGGGCCCCAGTACCTCCACCCCGGCACGTGGCTGAGCGCCGTGGGCGGCACCACGAACATCGACACCGACTCCGGCGGCCCCGGGCCGACGCCCGCGCCGAACCTGCTCGTCGAGGTGCGCGGCAGCGGCACCGTGGTCAACTTCCGGCACACCCAGCACCTGGCGGGCCTGGCGCTCGACGAAGGCGGCCGCGCCAACCTGACCGGCGGCGGCACCAAGACCCTCGTCACGGGCGCCCTCGACATCGGCGTGGATACCGGCGGCGTGCCACAGGCCACGCTCGACCTCGCGGACAACAACCTCATCGTCGACTACACCGGCGGGACCAGCCCGTACGCCGACGTCGCCGCCTGGGTCGTCTCGGGCCTGCGAGGCGGCACCAACCAGTACTGGGACGGCCCCGGCATCACATCGAGCACGGCCGCCGCGGGAATGCTGACGGCCCTGGGAGTTATCGATAACCAGGACACCGAGCCAGGCATCGGCGGACTGACCGACCTGGAGGGCGAGCCCGTGCCGGCCGACGCCGTCATCGTCAAGTACACCTGGTGGGGCGACGCCAACCTCGACGGGCTGGTCAACTCCAGCGACTACGACCGCATCGACGCCAACTGGCTGTTCCAGACGCCCAACCCGCGGTGGTCGATGGGCGACTTCAATTACGACGGCATCATCAACTCGAACGATTACGACAAGATCGACGCCGCCTGGCTCCTCTCGGGCGGCGCCATTCTGGCCGACGGCGCGCCGGTGCCCACGCCCGAGCCGGCCACGCTGGCACTCCTGGCCCTGGGGGGTTTGGCGCTCGCCGCGCGGCGGAAGGGCGACTGAGAAACTGTTGCAGAACCACCGAGGGTGGCGGGTCTCCTGACCCGCCACCTGCATTTCTGCCTCGCCTGCCGTGCCGGGTCAGGAGACCCGGCACGCTTGTGGTTCAGCGGTAGGCCGCGGCGCGCCGCGGCCTACAACGGAAGCGGAGAGGATCGCCGCCCGCCGTGGGCAGTGGGCCGAATGGCGGGGGGTCGTTACGGCTTCGGATCGGGCGGCGGCTTGGGGTTGACGATCGAACCCAACCACTCCCCGTACCGGTTGATGAGGCCCTGGGTGCGGACGGTGTCCTCGACCACCTTCAGGTCGCCGGCCAGCACGTAGGCCCCGCCCGCAGTCCCGGCCACCGGTTCCATCGTCGCGCGGAAGTCCAGGTGCATGTGCAGCTTGGAGTCCCGCAGGGCCATGTGGACCTGCCCGGCCGTGCCCAGCCACACGTGGTCGCGCCCCGCCTCGCGCACCCACCGGTACGCCGGCACGCGGTCGTCGCGAAGCCAGCCGTACTGGTCGCGCTCGGGCAACTCGAGGAAGACGTACTCGAAATCGGCATCGGCCGTGCCGATGGGGGCCGCCACGCGGCGAAAGAGGATGATCTGGACCTTGCGGTCGCGTGCCAGTTGATACGTGGCCGACTCGTAGGTGACGGTCTCGTCGGGGCCGCCGCCCGTGTACCGGATGGTGGCCCGCGGCCCGCCGCAACCCGCGCCCAGCGCGAGCGCCACCCCGATCGCCGCCCAGACCACCACCCTGCCCGCGTTCCGCCTCATGCGCGGCTCCCTTCAGACTCGACCGCACGCCCGCGACATCGCTAGTCTAGAGACGGGCCGCCCGGCGGGCAAGGGGTTATGCCCGCGCGCCAGGGCCGCTCGCTCGCGCTC
>DATKZB010000078.1:0-6706 GCA_035528235.1 Phycisphaerae bacterium
CGGACGGCTTCGGGTAAGGCCATCGAGATAGGCGCCGAGTAAACGGGCGGCCCCTGGGGCGGCTGGTACCGGACCCGGAACGTGACGACCGGCGCTTTCGGGACGTCCCTGCCCCACCCCAGCCGTGCGGCATAGCCCCACCCGATCATGTCGCGGACGCGCAGGCCGGCGAGTTCGTCGCCCGTGAACCGCCACGTCTTGAGCGGCTCGCTGAGCGGCACCACGCCGCGCTCCACCCGGCCCACGTACATCAGGAACTCGATGGTTCCCGTCACGAGGACCGGCTCGGGCCGGTTCGCCTGAAACAGGAACACGCGGGCCTGGACGCCGTCGGGCCCCGGCACTTCGTCCCAGTTGATGGCGGCCGGCGGCGCGGCCCAGAAGTTCACCGCGTCAGCCACGTCGACCGGCTTGGGGGGCACGGCACTGACGGACCGCAGTTCCTTGGCCCCGGCCGTCGGCCGTCCGCAACCGGCTACCACGACGCCCAGCGCCGCCAGAACCATCCACCATCCCGCTAGCCTCATGGCGCCTGCTGCCTCTCCCGCGGCACGGCGGGCACCAGAATCCGGGTGTTCGGCGCGGGGGCCGGCTGGGCCGGGTCCACGTTCCCGTTCTCGCGGAGTTTCATCTCGTTCCAGACCCGCTCGTTGAATTCCTTGAACGACTGGTTCTTGTCGGGCTCGCCCTGCGTTTGCCGCAGCAGGTTAAGCCGCTTCACCTGCAAGTTCGACTCCACGTCGGCCTCTTCGATGTTCCGCAGGACGGTCGGGGTCAGGATGATGAGCAGTTCGGTCCGCTCCTTGACCTTGCGGGTGGACCGGAAGAGGTTCCCCAGGATGGGGATGTCGCCCAGGAACGGGACCTTGTTGAGGCGGTCGCGGTCGGCGGTCGTAATGAGGCCGCCCACGATGATCGTGTGCCCGTCCTGCACCGTGACGGTCGTCTCGGCCGAGCGGCTGTTGACGATGATGGCGTTGACGCCCTCGCTGATGGGCACGGTCGAGTCGTCGAGCGAACTGATCTCGGGATGGACCTCGAGTTTGACGAAGCCGTCGGGGTTGATGCGCGCCGTGACGTCGAGGATGATGCCGACCTCCTGGTACTGGATCGTGTTGATGGTCGTGCCGTTCTCGGTGACGCGGCTGTTCGTGATGAACGGAACGCGCTGGCCGATGTTGATGGTGGCCAACTGGTTGTCGGAGGCGAGGATCTGGGGACGGCTGAGGATCTCCAGCCGCCCCTGGCTCTCGAGCGCCCGCAGCAGGAAGTTGACGTCGCCGCCCGTCACCGAGACCTGGAACCCGGGGTTCAGGGTCAGGCCAGCCGACGCCGCGAACGCCGGCGCCGTGCCGAGTGTCCCCGTGTGACCGTGCGACTTGTCAATGAGGCGCCAGTCGATGCCGAACTCGTTGATGCTGTCGATGCTGACCTCGGCCAGAAGCACCTGGATGAGGACCTGCGGCGGCGGCTGGTCGAGTTCCTTGATCATCTGGGCCACCACGTCGTAGTACCGCGGGCTGGCCGACAACAGCAGCGTGTTCGACGTCGATTCGGCCACGATGGCCACTTCGCGTTCCAGGATGAATTGCGACGTGCCCGCCGCGCCCGGCCCGAGCGACTGTTCCAGCAGTGTGCGTTCCTGGGTCAGGAAGTTCGTCAAGGCCGTCTCGATGTCGGCGGCCTGGGCGTTCCGCAGCCGGTAGACCTCGGTCAGCCGCTCGGCCGCCGTGCTCAGGTCCAGTTCCTCGATGACCTTGCTCGCCAGGGCCACGTAGTGCTTCGTGCCGCCCACCAGCAGGCTGTTCGTGCGGATGTCGACCGTAACGGTCAGCGCGGCCTCCTCGGCCGAGCCGAGGACGGCGGACGTGCCCTGGTTTTCGGCGGTGCGCGGCACGAGGGTGTATTCGATGGCCTGCTTGCCGGCGGCGCCCGCGGCCTGCATCCGGAACAGTTCATTCAACACCTGGGCCATGGCCCGCGCGTCGGAGTTGACGAGCGTGAAGACGCGGATTTCGGCCGTCCGCGGGCTGGTCGAGTCCATCGCCTGAACCAGGCTGTCCAGCAGCGGCATGTTCTCCAGCGGGGCCGAGATGACCAGCGAGTTCGTCCGCCGGTCGGGCGTGATGAGGACACCTTCCTGAAGGGCGCTCGAGATGAGGTCTCCGCCATCCTTCGACCGCGTCACGAACTGGAGCAGCGCCTGGCGGTTCGGGCTGGCCGCCGTCATCGGCGTGGGCTTGTTGTTCAGGGCATCGGTCAGTATCTGGGCCAGTTCAACCGCGTCGGCGTTTTCGAGGGTGAAGACGCGTATCTCGGTAACGCGCGGCACGGTGTCGGTGTCGAGTTCCTTGACGAGGTCGGCGATGCGATTGAGGTCCGCCGGCCCCGCCGACACGACGATGGCGTTGATCCGCTCGTCCACGCTGAACGTCACGCCCGGCCCGGCGGCGGCACCCGGCCCAGCCGCAGCGCCCGGCGCCCGGTACAGGTTGCTGAGCGTGTTGGCCACCTGGGTGGCGTCGGCCTTCGCCAGCGGGTACACCTGGACCGTCGTGCCCGGCCGGTCGGGCTCGGCGTCGAGCCGCCCGATGAGCGACTCGGCCAGTTTCATGTCCTCGGGGCTCGCGCTCACGATCAGGGCGTTGGTCCGCGGTTCGGTCACGACGGTCACCGGGTCGAGCGCGCCTCCGCGGGCCACCCGCTGGGCGAACAGTTGCTGGAGCGTCGGCTGAAGCAGCGTGCAGGTGGCCTGCTGGAGGTAGAAGATGCGAAACTCGTTGGCGGCCAGGACCTGGTCGGTGTCGAGTTCGCGGATCATCGCCTCGATGGCGTTGAAACTCTCGCGGCTGCCGGCCACCAGCATGGTGTTGGTCCGGGCGTCGGGCACCAGGCTGACGGGCAGCATGCGTCCCGTGCCGCCGGCGGCCTGCTCGGCCGCACGCTTGGCATCGAATAGTTGTTGGAGCGTCGGCGCCAGCCGCGTGGCGTTGGCGTTCTTCAGGGGGAACATCCGGATGTCGCCAAGGACCGAGAAGTCCTCGGTCGAATCGACCTTGCGGATGATCTCCTCGATGACGGCGAAGTTCTCCTTGCTGGCCGAGACGATGAGCACGTTTGTCCGGACATCGACCGCAATCGAGACCCGCTCACGGGCCGCCAGCACCTGGCCCGGCCCCCCCGGCCCGGCCGCCACCACGCTCGGCTTGTACAGGCCCTGCGTCACCAGGCCCTGGAGCATCGTGGCAATGCGCTGGGCATCGGAGTTCAGCAGCGGGTACATGCGGACGATGCCGGTCTCGTCGGGCGGCATGACGTCGACCTTGGCCAGCAGCCCCTTGATGAGGACCAGGTTCTCTTTGCTGGCCGAGACGATGAGCGAGTTCGACAAGGCGTCGGTCTCGACGTCGACGCGGTCCTGCGGCGTAGGCGTCTGGCCCGGCAGCGTCATGCTCTGGAGCCGCGCCTGGAACAGCCGCTGGATGATCGGCCCCACGATGCCCGCGTCGTTGAACTCCAGGGGCAGGACCACCAGTTGGACCGACGGGTCCTGGAGTTCGACGTCGAGTTTCTTGAGCAACCCCTCGATGACCTTCGTGTCGTCGGCGTTGGCGGCCACCAGCAGGGCGTTGACCCGCACGTCGGGCAGGACGATGGGCTGCTGCCGCTGGACGTCGGGCGTCCGGGCCGCCGCGTAACGTCGCGTGAACAGGTTCTGGAGCGTCGTGCTGATGGTGCCCGCGTTCGCGTGCTCGAGCGGGAACAGTTGAATCTGGCCGCTCAGGGCCGGGCTGGCATCATCGAGTTGCTCGGCCAATGACTTGACAAGTTCGTACCCCTCAGCCGACCCGCCGACCATCAGGCTGTTGCTCCGCACGTCGGGGATGACGATGACCCGCAGGGCCTCGGCGTCGGCCACGCCCAGCGTGGCCACACGCTGGACGCGGGCGTCCATCATCTGCTGGAGCACGGGCCCCAGAGTGGTGGCGTCGGCGTTCTTGAGGGCCACCAGCCGGATGTCGCGCAGCTCGATCGGCTGTTTGGCGTCGAGGGCCTTCAGCAGCATACCCATCATGACGAACGTCTTGTCGTTGGCCGAGACGACCAGCGCGTTGGTCCGCACGTCGACTGTGACGGTCGGCACGTCTTCCGGCCGCACGAACTGCGCGTTCGGCCCCGCGTACAGCCCGTCGATGACACCCTTGATTCGCGTGGCATCGGCGTTGACCAGCGGGAAGAGACGCACGACGTTCAGCGACCCGGCGCCCGGCACGTCCATCGTCTTGACGACGTCGGCGATGAGCGGCATGACGTCGCTACGGGCCGCCACGACCAGGATATTCGTTGTGGGGTCGGCCTGGATCGTCAGGGCGACGCGCGTCTTGGGGACCTCCGTCACGTGGCCCACCTTCATCTTGTCGAGCACCGTCTGAAGGCGCGTGACCTGGGTCCGCAGGCCCTCGGCGCCCGCCGTGGGCGTGCCCTCACTGAATACCGCCTGCAGGAGCGGCGCCAGCCGCGCCGCATCGGCATGGTCCAGCCGGAACAGGCGGACCTGGGTGACGACCTTGCCAGCGTCGCGGTCGAGGTCCTTGACGATGAGGTCGGCCAGGGCCAGCGATTCCTCCAGGCCGCTCATCACGAGCGAGTTCGTCCGCGGGTCGGCCGTAACGTTCAGGGGGTTCGTCAGGGCCTTGCCGCTGACGCTGTCGGGCTCGGCCTTGCCCTCGACGCTCGTCTGGGGTTTGCCGGCCAGCCGCTCGCCCTGGGTGAAGATGTCTTCCAGGACCGTGACGACGGAGGCGGCATCGGCGTTCACAAGGTGGACGACGCGCACCCGGACGCCCTCGGCCAGCGGCACGCGGTCGAGCACGTCGACGATGGCCGCCATGGCCTTCAGGTTGTCGGGCGTCGAGGAGACGACCAGGGCGTTGGAGCCCTGCATGCCGGCCACCGTGGGGTCGGCGCTGATCTTGATGGGCTGCGTCAGGTCGAGTTCGGGCAGGATGCGGCCGTCGGCGCTTCGGACCTTCAGGAGGCGGACCTGTTCCTGGAGGGCCCGGGCCTCGGCCGTCACCTGTCCGGCGGCACTCGGGCGGAGCATGTCGTTCAGGACCACCGCCAGGCGCGTGGCGTCGGCCTTCTTCAGCGGGATAATCAGGACCTCGGTCGCGGCGTAGGCGGGTTTCTTGTCGAGCGCCTTGATGATCTTCTCGACCTGCTCGAACATCGTTCCACGCGCCGTCACGATGATGGAGCGCGTCCGCTCGTCGGCTTGGACGTTGATGGGCTCGCCGGGGCGCGTCTGACGCACCTGGACGAGCATCTGCTGCAGGACGGGCATTAGTTTCACGGGCTGGGCGTTCTCGAGCGGGTAGATGCGGAACTCCAGTTGCGGGGCGATCTCCTCCTTGTCCAACTCCTCAATCAGATGCGCCACCTCTTCCATCTTCACCGTCGCCGCCGAGACCACGACGGCGTTCGTGTCGGGCAGCGCCGTAACCGTCACCAGGTCCTCGGGCCGGGCCGCCACGCCGGGCACTGCGGCCGCGCGGTACAGGGCCGAGAGCGCCGTCGCCACCTTGGTGTTGCTCGTGTTCGCGAGGGAGAAGACGCGGTACTGCCGCCGGGAGTCGGCCGCGGCCGCATCGAGCGCCTCGGCCAGTTTCTGGATCGCCTCGAAATCCTCGTCGGAGGCGTTAATGAGAATCGATCGCTGTTGCGGCAGGACGGTCGTCTCAACCTGGCCCGGCGTCCCCGTGCGCCCGGCCGGGCCCGGCGCTCCGCGTGCCCCGCGCCGCGACCGCGCGGCACCCGTGCCGCTCCGGACCGGAACGGCCGACCGGCCCGCCTCGCTGCCGAAGATCTGCTGGATGGCCCGCTCGACCTCGCTGGGGTCGGCGTGCTTGAGGGTGATGATCTTCAGGGCCCCGCGCTCCGGCTGCATGTCCTCTATCTTGGCCACCCATTCGGCGACCTGCTTGTACATCTCCTCGCTGGTGGCCAAGACGATGGCGTTGGCCCGGGCGTCGGACGAGACCGCCAGCGGGTCGATGCTCCGCCGCTCGCGCATCGCTATCTGGTACTGCTGCCGATACAGGTCCTGCACCATGGCGGCCACGGAGACGGCGTCGCCGTTCTTCAGGGGGATGACCCGGACGCTGGCGGCGCCGGAGGTGGTCGCTAGGTCGAGGCTCTTGGCCATCTCGAGGATCTTGTCGACCTCAGCCGCCGGTCCGCTCAGGACGATGGCGTTCGCGGTCTTCTCGGCCGACACGGCCACGGCCTGCTGCCCGACCGCGCCGCGCCGCCCGGGACCGCCGGCCGGCACGGCCGACTGGGCCATCTTCTGGAGCACCGGCGCCAGGTCCTCGGCCTTGGCGTTCGTGAGGATGAACATCTCGGACCGCACGCCGGCGGTCGCCTCGGAGTCGAGTTTGGTGATAAGCGCCTGGACCTTCTCGAGGTTCTGCGCGTTGGCCGTCACCAGCAGGCTGTTCGAGACCGGCTCGGCCACCACCGTCACCAGGTCGTCCGGGTTGACGGCGCGTCCGGTGCCGCGCGGGGGCTGGAAAGCCTGGCCGACGGCGTCGGCCACGCTCGTGGCCTGGGCGAACTTCAGCGCGATGAGCGTCGGCTGGGCCTGCCCCTGCGGGCTGGCCACGTCGAGACTGGTCGCCAGGGCCTTGATCTTCTCGAACATCTC
>DATKZB010000079.1:0-5209 GCA_035528235.1 Phycisphaerae bacterium
ATCCATGGCGATGGCCTCCCGGGGCCCATTCCCCGGCAGTCCCATCGGCCGGCAGCATGAACCATCTTGAGCCTTTGTAGCGTTGTAGTACTAGGCGGGCGTCCGGAACCGTGGCGAGGGGACGCGCAGCCGGCACCCGCACAACTACCGGGTCAATATCCCGACGGACGACAAGTGGTACGGCCTGATCGCCGTCAACTTCAACACGCAGTACACGCGGGCCCAGACGGCGGGGGCGGCCATTTTCCAGATGGCGGGCCTGGCGGCCGCCGACGGCACGGCCGTCCGGATGCTGACGAACGGCCTGAACGGTTACGACTACGGCGGGTCGTTCCGCGCGCCGCACAACGGCGTCTACTTCCGCCTCGACCCGTACAACAGCGAGTTCGCCGACTCGCACTTCCCGAACGACCCCGCCGGCAACATGTACAAGGGTGTCTGGGGGGCCGACCTGGCCTACCGCGGCGAGAACAAGAACTCGTACCGCGACGACTACGCCAAGCAGACCAACGCCGCCGAGGACGACTGGTCGGACCTCATCGAACTGACCCGCGTCCTGACCCAGACCCCCGACGCGCAGTATTACGACGAGGTCAGCCGCGTCGTCGACATCGACCAGTGGCTGCGGTACTTCGCCGTCAACATGCTCATCGGCAACCGCGAGAACAGCATGGGCGGCGTCGGCAACCGCAACGAGTACATCAGCGACGACTACTCGCTCTACATCGGCATCCTGGACCCCAAGGCCCACCTGCTGGTCCACGACCTCGACACGGTTCTCGGCCAGGGCGACGACACCGCGTCGCCCACGTATGCCCCCGGCGGCCTGTTCCCGACGGGCGGCCTGCCGATTCTGGACCGGTTCCTCAAGGAGCCCCAGATCGCCCATCGGCTGTACGAGATTTACCTGGAAGAAATCGCGACGACGTTCGCCCCCGAGAACCTCAACCCGCTTCTGGACCAGGTGCTGGGCGGCTGGCTCCCGCCGGCCACCATCCAGAGCATGAAGGACTACGCGGCCGCGCGCCGGGCCCACATCCTCTCGCTCATCCCCTCGGACCTGACCGCCGCGACCGGCCTGGGGCAGTCCCAGGGCTACGATTACACCACCACCAACCACGTGGACCTGACCGGCACGGCCGACGCCGCCCACACCGCCACCGTCCTGGTCGGCACCCTCCCGACCGATTACACCCCCTGGACCGGCACCTGGACCACCGTGGGCAGCACGAGTTACGCCTCGGCCATGCTCGTCTCGTCCGACGGCGGCGCCACGTTCCACGTGCCGACCGTGGGCGAGGACCCCCAGGACTGGACCGCCATCGGCTATAACGACGACGCCTGGGTCAGCCAGATCGCTGAGGGCCAGGCCGGGCTGCTCGTGACCGAGATCGGGACCGGCGACACGCGGTACGTCGAGATCGAGAACGTCTCCGACGCCGCCATCGCCACCGCCGGTTGGACGGTCCTTGTGAACGACCCGTCGCTGGCCGACATCGACGACGTCTTCGCGACGCCCTGGAGCCTGCCGGCCAGCGTCGGCGCGGGCCAGGTGCTTTACCAGACGGACGACGTGGGCGACCACTACTGGGGCGCCACCATCCCCTGGGGACCCGAGGGCGAAGGCTGGGTCATGGTGCTCGATGACGCCGGCACCGTCATGGACTTCGCGGCGTGGGGCTACACGACGGGCCAGATCGCCGCCATGTCGGTCGATTACGGCGCCTTCACGGGCATCACCGTGGCCGGCCAATGGACGGGCGACGGCGCCGACCCCGGCACGACGGGTTCCGGCGGAATGGCCACGACGTTCGTGGCCTACAACGACCACATCGGGGGCGCCGGCACGCACGCCAACGCGACCACGTATGCCGCCGACGGCACGACGTCGGGCATCCTGAAGGACATCGAGACCGGCACCCTCACGCTGGTCACGCTGACGACGTCGCAGACGGGCGTTGCCTTCGCCGACCTCAGCGGGTGGCCGGCCCCCGGCACGGACGCCTACAACGCGTTCAACGGGTACGTCGACTTCTCGTCGGCCACGCACGCCAGCATCGAGGTGGCCGGCGCCGACCGGTACACCCACACCTTCACCGGCCTGGACAGGGGCCCCAACGCGACCTACACCTTCACCGGCACGGCCATCCGCGGCGACATCGACTACACGACCCGCTGGACGCTGGTCTCGCTGGAGGGCGCCGACGCGGCCACGCCGGCCTACAGCACGGGCGACGGGGTCGTCTACATCAGCAACTCCCAGGTGGCCATCTGGGCCGGCACCAACAACCAGGCGGGCCAGGGCTTCGTGGCCGCCTGGACCGGCATCGACCCGGGCACCGACGGCCGGTTCTCCGTCGTCTCGACGCAGTACACCGGCGCCATCCCGACCTCGGTCGACGTCGGCGGCATGGCCAACGGCTCGAAGGGCTACGGCCTGAGTGCCACGCGGCTGGAAGAGATCGGCCTGGGCGGGCCGCTCTCGGTCCTCGAACGCACCGGCGACCACGACCTCGACGGCGCCGGCGACTTCGTGCGGACCGACACCGGCAGCCTGGGCGCCCAGAACGCCGACCTGACCGTGCCGTTCGGCACCATCACGCCGGTCGCGCAGGGCCTGGGTTTCAGCGGCGGCGCGTACGACGCCTACATCGGGACCGACGTGGCGGCGGCGATGCAGGGCACCCATGCCTCGCTCTGGACGCGCCTGGAGTTCACCGCGCCCGACCTGACGGACTACGACGCCCTGACGCTCAACCTCCGTTACGACGACGGGTTCGTGGTGTACCTCAACGGCGCCAAGGTGGCCGAGGCCAACGCGCCGGCATCGCCGGCATGGGACTCGGCGGCCACCGGCGCGCACGACGGCACGACGGCGGTCGCGATCGACCTGACGCCCTGGCTCGATGACCTGCTCGCCGGCACCAACGTCCTGGCCATCCACGGCCTGAACGTCGACGCCGCAGACGCCGACTTCCTGGTCCAGGCCGAACTGGTGGCCACGCGCGGCACGCCGGGCGAGGGCCTGGCGATCCGGCCCGGCATCAACCGCTCCGTCGTGCGGGCCCTCGACGCCGACGGCAACGAGATTGGCCGCACCACCCGCGACGTCTGGTACAACGACGGCAGCGTGGTCGACGTGCCCAGCAGCCTGCCCGCCGGCACCACCACCTGGACCGCCGCCGACGGGCCGTATCGCGTGACCGGCAACCTGACCATCCCCAGCGGCGCCACGCTCGTCATCAAGCCGGGCACGACCGTCTTCTTCGATTCCGGCACGTACATGACGGTGGGCGGCACGTTGGACGCGCGCGGCACGCCGAACGGGCACATCCGGCTGACCGTGACGCCGGGCGGCACGAACTGGGGGGGCCTGCGGTTTTCGGGCGGCGCCCAAGTGAGCGAGATCGCCTACGCCGACATCGATTACACGAGCGGGTCCGACGCCATCGACGCCTCCGGCACCGCCGTCCACATGGATCACCTGACGTTCGACCACGCCGGCGGCGGGTATTACCTCGACTGGCACGACGCCTCCATCATCCTGACGAACTCGGTCCTGCCGTTCATCGCCTCGCACGAACTGTTCCACTTCCTGGGCTTCCCGGCCAGCGGCTACGCCCTGGTCCAGGGCAACTACTTCGGCGGCACGAGCGGCTACAACGACGTCATCGACTTCACGGGCGGCCAGCGGCCCGGACCCATCGCCCAGTTCATCGGAAACGTCTTCGACGGCGGCGGCGACGACTGCCTCGACCTCGACGCCGCCGACGCCTACGTGGCCGGCAACGTCTTCATGCACATCCACCAGGACGGCGACCGCGAGTCGAAGTCCTACGCCGTGACCACCGGCACCGAGGGCGGCGACATCACCGAACTGACGGTCGTCGGGAACCTCTTCTGGGACGTCGACCACGCCATGCTTGCCAAGGACGGCGGGTTCATCACCGCCGTCAATAACACGATCGTGGACGTCCACAAAGACCCCGCCGTCTCGGGCGCCACCACCGCCGTCATCGGTTTCTACGAGAACCGTAGCGGCCAGTGGCCCGGCGCCGGCGCCATCCTCGAAGGCAACGTCATCTACGACGTGTCCCGCCTCTGGGGAGATATCGACGGCATGGGCACCACCACCTACGTGGTGGCCAACAACAACGTCATCTACGACGTGGACCTGGTCGGCGAGACTATCCCCGGCGTCGGCAACATCCTCGAGGCCCCGCGCCTCTGGAACACGACGAACATCGCCGACGTCTGGAACGACTTCCGCCTGCGGCCCGGGTCGCCGGCCATCGGCGCCGGGCCGAACGGTGTCGACGCGGGCGCCCTGCCGGGCTACCTGGCCACCATCGCCGGCGAACCCTACGGCACGACCTGGAGCGATACCGCCACGCTGACCGTCGGCGGGCCCGACATCTACGGTTACAAGTACCGTCTCATGCGCGACGGCGCCTGGGTGGGCGACTGGAGCGACGAGACGCCCGTCGACTGGTCCGTCACGAAACTCCCCGTCTCCTCGCTCACCAGCGCCGGCGGCGTGGCCACGGCCACCGTGGCCGGACACGGCTATGCCAACGGCGACATCATCGTCATCGAGGGCGTCTCGACCAGCCAGCGCGGGTACATGGGACCGTTCACCATCTTCAACGTGACGGCCAACACGTTCCAGTACACGCTGGGCGAGGGCGTATCGAGCCCCGCCTCGGGCACCATCGTCGCCTGGAAGCCGCTGCCGGCGCCGGCCGTCCCGCCCATCGCCCTGAGCGGCCTCGCGGCGGGCGAGTACACCGTGTACGTCGCCACGAAGAACTCCGCCGGCTTCTGGCAGGACGAGGCCGATGCCACGGCCTCCCGCTCCTGGACCGTCGATCCCGGCTGGAGCCAGTTGCACCTCAGCGAGATCATGGCGAGCAACGCCACGGCCCTGCTGGCCGGAGGCGTGTATCCCGACGCCGTCGAACTGTACTACGATGCGGCCCCCGGCTCGCCCGCCCTCGACCTGGGCGGCTACAGCCTGACCGACAACGTCGACCTCCCCCGCAAGTTCACCTTCGCCCCCGGCACCACGATTGCGGCTGGCGGGTACCTGACCGTCTACGCCGACACGAACCCCGGCGCGGAGCCGGGCATCTGGCTGGGGTTCAACCTGAAGGCCGAGGGCGACGACCTCCGGCTGTTCGACCCGATTCAGACCGAGACGGCGCTCGAC
>DATKZB010000080.1:0-3582 GCA_035528235.1 Phycisphaerae bacterium
ATCCAGGGCGTTGTGCAAGACATCGCCACGTCCCCCCCACCCCGTGCGCACGCTGTAGGCCGCGGCGCGCCGCGGCTTGCCGGTATGACCGTCGGCACCTCGACGCGCCGCAAACCGGTGCCTGCCCGCCTCGGGCGGGCACCCGCCGCGCAAACCTGGCGTGTCGCCGCGGCGCGCCGCGGCCTACATTCTGGCGGCCTGCGTGTGCTTGCATTCGGCGTGCCCGCAGGGCATCATACCCGTGGCATCACCCGGCATGGGGACCCGGGAGGGGACCCCATCACACACTCGGCCATCGAGCCGAACATGCTCGGTCCACGGTCCCGGGTC
Organism: Phycisphaerae bacterium; assembly: GCA_035528235.1. Lineage (GTDB taxonomy): Bacteria > Planctomycetota > Phycisphaerae > FEN-1346 > FEN-1346 > DATKZB01. The sequence continues at coordinate 331 of DATKZB010000080.1, forward strand.
CCGTGCCCAGCAGGAGGGCGACGAATGGTTCGACCGAAACGATGGGCGGCCAGGCCACCCGCACCGCCCGGACCTTTGCGTCGCCGGGCGAGTACGAGCCGGTGAGTTTCGCCCTGCGGCCGAAGGAGCGCCTGACGAACGTCATGATTACCGCCAGCGACCTCAAAGGCCCCGCCGGCACCATCCCGGCCGCCAACCTCCGCGTCCAGTCGGTCGAAGGGTATCACGGCCCCGGCGGCGACATCCTGATGGACCTCGGCCACACATGGAACATGGCCGCCTGGAGCAAAGAACTCTTCTGGGTCACCGTCCGCGTGCCCGACGACGCCCGGCCCGGCACGTACACCGGCAAGGTCACCGTGACGAGCGATTCGAAGGCCGTGGCGGCGATGGAGGTCGAACTCGAGGTCCTGCCCATCCGCCTGGCCGACCCGCCCTACGCCCTCGGCTACAATTACTCGAGCCCCAAGGATGCCGCGGCCCTGGCCGCCCACCTGGCCGACATGCGCGAGCACGGCATGACGGTCGTGGCCCCGCTCTATGCGTTCCACCTGCCCATCGACGACGACGACACGAGCGAACTCGGCGCCTTCATCCAGGCGTACTTGAAGGCCGGTTACCGGCAACCCGTCTACTTTGCCGCGCCCATGGGCCTGACGCTGACCGGCCTCACGGGTTACGGCACGGCCGACTCGATGCGGTTCCAGCAGAAGTACATCGAGGTCATGCGGAAGATGGACGCCGAGACGCAAAAGCACCCCATTCCGGTCCTCTTTTCCATCGGCGACGAGTTCACCAACAAGGGCGTCAAGGGGGTCGAGTACGCGGGGGCCGTCGCGCGCCTCACGTGGGAAGAACTGCCCGAGATCCCCACCACCAGCGACATGAACGGGTACAAAGAAGTCATGGCCATGTCGCCCTACCTGAACGTGGCCACGTTCAACAACGGGTGGGACGGCATCGACCGGCACAACGAGGGCCGGCGGCTGGTCAACCGGGCCTTCCTCCAGGAACTTAAGGAGAAGACCGGGGCCATCCCCTGGTTCGTCAACACGGGCTCGGGCCGGTTCCCGTTCGGCTTCTTCTTCTGGAAGATGGCCCGTTACGGGGTGCGCGGCAAGGTGGAGTGGTATTACTGCCTGGAGGACAACCGCAAGGGGTCCGTCGTGCGGCTCGACGGCCAGCGCATCTGGCCGACGCTGGATTACGAGCGCAGCCGCGAAGGCATCGACGACCTGAAATACCTCTGCGCCCTCGAAACGGCCATCGCCGAGGCCGGGTTGCCGGAGCCATGTAGGCCGCGGCGTGCCGCGGCTATTCGGGCATCTCAAGACCAGGGCACGGGTCGCAATTGCCCCAATCCGACGAGTACTCCCCCAACTTCATGTACCGGTTGAACGACGACCACGGATAATCCACAACCCGCTGAACGAGACCGTGCTTGACGGGGTTCCAGTGGACATAGTCCACACACCGTTTCAGGTCAGCCTCGTCGCGCACGGTGTGTTCCCAGAATCGCGGTTGCCAGACCCCGCGTCTGCAGCACTTTCTCTCCGCCGCGGAGGGAGCCACTTCGCATCCGCCCGAAGCCAGGAACGCTTTGGTAAACCCCTCTTTGAGTTTCTGCATCCGCAACGAGTAACCCGTATCACCGGGCGGCAGCGTCCAGACCGTGTGGAAGTGATCCGGCAAGAGAACCACAGCCACCACTTGCCAAGGCCACGCAGCCATGACGGCCTGAACGGAACCGCGCAGACATCGCCGGCCTATGGCAGTCCTTAGGGATCGGGCGTCGGGCATACGTCACCACGGTGAAGAAAAACGTTCCGCCCGGCACATAGTTTCGGATGTAACGTCGCATGATTGCGCTATCGTAGTTTGCCGCGGCTCGCCGCGGCCTACGTGGCTCCCCCGAATTCGGCTAGTTTGGCGGCCACCATTGCGACTGTCGACAATCTGGGCCGCGGCGCGCCGCGGCCTACGTCCATACCGGCTTTCAGGAGGCCCTCGCCGACGAGGATGGCGTCGCAGCCGCAGGCCAGGAGGCGGGACACGTCGGCGGCCGTGCGGATGCCGCTCTCGGCCACGAGGACGCGTCCGGCGGCGCAAACGCGGGCGGCCAGGCGCTCGGTCGTCGCCAGGTCGACCGCAAACGTCGCCAGGTCGCGGTTGTTGATGCCCACCAGCGGCGCGCCGCACGCAACGGCCTTCTCGAGCATCGCCTCGGAATGGGCCTCGGCCAGCACGTCCATCCCGAGGTCGGCGGCCAGGGCCGCGAGGTCCCGCATTGCGGCGGCATCGAGCGCCTCGGCGATGAGCAGGACGCCATCGGCCCCCGCGGCCCGGGCCTCGTAGACCTGCACGGGCGCGATAAGAAAATCCTTCCGCAGCACCGGCAGGCCGACGGCGGCGCGGACCTCGCGCAGGTGGTCGATGGACCCGCCGAAGAACTCGGCGTCGGTCAGGCAACTGACGGCGTCGGCCCCGCCCTGCTCGTACGCCCGGGCGATGTCGGCCGGCACGAACGGGTCGCAGATGACGCCGGCCGACGGGGAGCGGTGTTTGACCTCGGCCATGACGCGGATGGCGGCGCCGTGGGGCCGCCGCAGCGCCGTCGCCAGGCCCCGCGCGGGCGGAGCCTGGGCGGCCGCGGCCTTCAGGTCGGTGACGCGGGGCGCCAGGTCGGTCACCTCGCGGCGTTTGACGGCCAGAATCCGGTCGAGAATGCTTGGCATGCCTGGCCTTTCGGTGACGCTCCCGCGCCTGCACTGGCGGACAAGCCGCCAGTGGCACCCGAGGCTTGACACATGGTCACCCTTCGGGATGACCATGCCACCCACCTTAGTGCACTCGCGGACGAGCCGCCGGTAGCACCCGGCGCGCAGTAAGTTCGTCCCCCGCCGTGGCAAAGTCAACCTTTTTGCTTGAGGCGGTCCGGGGGCACGCCTAGAATGCGTCGGGCCGTGAGCGTTTCCCGCCGCACCCGTCCCATAAGGCAGCAAGGAGGCCTGGCGTGCAAACCTTCAGCGTCAAGACGTCGTCGCGCGTCCAGATGGTCGACATCACGGCCCAGGTGGCCGAGGCGATTGCCAAGGAAGGCATCGCCGACGGCCTGGCCGTCGTCTTTGTGCCGCACACCACCGCCGGCATCACGATCAACGAGAACGCCGACCCCGACGTGGTGCATGACATGCTGGCCGACCTCGACCGGCTCTTTCCGCGTACACAGCCCTACTACCGCCATGGCGAGGG
>DATKZB010000081.1:0-29002 GCA_035528235.1 Phycisphaerae bacterium
TTTTTTTGGGGTCAATTTCGCTCCGCCGCCACCCCCACACCGCCCCACGCCCCGCCAGCCGCGACGACCTGGGGTAAAAACGTTTTTCAAATCCCCCTATCCACCTGCCAACCCAAGACTTGCAAACACCGCAAATGGCTCAAGCCGCGGGGAGGTCGGAACGTTTTCGAAATGTCCTTGACGCCCCCCGGCGCGCCCTCCTACAGTGTCGGTTCATTTGCGTTTGTTGCTGCTGGAGGATTTGCCGTGAGCAAGGGCGCGGCAGGTGCGACTCTGGCATTCGGTCACACTATGTTCCGGGAGGACCGTCCGCATGCTGACAGACCTGGAGATTGCGCAGCGCGCCCAACTGAAACCCATCCGCGAGGTCGCCGAGGCGCTGGGTGTCCGGGAAGACGAACTCGAACTCTACGGTAACTACAAGGCCAAGGTGGACCTGGCGATCCTGGACCGCATGGGCTCCCGCCCGAGAGGTAAGTATATTGATGTGACGGCCATTACGCCCACGCCCCTGGGCGAGGGCAAGACCGTCACCACCATCGGCCTCTCGATGGGCCTGGCCGCCATCGGCAAGAACGTCTGCACGTGCATCCGCCAACCCAGCCTGGGGCCCGTCTTCGGCATCAAGGGCGGCGCCGCGGGCGGCGGATACAGCCAGGTCGTGCCCATGGAGGACTTCAACCTCCACCTGACGGGCGACATCCACGCCGTCGGCCTCGCCAACAACCTCGCCTGCGCGTTCGTCGACAACTCGATCTACCACGGTAACCCGCTGGACATCGACCCTTACGCCCCCAGCCTCCGGCGCGTCGTCGACATCAGCGACCGCTGGGCCCTCGACGACGTCGTCACGGGCCTGGGCTCGGGCATCGTCCGCCGCACGGGGTTCGACATCACCGTGGCCAGCGAGGTCATGGCCATCCTGGGCCTGACGACGGGCCTTCAGGACATCCGCGAGCGGTTCGCCCGCATGATCGTCGCGTACCGGCGCGACGGGACGCCCGTGACGTGCGAAGACCTGAAGGTGGCCGGCGCCATGACCGTCCTCATGAGGGACGCCATCAAGCCGACCCTGATGCAGACGCTGGAGCACACGCCGTGCTTCGTCCACGCCGGTCCGTTCGCCAACATCGCGCACGGCAACTCGTCGATCCTGGCCGACATGATCGCGACGAAACTGGCCGACTACGTCGTGACCGAGTCGGGTTTCGGGGCCGACATCGGCATGGAAAAGTTCATGAACATCAAGTGCCGCCAGTCGGGCCTGGTGCCCGACTGCGTCGTCCTGGTGGCCACCGTCCGGGCCCTCAAGATGCACAGCGGCAAGTTCAGGGTGGTGGCCGGCAAGCCGCTGGATCCGGCCCTGCTGAAAGAGGATCCCGACGTCGTGGCCGAGGGGTGCTGCAACCTCGAAAAGCACGTCGAGAACGCCCGCCTGTTCGGCGTGCCCGTCGTCGTGGTCGTCAACCGGTTTACCGCCGACTTCGATTCGGAACTGGCGGTCGTTGCCCGGAAGGCCAAGGCCGCCGGCGCCGGCTGGGTGGCCTACTCGAACGTCTGGGCCGAGGGCGGCAAGGGCGGGACCGAGGTGGCCGAGGCCGTCGTCGAGGCCTGCCAGGCCCCCAAGAAGTTCAAGTTCCTCTACGACCTGGACCTCTCGATCAAGGAGAAGATCGAGACCATCGCCACGAAGATGTACGGCGCCGGCAGCGTGGCATACGAGAAGGCCGCCGAGCAGGCCATCGAGCGGTTCACGAAATTCGGTTACGACAAACTGCCCCTGTGCATGGCCAAGACCCACCTCAGCATCTCGCACGACGGGGCCGTCAAGGGCCGACCCGAAGGGTACGTTTTCCCGGTCCGCGACGTCCGGGCCTCGGTCGGCGCCGGGTTCCTGTACCCGCTGTGCGGGGCGATGCGGACCATGCCGGGGCTGCCGACCGTTCCGGCCGGCGAGAAGGTGGACATCGGGCCCGACGGCCAGGTCGTCGGACTGTTCTAATGGCACATTGTCAACTTCGCGTGGGCCCTTGGGAGCCGCGCGGTGGCCTTCCGAGGCCACCGCGCCTTGGCGCAGGGCCGTCCCGCGCGGCGGCCTAGGAAGGCCGCCGCGCAAGAAGATGTTGGCCTCCGGCCGCGCGGGGCCGTCGGCGTCGTACACCAGCACAAGGAACGCGCCATGCCTGAGATCGTCGAGATACCCGTTGTATGGCTGCAGGGCGCGGCATGCACCGGGTGCGCGGTGTCGCTTCTGAATTCGTTCTCGCCCACTGCCGGGCCGCTGCTGCTGAGGGAACTGGTGCCCGGCAAGCACCTGTCGCTGCGGTTTCTGGCGACCGTCATGGCCGGGCAGGGGGGCCAGGTGATCGAGGTCCTCAAGGACACGCGCGTCAAGGACAAGGGCGGGTACTTCCTGGTCTTCGAAGGGTCGATCCAGACGGGCGATGGGATGTTCGCCACGCTGGGCGAGGACGGGCATCGCGAGGTCCCCATCAGCGAGACGGCGGCCGACCTGGCGCGGAACGCCGCCGCCGTCGTCGCCATGGGCACCTGCGCATCGTTCGGCGGCATCCCGGCGGGGGCGCCTAATCCGACCGGCGCCCTGTCGATGGCCGAGTTCCTGAAGCAGGAGGGCATCGCCGCCACGGTCGTCAACATTCCGGGCTGCCCGCCGCACCCCGACTGGCTCGTCGGCACGCTCGTGGCCGTGGCGATGTACGGTCTGGAGGCCGTGGCGCGGTCGCTGGACGATCTCTCGCGGCCCACGATGTTTTACGGCAAGTGCATCCACGAGACGTGCCCGCGTCGGGCCGACTTCGACGCCGGCCGGTTCGCCCGCGCCTTCGGCCAGCCCGGGTGCCTGTACGAACTCGGGTGCAAGGGCCCCGTGACGTTCGCCGACTGCCCCACGCGCATGTGGAACACCGGCACGAACTGGTGCGTCGGCGCCGGCAGCCCGTGTCACGGGTGCGTGGAGCCCGACTTCCCGGACCGGTTGAGTCCGCTGTACGCCAAGATTGACGAGGAGCGGCTGGGGCGGTTCCGGTTGCTTCAGCCGGAGACCCCCGCCGACGCGAACGCCTGACGACGGAGGCGCGCCCGATGCCCGCGACGACGAAGAAGAAGGGCCGCACCACGATCACCATCGACCCGGTGACGCGGATCGAGGGTCACATGAAGGTCGAGGCCGTCGTCGACGGCGGCGAGGTGAAGGAGGCCCGATGCTGCGGCACGCTGTTCCGCGGCTTCGAGATCATCCTGCGGGGCCGACACCCCCTCGACGCCGTCCGGCTGACGCAGCGCGTCTGCGGCGTGTGCCCCACGGCCCACGGCACCGCCTCGGCGCTGGGCCTGGACCAGGCCCTGGGCGTGGCCGACGCGGTTCCCGACAACGGCCGCATCGTCCGTAACCTCATCCTGGGCTCCAATTACCTTCAGTCGCACATCCTCCACTTCTTCGCCCTGGCGGCCCTCGATTACGTGGACGTCACCGCCGTGGCCGACTACACGGGCGGCGACAGCGAACTGAAGGCCGTCCGGGCCTTTCTCGAGCGCGGCGTCCTGGGGCCCTTCGTCCCGCGGTACGAGGGCGATTACCGGTGCGACCGGGCCACCAATATCGACCTGGTGCGCGGGTACCTCAAGGCCCTGCACGTCCGCCGGACCTGCCACGAGATGCTCTGCATCTTCGGCGGCAAGATGCCCCACAACATCGCCGTTGTGCCGGGCGGCGTCACGAGCGACGTCACGGCCGACAAGATCGCCACCTTCCTGGGCAAACTGGCCGAGGTGCAGGCCTTTGTCGAGGACGTGTATATTCCGACCATCTTCACGGTGGCCGGGGCCTATCCCGACTACTTTGCCATCGGCGCCGGCTGCAAGCGGTTCCTGGCGTACGGCGTGTTTCCGCTCGAAGCGAAGGCCTCCGGCCGGCGGCTGTTGCCCTCGGGCATGGTTGACGCCAAGGGGAAACTCGCCGCCCTCGACACCGGCGCCATCGCCGAAGACGTGGCCCACTCGCGCTATGCGCCGGAGTGTGCCGCGCCGCCCGCCCAGGGCCAGACCATTCCCGAGCCCGACAAGGACGGGGCGTACAGTTGGATCAAGGCCCCCCGGTACGGCGGGGCCCCGACCGAGGTGGGTCCGCTGGCGCGCGGCATGGTGGCGTACCTGGCGGACGACAAGGTGTTCAAGCCCGAGATCGCGGCCGCGCTGGCGACCGCCAAGGCCGGGCCGGAGGTGTTGCCGAGCGTCCTCGGACGCCACCTGGCACGGGCACTGGAGTGTCGCATCGTGGCCCGTGCCATGTCCGACTGGCTGCGGCAACTGAAGCCCGGCCAGCCGGTCGCCGTGCCTCTGAAGATGCCCGAAGAGGGCGAGGGCGCGGGCCTGACGGGTGCCCCACGCGGGGCGCTTGGCCACTGGGTCGAGATCAAGGGCAAGGTCATCGACCGCTATCAACTCGTCGTGCCGACCACCTGGAACGGCAGCCCCCGCGACGCCGGCGGCACGCCGGGGCCCATCGAGCAGGCCATCCAGGGCACCCGCATCAAGGACCCCGACAACCCGTTCGAGATCGTGCGGATCATCCGGTCGTTCGACCCGTGCCTGGCCTGCGCGGTCCACGTGATGACCGCCGGGGGCGACGTGCGAGGAGTGCATCGGATTGTCTGAGCGACGCGTCAACATCGTCGGTGTCGGCAACCTGCTGATGGGCGACGACGGCGTCGGCCCGGCGGTGGTGGCACGCCTGGAAGCGCGCGGCACGCCCGCGGGCGTGTGCCTGTACGACGCGGGACTGGCCTTCTCGGACGTGCTGGGCATGCTCGAGCCGGCCGACCCGCTCATCGTCATCGACGCCGTCCGGGCGGGAGGGCGACCCGGCGAGGTCCATCGCCTGCGCCTCGACGTGTTGAACCTCGACGCCGCGCCGGTGCCGGCCATGGTGTCGCTGCACGAACTCAGCGTCGTGCCGGCCCTGCGTCTGGAGGCGCTGGCCGGACGCGTGTTCTCCGACGTGACGGTCCTGGGCGTCGAGCCGGGCGTGGTCGATTGGGGGCAAGGTCTTTCGCCCATCGTGGCCGGTGCCGTCGAGGGGCTGGTTGATGACGTTCTCGCGCACGCCTGCGCCCTCGCGCCCACCTTCGAGCCGGCCTTCGAGCCGGCCGCGGAAGCGGCCGGCGATCTTCCCGGCCCCGGCCCGCATGTATCGCCGTAGGGCAACAGGAGTTCGATCATGAACGCGACAGAGCGCAAGCCGAACGACGAAATCGCCGAATCGCTCGACGGCGCCGGCAAGGTCTTCATCCTCGGTTGCCAAGGTTGCCCCATCGGGTGCGAGACCGGCGGCCAGCCGTGGGTCAACGACATGACCGCCCTCGTCACCGGGGCGGGCAAGGCGGTCACGGGCTCGGCCCTCATCGACATGATCTGCAACAAGGCTCTCGTCGGTATCCGGCTGGGCCGCATGGTCGAGAAACTGGCGGCCGCCGACGCCATCCTGGTGGGCTCCTGCGGCGTGGGCGTCCAGGCGGTCGGCAACATGGTCGGACGCCGGGCCGTCCCCGCCATGAATACGATTTGCATGGGTGATTACCAAGGCCTCTGGCCGTCGGAGGAACGGTGCGCCGAATGCGGCGAATGCGTCCTGGCCCACACCGGCGGGCTGTGCCCCGTCACGCTGTGCGCCAAGAGCCTGATGAACGGCCAGTGCGGCGGCACGGGCGACGACGGCTCGTGCGAGGTTTCGCCCGAGCGGCGGTGCGGCTGGCACCTCATCTACGAGCGCCTGAGGGCCCTCGGCCGCCTCGACGACATGCGCCGGCCGCAGGCCCCCAGGGATTACCGCAAACGCGAGATTGCCGACGCCCGCCGCCGGACCATCCGCTGGGCCCTCGAAGTGGCCGAAGCGGAAGAGGCCGACCAGCCCCAGGCCGTCGAACCGTGATGGGGAGCGTACCATGAGCCAACTCCAGCAGCGACTCCAGGCCGGTGACTTCGTCGTCACGGGCGAGATCGGACCGCCCAAGGGCGTCAACGTGGGGCCCGTCCTCCACGAGGCCGAGCAGTATCTCAAGGGCAACGTCGTGGCCGTCAACGTGACGGATATCCAGACGGCCGTCATGCGCGTCGGGTCATTGGCCGTCTCCAAGATGCTTGTCGATCGCGGCATCGAGCCGGTCTTCCAGATGGTCTGCCGCGACCGCAACCGCCTGGCCCTCCAGAGCGACCTCCTGAGCGCCGCCGTCCTGGGCATCGAGAACGTCCTCGCGCTGACCGGCGACCATGTCGTGATGGGCGATCACAAGGACGCCAAGCCCGTCTACGACGTCGACTCGGTGGGCCTGTTGCGGGCCATGTCGGGACTGGAGGCCGGCACCGACATGGGCCTCGACATGAAGGGGAACCCGAACCAACTCGACGGCGCCCCGACGTTCTTCAAGGGCTGCTGCACGACGCCGTGCGGCCCGGACCCCGAGGCCCAGGTCATCAAACTCGAGAAGAAGGTGGCGGCGGGGGCCCAGTTCGTCCAGACGCAGGCCGTCTACGACCCGGCCACGTTCGAGGCGTTCATGAAGCGGATCGCCCACGTCCGGGTGCCGGTGCTGGTGGGCATCGTGGCCCTGAAGTCGGCCGGCATGGCCAAGTACATGAACCGCGGCGTGCCGGGCGTCCAGGTGCCGGACGCCATCATCCAGCGGATGGCCGACGCCCCCAAGGAAGACCGCAAGAAGGTCTCGGCCGAGATCGCCGGCGAACTCGTCCGCCAGATGCGCCCCATGTGCCAGGGCGCCCACCTGATGACGCTGGGCTGGGACGACCTCGTGCCCGATATCCTCGCCGCCGCCGGCCTGAAACCGTAACGCCCGCCGGCGCCGACACCAAACGTGACCCGCGTAGCCAAGGAGAAGAACGTGCCAGCCAAACTCATCGATGGCAAGGTCCTCGCGGACCAGATACGGGCCCGACTGGCCAAGGACATCGAGGCCATCCAGGCCAAGACCGGCTCGCCCCCCAAACTCGCCAGTATCCTCGTGGGCGCGAACCCCGGCGCCGTCGTCTACACCCGAAGCCAGGCCAAGTCGTGCGAGGAGGCCGGTATCGCGTACGATCTCGTCGAGATGCCCGCCGACACGACCGGCGCCGCCCTCGCGGCCAAGATCGACGCGCTGGGCGCCGACCCGGCCGTCAACGGCATCCTGCTCCAGATGCCGCTGCCCGAGGGCGTGAACGCCCGCGACATGGCCGAACGCATCCCGGCTGCCAAGGACGTCGAGGGCATCACGGCGGGCAACCTTGGCCGGCTCCTCTTCTACGAGGGGGCCGAACTCATCCCCTGCACGGCCGCCGCCGCGTACGAACTCATCAAGTTCGCTGGATGCGAAATCAAAGGGGCCGAGTGCGTCGTTGTCGGACACTCGCCCATCGTCGGCAAACCCGTCGTCTGCCTCATCGTGAACGACCTGGGCACCTGCACCTGCTGCCACATCGGCACCCGCGACCTCAAGGCCCACACCATGAAGGCCGAGATCCTCGTCGTCGCCGCCGGCAAGGCCGGCCTGGTGCGGGGCGAACACATCAAGCCGGGCGCCACCGTCATCGACGTCGGCATCAACCGCGTGCCGGTGCTCGACGACAAGGGCCAGCCCGTCCTCAACGAGAAGGGCAAGAAGAAGATGAAGACCGTCGGCGACGTCGACTTCGACTCGGCCGTCCAGGTGGCCGGTGCCATCACGCCCGTCCCCGGCGGCGTGGGACCCGTCACCGTCGCCATGCTCCTTCGCAACACGGTCCGCGCCGCCATGGCCCAGGCCGGCTGAGGGCCGCGCTGCATTCCATTTGATTCACCTCCCCACGGCGGGTAACCTCGACGGGTGACGGGTGGCATGGTCAGCCCGAAGGGTGACCATGTGTGAGGTCCGACCGCGCAGGACTCTTGTCGGACCGCTTAGAGCAGTTCAAGATTGCGTGTTTGCGCGGCGGGTCCCAGCACCCGCCGCGAAGGAATGCCGGTGGCCGTAGACGCGGTGGGTGCGGGGACCCACCGCGCACGATCTGTGGTGTGAATACGCAATCTTAGAACGCCTTAGTCCATCGCACTTGTGAGGAGGGCCTGGCGTGCGGACCATCTGCGTGTGGGTGCTGGCTGCTGCCGTGTGGCCGAGCGCGGCATGGTGCGAAGAGACGCCGGTCGCGAAGGCGGGCGACGTTATTCTCGAGGTCGACTTCGAGGCCACCGACGCCCTGGCGGCTTGGCCCGGCCGCATGGGCACGCCGAAACTCGGCGCCGGCTGCGGGGGCGGCCGGGCCCTGTGCATCGAGTCGGCCGACGCATCGAGCGGGGCCAACGTCTCAATCGTCCTTCCGGCCAAGCGCCTCCGCGGATGCAAGGTCCTCCTGTCGGCCATGGTCAAGGCCGAGAATGTCTCGGACAGGCCGAACGCCTGGAACGGCATCAAGTTCATGGCGCCGATCGACGCCGAGAGTGGCAAGACGTGGCCACAGGCCACCATCGGCGTCGGGTCCTTCGACTGGCGGCCCGTCGTCTGGCTGGCTCGCGTGCCCGAGGACGCCAGGGCGATGTCGCTCGTCCTGGGCCTGGAACGCGTGACGGGCAAGGTCTGGTTCGATAGCGTCAAGGTGTCCGTCCGCCGCGGGCCCGTGACGCCCAAACCGCGCCGCCCCGGCCCCGTGTACAAGGGGCATGACCTGCCGCGCCTGCGCGGCGCCATGGTCAGCCCGAACGCAACGGCCGACGACCTGCGGACCTTCGGCAGAGAGTGGGGGGCCAACTGCATCCGCTGGCAACTGTTCGGCTTCAAGCCCGGCTTCGACACGGCCGACCTCAAGGAGTACGACCGGCGGCTGGAGGCGGAACTCAAGAAACTCGATGCCGCGATACCCGTGTGCGAGGAGGTGGGCCTCGTGGTCGTCGTGGACCTCCACACGGGTCCCGGTCACTGGGCCGAGCCGCCCCGGAGCCTGTTCACGAGCCGCCGCATGCAGGACCGTTTCGTCGAAATCTGGGAGCAGATCGCCCGCCGGTACAAGGACGCCCGGTGCATCTGGGGCTACGACCTGCTGAACGAGCCGCTTGAGGAAGGGGCCGCCGACGACACCCTCGACTGGCAGGAACTGGCCGAGAAGACGGCCCGCGCGATCCGGAAGATCGACCCGCGGCGGTGCCTCATCGTCGAGCCGGCCCCGTGGGGCGGCCCCGACGCCCTGAAACAGTTCCTGCCCATCGACGTGCCGGGCGTCGTCTACAGCGTGCACATGTATAATCCCTTTGCCTTCACGCACCAGGGCGTCTTCGACCTGAAGCAGAAGGCCGTCCGGTACCCCGGCGAGATCGACGGCAGGATGTGGGACCGGGCCGCCCTGGAGGCGTCGCTGGGACCGGCCATTGCGTTCCAGAAGACCTACGGCGTGCACATCTACCTGGGCGAGTTCTCGGCCATCCGCTGGGCGCCGGACCAAAGCGCCTGCCGCTATATCAGCGATTGCATCGAGATCTTTGAGAAGCACGGGTGGGACTGGACGTACCACGCCTTCCGCGAATGGTCCGGCTGGAGCGTGGAGCACGGCGAGGACCGCGCCGACGATGCACCCACGAAGGAGCCGACCGACCGCAAGAAACTGCTCCTGGAGTGGTTCGCCAAGAACACCAAGCCCGCCTGGACCAAGACCCGCTGACGGGCACGGCCTGAAGAATCGGGGGAGCCGCGATGCGTCGCGACTCCCCAAGGTCATCCAGCAACGGGTTTCCTACTTGAGTTCGTTCCAGGCGTCTTCCTGTTTCCAGTCGAACGGTCCAAGTTCGGGCTGGACGCGGACGGCGAACTTGCCTTTGACGCCATCTGGTACTCGCCACGAGTACCCGCAGGAGCCGCCTCAGCCATACTCGAACTCGCCGGCCTGGAGGACCTTGCCGGCCTTGTCGACAATCTCCAACTTCGGTGGCGGCCTCCGCTCCTTACCCTTCATCGCGCCGGGCGCCCACTGTTCGCCACCCTGGCCGACCAGGGCCAGACCGATGGACACGGTGCGTTCCCGCTGCTGCACGTCGACCTTGGCAACCAGGGGCGGGCCGATGGGGAGGGCCAACGTTTCGTTGGCGGGGACCTCGAACGGCTGGTCGGCCCCGGACGAGCGGAGCATCCACGTCGTCCCGGCGGCGTCGTACCCCTCGAACAGCACGACCGTCTCACCCGGCGCGATGGACTTCGGCTCAACCATGACCTGGCACGGCCCGGCGATGTAGGCCGCAGGCCGGCCGTCGGGACCTTGGACGCGCAGGGGATCCTGGGCCTGGAATGGACGGTCGATGTACGTGCGGGCCGCCTGGCCGACGTTCCGCATTTCGGCGCGCAGCTGCACGGGCCGGCCGACGGCGTGGGCGTCGGTCTCGGCGGCGAGGCGCGTCTGGAGACCGTTGCGCACGGGGCCCCACCCGTCGGCGGTGTGGCTGGGCGCCGCGGCGGCTGAAACAGGGGCGGGGTGATCACGATGGCCATCGGGTGCGGCGTGCAGCTGGTGGATCGTCGTGTTGCAGGCAAGGACCGACGCCGCGGCAGACGAGACGATGGCCATGGTTTCGCGCGGGCGCCATCGGACGAGCCTGCAAGCATTTGACCGGGCGGACGGACTGGCGGTCCCTGGCGCGCCCACGCTCCAGTGGATCGACGGCGAGGTCGCAGTGCGCCCGCCCGCGGCGCGCGGGTGGTTGCGGCGGTGGCAAGAATCGCTCGGTCTGGGCGACGGCGGTGTTGTTCGGTGGGGGTCGCGAGGCGTTCCGCGCCGTATATTTCACAATGCGACGCCGCCACACTGGCGCGCGCCGTCGCGCTCGCGTTCGCGCGGCGTGCGGCGTGATGTTTTTTATCGAAGATGGATTTTCCTGTTGACGCGTTCGCGCCGCGGCCTCTAGAATCCCGCGTCATTTTGAGTCTGGTGTCCATCACTTCTGGACTTTTGCGGACACCATCGCACGACGGTGCTGGCAAGGGAGCCCGTGGTGTCGAAGACAAGCTTTGTGAGTGAGGCTGCGCTGCTGCGCCTCCTGGGGTCGATCGGGGGGCGCGACGTGTACGGGGCCGTGCGCCGCGAGCGGAGCCCCGAGTATAGTCATATCGAGAAGATTCAGGATGCCGATTTGGCCTGGCGCGAACCGCGCCCGGCCGCCAGCCCGAAGGCCTTCCTCCAGCCCGCTGTCGAGCGTGTAGCGGTCTACACAAATCGTGGGGTCGACGAAGCCGAGTCCGCGCCGGTTGGCAAGCCACGGGCGCTGGTCGGTCTGCGGGCCTGCGACCTTGTGGCCATCGCCTACCTGGACAAGGTCTTTCGCGAGGGCGTCTGCGCCGACCCGTTCTACGAGGTCCGGCGGCGGAATGAACTCGTGATCTCGGCCGATTGCGTGGCGGTGCACGAGAACTGTTTCTGCACGGCCGTGGGGGGGCAGCCGTTCGCGGAGAGCGGGTTCGACCTGAATATCACGCCGCTGGCGTCGGGCTACCTGGTGGACGTGGGAACGGCGGCGGGGCAGGAACTGGTGGACGGTTTGGGGGATGCCGCCGCCGAGCCGACCGAGGACCAGTTGCGGGAACGCCGGGAAGCCCGGGCCGAGTCCGTCGAGCAGATCAAGGCCCAGAGCCAGGGCCTGAAGGTCTCGGACGACCTCCAGGAGGCCCTGCTGGCGAAGCAGGATTCCAAGGACCTGAGCGAGATGGCCACGCGGTGCGTCGAGTGCGCCGCCTGCACCTTCATCTGCCCGACGTGCCACTGTTTCTACCTGTACGACCAGGTGGGCGGCGGGGAAAAGTTCGAGCGGGTTCGCACGTGGGACTCGTGCATTCTGGGCGACTACTCGCGCATGGCCGGGCCGGCGGGGGCCAAGCCGAGCCCGCGGCCGAGCCTTCGGAACCGGTGCGCCAACCGGCTGCTCCACAAGTACGCGTTCAGCCCGCAGCAGTACGGGATGCTCGGGTGCACGGGCTGCGGGCGATGCATCGAGGCGTGTTACGGCGGGATCGATATCCGCGAGGTTCTGAGGGAGTTGAGCGGTGACACGAGCCGTTGAGGCCAATCCGTATGCGCCGCAGGTTGCCCGGCTCAGCCGGGTGATCGACGAGACGCCTACCATCAAGACGTTCTGTTTCGATTTGGAGAAGCCCCTGGAGTTCCGCGCCGGCCAGTTCATCCAACTGGGCGTGCCGGGCCTGGGCGAGGCGCCGTTCACGCCGTCCAGTTCGCCGCTGGAGCCGGGGCACCTGGAAGTCACCGTGCTGAAGACGGGCGGCGTGACGGAGCGGCTGCACCGGATGGCCGAGGGCGACATCTGCACCTTGCGGGGGCCCTATGGCAAGGGGTACCCGGTCGAGAAACTCGAGGGCCGCGACGTCGTCGTCGTGGGCGGCGGCGTGGGGCTGGCCCCGTTGCGGGCGCTTATCTATCAACTGTTCTCCATGACCGACCGTCTCGGGAAGGTCGTCATCAAGAACGGGGCGCGGGAATCGGCCGAACTCCTCTTCCGCCGCCAGTACGCCCAGTGGGCCGCGCGCGACAAGGTGACCTTCGAGGCGACCATCGACAACGCCCAGGCCGGCTGGGACGGCCACGTGGGCGTCGTCACCACGATCCTGGAGAACCTGCCGGCCGAGGTCGACGTGCCCAACGCGTACGCGTTCACGTGCGGGCCGGAGATCATGCTGCGGTTCGTCACGTTCACGCTCATCGAGAAGGGCTTCGATGCCGAGCATATCTACCTGTCGATGAACCGGCGGATGAGTTGCGGCGTCGGCAAGTGCGGGCGCTGCAACGTCGGGCCGCACTACCTGTGCAAAGACGGGCCCGACATGTGTTACGCCAAGGTCAAGGACTACCCGAATGTCTTCTGAGGGCTCGACCCAGGTCGCCGAGGCCACCAACGCGCGGTGCCTGCTGTGCAACGTCGGGTGCCCGGTCCGCGCCACGAGCGCCGGGCCGGACCACTACGTGCCCGACTACGTGCCCCATGCGGGCTACGCGGGGCTGTGCGGGCGGGGCAGCGTGCTGGTCGAGTTGCTCGACCATCCCGGGCGCCTGCTGGGCGCCTGTTGCGGCGGGCCCGACGCGTGCGAGCCGGCCGAGACGGCGGCTGCCGCCCGGCAGGTGGCCGAGGCGCTTCGCGGCGGGGCGTCGAGCGCCATCATCGTCGACGGCAACACCGACCTGGACACGTTGGCGACGGTGGGCCGTTTGGCCGCCGACGTGGGTGCACGCTGGGCCGTCTACGTGCCGCCGGGCGATGCCGGCCTGGTGCACGGCCTGGACAAGAGCGGTTGCCGGTTCGTCGGGCCCGAGAGCCTGGCCGATGCCGACGCGCTCCTGGTTATCGGCAACATCTACGCCACGCATCCCGTGGCGGCGCACTGGACCTTCAAGGCCAAGCGGAAGCACCCGCGGATGCCGCGGCTGCTGATCGGCGACCCGGCGACCGCGACGGCCAAGTTCGCGACAGGGCTGTACGAGCCCGCGCTGGGCGTGGGCGAGGCCGCCCGCGCGGTGGCGGCGATCGCGACTGGCCGAACCGATGCGCTCGGGCCGGACGCGGCCGCGCTCGCGCGGTGGAAAGGGCAACTGGCGGCAGCCAAGAACCCGGCCATCGTGGTGGGGGCCGACCTGGGGTATGTCGACGCCCGGGCGCTGGCGTCCGAGGTGGCGGTCCTGGCCGAGGCCCTGGGCGCGATGGTCTGCCCGCTGACGACGTGCGGTGGGGCGTGGGGGGCGCTGCGTGTGGCGGCGGCCTGTGGCGGCACGTGCCCGGTCGAGATCCTTTCGAAACCGCTGGACGCGTTGCTGGTGATCGGGGCGGACCTCGCCTCGACGCTGGGGGCGGGGGCGGCGCCCGCGGCCGCTAATCTGATGTACATCGGTCCGATGCCGAACCGTCTGAGCCGGCGGGCGTCGATCGTCATACCCGCGGCGTTTCCGTTCGAGACGGCGGGCCGGGCGCTGCTCGGGCCCGACCGCCTTGTTGAGTGTGAACCTCTTATGGCGCCGCCCGCCGGCGTTTCGACGGTCCGCGAGGTCCTCGAAATGGCCGGCTCCCCAGGCGGCGTCCAAGCCGGGTCCCCGGCCCCCTGTGCGGCGCCCGAAATGCCCATCCGGACAGGTGGGCGAGCAGGAGAATGCAAGGGTGTAGTGCTGGCGCTGGCTGCCGACGCCGTCGATTTCGACGATGGCAGCCTGACGCGCTTGGCTTCGTGGCCGCAGTCGGTCAGGGATCGGCCGGTCCTCGTCATGGCCCAGTCGGACGCCGAGGCCCTGGGCCTGGCTGACGCCGAGGGCGCTGTCATTGAGGGGCCGGGCGGCTCGGCGGAGGTTGAGGTCGTGACGAGTGCGACGCATCGGGCGGGACAGGGCCGGGTCAGCGCCGCCTTCGCCGAGGTCCGCGACGTGTTTGGGTGGACCTGGGACGGCGTGCGGCCCGGCGACCCCGTCTGCGTGACGGTCCGAAAGGCGTAGTGGAGAGACGAGGATGCCCGAAACGACAACCGCCGCGTCCGTCGAGAAGCGGGTCGTGCTCGACCTGGACCGGTGCATCGAGTGCAAGTCGTGCATGGCGGCGTGCTACTACGGGCACGGGCGGATGACGGGCGTCAGTTTCGTCGACATCGGCCCGGCGGTGCTGCCCATCGTGTGCCGGCAGTGCGGCGACCCGGCGTGCGTCGAGGTGTGTCCGGCCAAGGCGATGCAGCGAGACGAGCGCGGCGTGGTGGCCCGGGGCATCTTCAGTTGCCGCGGGTGCGGGTCGTGCGCGCGGGCTTGCCCGTTTGGCATCCTGAGCCTCGAGATGGTCGGGCACCAGATCGCCAAGTGCGACCTGTGCGAAGACCGGCTGGGCCGGGGTCTGACGCCGCGATGCGTAGCCGTGTGTCCGACCGGCGCGCTTCGGTTTGCCACGATGGACGAGATCGAAGCGGAAGGACTGACGGTGCTCGGCGGGCGCATTGCCGGGGACCATCCGATTAGGCGGAGGTAGCCGAGCGTGGGCGCGATCGGAGTCTTCTTAGCGGCAGCGGCCGGGACCCTGGCGGTGGGTCTGGTGTCCAGTTGGGTCGACCGCAAGGTGACGGCCCGCGTGCAGTACCGGGTGGGGCCGCCGCTTTTCCAGCCGGTGTACGACATCCTCAAGTTGCTGGGCAAAGAGACGCTGATGCCCGAACGGGCCCGGGGACGCGGGTTCCTGTTGGCGCCGGTGATCGGTTTTTCGGCGGCGGCGTTGGGGGCGGCCATCCTGTGGCACGCGCTCATCCGGCCCGGCGAGGGATTCGTCGGCGACCTCATCGTGTTGCTGTACGTGCTGACGATCCCGGCGATTGCGGCCATCTACGGGGCGCTGGCCTCGGGGTCGCCGCACGCCGCGATCGGCGCGAGCCGCGAGATGAAGTTGCTCCTGTCATACGAGTTGCCGCTGGTCCTGGCGGTGCTGGTGCCCGTGGTGAAGATGAGCCACGACGCCGCCTTCGGGCCGACGTTCTCGGTGGGGTCGCTGATCGCGTTCCAGCAGCAGAACGGCTGGGTGCTGTTCAGTCCGAGCGGGGTCATTGCGGCCATCGTGGCGCTCGTCTGCATCCAGGCCAAACTGACGCTGGTGCCGTTCGACCTGCCGGAGGCCGAGACCGAGTTGATGGGCGGGGCCCACCTGGAATACTCGGGGCCGCCGCTGGCGATGATCAAGCTGACGCGGACGCTGCTGCTGGCGGTGTCGCCCATCTTCCTGGCCACGCTGTTCATGGGCGGCGTGAGCGACGCGGCATCGGCTGCGGCATGGGCGGCGTTCGCGGGCAAGTTCGTGGTCGTCATCGTGCTGGTGGTGCTCATCCGGAACACGAATCCGCGGATTCGGATCGACCAGACGGTCCGGGTGTTCTGGTTCGGCCTGGCGCCGCTGGCTGCCGTGGCGCTGGCCGTGGCTTGGTTGGGATACTGAGGAACCGAGGCTCACGGCTTGCAGGCAAGCCATGGCACGTGCAGGGAGTCAGCGCCGTAGTGTTATGTGCCGCACGACGGGCAGGTCGCCTACGCGAGAGACGGCAGAAGGGGAAGGGCATGGGTCTGGGAACCTGGGCGCTCAAGAAATCGCCGTGGGTGTACCACGTCAACGTGGGGGCGTGTAACAACTGCGACATCGAGATCCTCGAACTCCTGACGCCGCGCTACGACGTCGAGCGGCTGGGCATGGTCCTGGTGGGCAGCCCGCGGCACGCCGACGCGCTGCTCGTCACGGGGTGTTGCACGCGCCAGGCCGAGCCGCGCCTGGCCGAACTGTACAAGCAGACCGCCAAGCCGTGCGTCGTTTTCTGCATCGGGTCGTGCGCGTGCACGGGCGGCATCTTCCGGCACGGGTATCACTTCAGCCGACCGGTGGACGAGGTCATTCGCGAGGTCGACCCCGGGGCCATCATCGCGTACGTGCCGGGATGTCCGCCGAAGCCGGAGGCGATGATCGCCGGCGCGGCCGCCGCCCTGAGCACGCTCTAGGTGGGGGAGGACACGCCCGGGCGCCGTGCCCGGGTGATAAACGCCAGTCGTGGTTGGCAGGGGCAGCCAGATGTCTGAACTGAAGAACGTGACGGGGCAGGACGTCGAGAGCCCCATCCTGGCGAGGGTCGTGGCGGCCCTGGGCGGGATGGTCCTCGACGTGACCGAGGAGAGGCCGACGCAGGGCTGGATCCGCGTGGACCCGGCCCGCGTCCGCGAGGCGTCGCGGGTCATGTTCGAGCAACTCCGAGGGCGCCTGGCCACCGTCACGGGCATTGACGTCCGCGACGGCATCGACATCCTGTACCACTGGACGTTCGATGCCGACCACTACATCGCCACGATCAAGGCCCTGGCGGCCCGTCCGTCGCAGGCCATCGATTCGGTGGGCCAGGACCTGCCGGCCTGCAACTGGATCGAGCGCGAGATGCACGATCTTCTGGGGGCCGAATTCCGTGGCCACCCCGACATGCGCCGCCTCATCCTGGCCGACAACTGGCCGGAAGGTGTGCATCCGCTGCGGCGGGGTTTCAAGGTGCCCAAGGTCGACGGGAACGGCAAACGCGAGACCCAGCAGTGGGCTGGGGCGGCCGACCCGGAGGTAACGGGGCAGAAGTTCTCGGCGCCGAAGAAGCCCGGCCTGGGGCGCACGCTCATCAATGTCGGGCCGTTTCATCCCCTCCAGGAGGAGATGGAGTTCTTCCAGCTCTACTGCGAGGGCGAGACGGTCGTCGATATGGACATGCGCACGTCCTACAACCACCGCGGCATCGAGGAACTCTCGAGCCGCCTGACGTGGGACCAAGTGCCCTTCCTGGTGGAACGGGTGTGCGGCATCTGCTCGGCCAGCCATCCGTGGGCCTATATCCGGGCGGTCGAGGGCATCGCCGGCATCCAGGCCCCGCCCCGGGCCGAGTACCTGCGGACCATCGTCGCGGAACTCGAGCGTCTGCATAGCCACATGCTCTGGCTCGGCCTGGCCGGCCACTTCCTGGGCTACAACACCGTCTGGATGTGGGCCTGGAAGTACCGCGAACCCATCATGGACATCCTGGAACTGGTGACCGGCAGCCGCATCCATTACGCCAACAATCGCATCGGCGGCGTGCGGCGCGACGTCTCGCCCGACATGTACCCCGAGATCCGCAAGGCACTCGATTCGATCAAGGCCCCCATGGAGATGCTCACCAAGGCCGTGCTGGATGACCCGGTGCTTCACGCGCGGCTCAAGGGCGTCGGCGTCCTCTCGCACGAGGATGCCCGGCGCTGGGGCGTCACGGGCCCGACGGCCCGGGCCAGCGGCGTGCCGATCGACGTGCGGCGCGACCATCCGCACGGGGCCTACGACCTTGTGGAATGGAACGTCATTACGCAGGACGCCGGCGACGTCTTCGCCAAGGCCGTCGTCCGGTGCCTGGAATGCTTCGAGGCCGTGAAGATCATCGAGCGGTGCGTCGACCAGATTCCGGATGGCCCGATTGCGGTCGACGTCGACCACATTCCGCCGGGCGAGGGATGCGGCAACTACGAGGCGCCGCGGGGCGAGACGTTCCATTACGTGCGAAGCGACGGCGGGCCGGGGCCTGTGCGGCACAAGATACGGGCGCCTAGTTACGTGAACATCCCGTCGTTCAAGGCCTCGTGCATCGGCCAGCACATCGCCGACGTTACCATCATCCTGGCGTCGGTCGACCCGTGTTACTCGTGCACCGAGCGGTTGGCCCGCGTCGTCGACGCCGACACGGGCAAGCCGCGCTATACGTTCAGCGACATGGTTCGTATCAGCCAGGAACGGACGCGCCGCCTGCGCAAGGAAGTGTAGGAGCCGGGCATGGATTACATCTGGCTCATCTCAGTGCCGCTGGTCGCCGGGACCCTCGTCTACGCGGCGTGGATTCTCGGCGGGCGTCAGAGCCCACGGAGCCTCGGCCGGATCACGGGCGTGGGCGCCCTGGTGGCGATGGTCTGGACGCTGTGGGAGGCGATTGCGATGTTCCGGTCGCCGCCGGCTGTCGGCATGACCGAAGGCCAGATCGACCTGGGGCCGCTGACGCTCGCCCTGCGGTTCCGGGCCGACGCGCTCTCGACGCTCATCGTCCTGGCGGCATCGGGCATCGCCTTCCTGGTCACGCTGTACAGTCTGCGTGCGATGGCCGACCACCCGCGTGCCCCCGTGTTCCACGCGTGGCTGCTCTGGACGGTGGCGGCGGTCGTGGCAGCGGCCCTGGCCAACACGTTCGTGGTGCTCATCGTGGCCTGGGAGGTGGCCACGATCCTGCTGTACCTCCTGATTGGCCTGGGCGGGCCCGGGAGCCGCGCGGGCGCGATGAAGACGCTGGGTATGCTGGGCTTCGCCGACGTGTGCCTGCTGCTGGGCGTGGCGCTGCTGTTCCAGGCCCAGGGAGGCGTCAACACGCTGCTCCTGATTGGCGGCGTGAAGGCCCAGCCGACCGACACGGCCCTGACGGTGGTGGCGTACCTGCTGATGCTGGCGGCGGCCCTGGCCAAGGCCGGGGCGATGCCCTTGCACACGTGGATTCCGGCGGCCAGCGAGGACGCGCCAGCGCCCGTTTTCGCGCTGCTGCCGGCGGCGCTCGACAAACTTCTAGGCATCTACTTGCTGGCCCGCCTGACGTTCGAGGTCTTCGCCATTTCGGCCGCGCTGGCGGCCGTCCTGATGGTCATCGGCGCGGCGACGATCCTGTTTGCCGTGATGATGGCGATGATCCAGCACAACCTCAAGCGACTGCTGGCGTTCCACGCCGTCAGCCAGGTCGGGTACATGGTGATGGGAATGGGGCTGGCGGCGTCGGTGCTGGCGGCGGGTCGTGCAGCCGGCGGCCTGACGGCGGTCCAGGAGGGCGTGGCGACCATCGCGTTCTGCGGCGGCTTGTTCCACATGCTCAACCACGCCATCTACAAGTGCACGTTGTTCTTGACCGCCGGGTCAGTTGAGCGCGTCACGGGTACGATGGAGCTCGATCGACTTGGGGGCATGGCCCGGATGCTGCCCGTCACGTTCGTGTGCTGCATCATTGCGGCCCTCTCGATCTCGGGCGTGCCGCCGCTCAACGGGTTCGCGTCGAAGTGGTTGGTCTACAGCGGTGCCCTAGGCGCGGGCACGCCCCTGGCGATGGTGTGCTTGGTGGTGGCGGTCTTCGGGTCGGCGCTGACGCTCGCGAGTTTCGTCAAGGTCGTCCACTCGGTCTTCCTGGGCACGCGGGGCCGGGCGGTGCCGGCCGGGGACGAGTCGCGCGAGAGCCCCGCCATGGCGATCCCGATGGTGGTGCTGGCCCTGGCGTGCGTGTTCCTGGGCATCTGGGGCGGCCTAGCGGTGGACCGGCTGATTCTGCCGGCGGCCGGCGCGGTTGGTTTCCATGCGATGGGGATCGACACGACCGATTGGGCGCTGAGTCTGAGGGACGGCAAGGGCCTGTGGCAGCCGTCGACGGCCTCGGCGCTCCTCGGCGTGGGCGTGGTCATCGGTCTCCTGATTTACGTGTACAGCCGGGCGATGCGCGTCCGCATCGTCGGGAACTTTGTGGGTGGCGAGGACGCCTCGTCGGACGAGACCTGGCACGTCTCGGGGACGGGGTTCTACGAGACCATTCGGCGTCTGCCGTCGCTCGAGTGGCTGTTCCGCGACGCCTCGGCCGGCGCGTTCGACGTGTACCGGCTGGCCGGCCGGTACGGCGATGTGCTGGTCCAGCGGCTCCGCGGCTGGCACACGGGCCTGGTAGCGACGTACGTGAGTTGGACCATCGTCGGCCTCGTGGTGCTGGTAGTCGCGCTGGTGCTCGGATTATGAAGGAGCGGACGTAATGGACCCGGTGCTCCTGCTGCTGTTGGGGCTGCTCGGCTTCATGCTGATCGGCTCACTGATCGCCGTTGAGACGCGCGACCTCCTTTCGAGCGTCATCTGCGTGGGCGCGGTGGGGTTCGGCACGAGCCTCGTGTTCCTGCTTCTGGGCGCCCCGGACCTGGCGCTGACGCAGGTGGTCGTTGAGATTCTGGTGCTTGTGGTCCTTGTGCGCGTCATCATCACGCGGCGCGACGAGTCGTACGCGACCAGCCGGGCCACGCTGTCCGTGGGGCTGGTGCTCCTGGCGCTAGGCGTGATGGCGGCCGTGGTGTTCTGCATGCTGACGGCCGACCAGGACGAGCCGCTGCGGCTGCGGCCGTTCGGCGACCCGCTGCTGAACGAGCGGGCCGACGCGGCCATCATGGCCCCGGCCGGGCAACCCGAACTGGCCACGACCCAGACCGAGCCCCGGAGCATCGGCGGCGCGTATCTCGAACACGGCGTGACGCCGCCGCCGGAAGGCGACGCGGCCGCGGCCGTCCCCGATGGCCGCAAGGGGCCCGAGCCGCCCAACGCCGCCAACTACGTCATGGCCATTCTGCTCGATTACCGGGCGTACGATACGATGGGCGAGGCCACGGTCATCTTTGTCGCCATCCTCGGCGTCTACGCGGTCCTGCGGAAGGTGGGGAGAGAGCGTCATGCAGGGAATGAGTCTGATCGTTAAGAACATGACGCGCCTGGTGGCGGGGTTCATTGCCCTGTTCGGCATCTACGACATCATTTACGGGCACGTGGAGCCGGGCGGCGGGTTCTCGGGCGGCGTGATTCTGGCGGCGTCGATGGTGCTGGTGGTGCTGGCCTTCGGCGAGGAGTTCTCACGCCGGGTCCTCTCGGTCGATGTGGCCCGCGTCACCACGTCGCTGGCGGCGCTCGTGTTCCTGGCCGTGGGCCTGGGCGGGTACATGGTCGGGAAGTTCTTCACGAACTTCCTGGGCCGCGGCGAGGTGGGCGAACTGGCCTCGGCCGGGACGCTGGGCATCTCGAGCCTGGCCGTCGGCATCGAGGTGGGCGCCGGCCTGTTCGGCGTGTTTGTGGCCCTGGCGATGTTCCGGCGCACGGGCACCGGCACACGCCGCGAGATGGAGATTCCACACGGGTAGAGGGCAGGGGGCCCCGAGGGGCCCCGGCCCAGGGGATGGCCAATGATGCTGTCGATGGCGCCGTACCTGTTTGCGTTTCTCCTGCTGGTGGTGGGCCTCTATGCCATCGTGGCGAAACGCAACCTCATCAAGGTCATCGTGGGCCTGATGATTCTGGACTACGCGGCCAACCTGCTGCTGGTCCTGATCGGGTACCGGTCGGCCGGCGCCGGCGCGGCCCCGGTGGCCCCCATTCTCGTGGGCGGCCCCGAGAACGTGCGGGCGCTGGCGGCCAGTTCGGTCGACCCGCTGCCGCAGGCCCTCGTCCTGACCAGCATCGTCATCGGCCTGAGCGTGACGGCCCTGGTGGTGGCGCTCGCCATCCGCCTGTACGAAAAGTACGGGACGTTCGACACCGAACGGATGCGGAACCTGAAAGGTTAACGCCGTGGAACACCTCGTGCCGCTGTTGGTTGCGCTTCCGTTAGCCGGCGGCTTCCTCATGCCCATTGTGGGCCGGTTGACGAAGTCGCACCGCGCGGCAGCCGCCTTGCCGATTGCGATCGCGTGCGCCGGCCTGGCGATCGCCATCTCGCTGCTGGGCCGGCCCGACGAGACGATCGTGTACTGGCTGGGCGGGTGGAGTTTCCCCATTGGCATCAGCATGGTTGTCGACGGGCTGTCGCGGCTGATTCTGATCATCATTGCGGCCATCAGCCTGCTGGCCCTCGTGTTCAGCATGGACTACATGAAGCACTACACCAGCCCGGGGCTGTACTACGGCCTCTTTCTGCTGATGCTGACGGGCATGAACGGCGTCGTGGTCTCCGGCGACCTCTTTAACATGTTCGTGTTCCTGGAGATCGCCGGCATCGCCAGTTACGCCCTCGTGGCGTTCGGCACCGAGGCCGACGAACTCGAGGCGAGTCTCAAGTACCTGGTGCTGGGCGTCATCGCCAGCACGTTCATCCTCGTCGGCATCGCCCTGACGTACAACGTGACGGGCCACCTGAACTGGGCGAAGGTGGCCGAGGTCCTGGGCACGGCCGGCGGCGCGGGCCTCTCGCTGCCGATGTACGTCGTGGCGGCCCTGTTCTTCATGGGGTTCGGGCTGAAGGCGGCCATGGTGCCGTTCCACGCGTGGCTGCCCGACGCGCACCCGTCGGCCCCGGCACCCATCTCGGCCATGCTCTCGGGCGTCCTCATCAAGGCCTGCGGCGTGTACGTGCTGGCGCGGCTGGTGTTCTCGGTTTTCGGGGGGGACCAGACGATGGGCGTCATCCTGGCCGGGCTCGGCGCCACGTCGATGGTAGTTGGCGTCTTGATGGCCGTCGGCCAGTGGGATTTCAAGCGGCTCCTGGCGTACCACTCCATCAGCCAGATGGGGTACGTGGTGCTGGCGTTGGGCGCAGCGGCCGTTATGCGGGCCAACGGCGTCTCGGACGCCGTGGTGGGGCTGGCGATCTTCGGCGGGCTGTTCCATTTGGCGAACCACGCCATCTTCAAGTCGCTGCTGTTCCTCTGCTCGGGTTCGATCGAGTACGCAACCGGCACGAGGCAACTGAAGATGCTGGGCGGCGTCGGCAAGCGGATGCCCGTGACGGGCGCCTGCCTGCGGGTGGCGGCCCTTTCGATCTCGGGTGTTCCGCCGTTCAACGGGTTCTGGAGCAAACTCATCATCATCCTGGCCCTGGTGCTGGCCGGTTACTACACGCTGGCGGCGATCACGGTGGTGGTCTCGTTCCTGACGCTGTTGTCTTTCGCGAAGGTGCAGCGGTACGTCCTGGGGGGCGACCCGTCGGAAGCCGCCCGTGGCGCCCGCGAGGCGCCCGTGGGCATGTGCCTGGCCACCGTCGTCCTGGCGGTGCTGTGCCTGGCCACGGCGTTGGTGATCTTCCCGACGGTCAGGGCCCGCCTGGTCGACCCGGCCGTGCGGGTCCTCTCGGTCCGGGTCTCTGAAGACAGGCCGGCGGCCGCCGGGCCGGCGGTCGCGCGGGAGGGGATGGGGCGATGAAGCAATTCCTCTGCATCCTGTTTACGTTTATCCTCTGGCTGTTGCTGACGTGGAAGTGGCCGCCCGAGACCGCCGACGTCTTCGTGGGCCTCGTGCTGGCGTTCCTGGTGGCGACGCTGCTGGCCCACATCTACCCGGACAACCCGCACAAGGCCCTCGACCCGCGCCGGTGGTTCTGGATGGGGCTGTACGTCCCGTACTTCCTGTACTACTGCGTCCGGGCGAACCTCGACGTGGCGTACCGCGTGCTGCACCCCGACATGCCCATCCGGCCGGGCATCGTGAAGGTCCGGACCGAGCTGGCGAGCGAGATGGCCAAGACGTTCCTGGCGAACTCGATCACGCTGACGCCCGGCACGCTGACGGTCGACATCAACGGGCAGGACCTCTACATCCACTGGATTTACGTTGAGGGCGAGGACCCCGAGGTGCACACGGCGGTCATCGTCAAGCGGTTCGAGCGGCTCTTGAGGAGGGTCTTCGAGTGACGACGTTTCTGATGATCGGGGCGGTCGTCCTCCTGGTGTCGGCCTTTCTGTGCCTGTACCGCATCGGCCAGGGCCCCACGGCGCCGGACCGGACGGTGGCCATCGACATCCTGGGCACGCTCGTCGTCGGGTTCTGCTGCGTGATGGCGCTCTGGACGCACCAGGCCTTCTACATGAACATTGCTATCGCCTGGGCGCTGCTGTCGTTCATTGGCACGATCGCCCTGGCGAAGTACCTGGAGGGCCGCCAATACGATGAATGAGATTGTGGCACAAATCCTCATCGGCGTCGGCCTGGCGTTCGACCTGTTCGGTTGCGTCGGCCTCGTGCGCCTGCCCGACGTGTACAACCGCGTCCAGGCGGCCACCAAGTGCGTGACGCTGGGCACGTGCATGATCCTGCTGGGTACGGCTATCTACGGCGCCGGGGCCGGCATGAGCATCAAGGCGGTCCTGGGCGCGGTTTTCATCCTGCTGACGAGCCCGGTGGCGGCCCACGCCATCGCCCGCGGCGCGTATCGGTCCGGCGTCCGTCTCTGGGAAGGCAGCGTCGTGGACCGTTACGGCGAGGAGATGCATCCCTCTCGGCCGCCGGCGGAGCGGGCCGAGCCCGCCACGCCCGGCGACGCGGTCGGCGCAGCCGGGGAGCGTGTCCGATGAAAAAGCCCAAACTCCGAGAACTCGGCGAAGCCGTCAAGGCCCTCGTCCGCGGGCCGATCACCATCAAGTTCCCGGCCGAGCCGTACGAGGCCCCCGACGCCTTCCGCGGCAAGCCGAAGTACGACGAGGACGAGTGCATCGGCTGCGGCGCCTGCGCCGAGGTTTGCCCGAGCCAGTGCATCGACCTCGTGGACGACGTGGGGACCGGCCCGCCGGTCCGGCGACTCCAGATTCATATCGACGCGTGCATCTTCTGCGGTCAGTGCGAACTCAACTGCACCACCGAGAAGGGGGTGCACCTGACCACCGAGTACAACCTGGCCTGCTTCGACCGGTCGACGTGTCTGGAGACGGTCGAAAAGGCGCTCGTCCTGTGCGACGTCTGCGGCGCCGTCATTGGGGCCCGCGACCACCTGCTCTGGGTGGCCGAGCGGCTCGGCGCCAAACGCTATGCCAACCCAACGCTCATCCTCCTGGCCGACGGCGAGTTGGGCCTGGTGAGCGGCGAGTCGCGACGCGACCCCGACCGGCCCCTCGACCGCAGCGACACCATGCGCATCCTGTGCCCGGCGTGCCGGCGAACCACGGTGCTCCGCGAGACGTGGGGCGTCTGAGCGGCGGCCAACGGTTGGGGGCTTTCCCGCGGCAGGCAGTCTTGCCTGCCGCGTCTCATTTCTGTACGGTGGGGCCGCTGCTGGGCCTGCCCCTCGGGTGGGGTGTGCCGCACGATAGGTGCCCCGGAGGACGCCGATGGCCTACAAGGGGCTGCGTTTCTGCGATTCGCCTGACGACCTGGCCCGCGCGCTGGGCGAGGTCCTGCCTCTGCCCATTGCCGTGGTCGGCGTCGGCAACGCCCTGTGCGGCGATGACGGATTCGGGCCGGCCGTCGTGGCGGCTCTGCGGCCATCGGACGCCGTGAAGCTGTTCGACGTCCAGGGCGTTCCGGAAAGTTTCCTGGGGCCCATCGTCGCCTCGGGCTGTCCGGGGGTGCTGTTCGTCGACGCGGCCGACCTGGGGGCCGAACCGGGCCGCGTGACCGTGGTGCCGCCCGATCGCGTGGCCGAGGTCGACGTGTCGACGCACGTCGTCTCGCTGGGCCTCATGGCCCGGGCCGTGGTGGACCTGGCGGGCCAGCCGTCGGACGGCCGCCGGGTGATCTGTGCCCTGCTTGCCGCGCAGCCTGAGGACCTCAAGACCATCGACCGCCTGAGCCCGGCCATTGAGCGGGCCGTGCGTCTGGCGGCGGCGGGCATCGAGGCATTTGCAAAAGGGTTTCCGGCGCGGTAAGATCATGGCGGACACGCATGGGCCGGTTTATGACCCAGACCACGACGCCAGATCGTTCCGCTTCCGTCACTCGCGAACTGATGTTGACCGAGCGTGTGCTGTTTGACCGGCTGGGCTGGTTCGTCGAGGTGCGTTGGGCGGCGGGCGCCTGCGCGCTGGCGTTCATGGCGTTGGGGTGGTACGCCTTTGAGGTCCGCTTTGCCGCGGGGCGCGCCGTGGCCGTCGTCTTCGCCCTGTTCCTCTACAACGCGTTCTTCTCGCTGTGCGCCCGCGCCATCTACCAGGCGGGTCGCGTGAATAAGCGATGGATCCTGGGCCTGGCGCACGCCCAGATCATCTGCGACCTGCTGGCCGTGGCGGCGCTCGTGCACTACATCGGCGGCGTCGAGAATCACTTCATCATCCTGTTCGTGTTCCCGATGGTCGTGGCCAGCGAGTTCTTCTCGAAGGCCACGGCCTACGCCTACGCGACGGTGGCGGCGGCCCTGGTCAACGTCATCGGCTGGGGCGAGTATGTGTTCTACGAGTCGGCCCATTACCCGCTGAGCGTACTGGTGTCGACGGCGCCGACGGGGTACGAGCCGCTGGTGGCGCCGGGGGCCGCGCACCACTGGGTGTTCGTGTTCCAGGTCTGTTTTGTCATCACCTTTGCAGTTTATATCACGGTGTTCATTGCCTCGGGTATCGCGACGCAGTTGCGGGGCCGCGAGGAGGAACTGGAGGGGGCGTACGGCGATTTGCAGTCGCTCGAACTCGTCAAGTCGCAGTTCATGCGCAAGACGAGCCACGAACTCCGGGCGCCGGTCGGGGCGCTTCAGAGCCTGCTGAACGCCGCGCTCCACCAACTGCCCGCCGACGCCAAGGGCCGGGAACTCGTTCGCCGCGCCGTGGACCGGGCGGAGAACATGCTCGACCTCATCGACGACCTGCTGCGCTACAGCCGCCTGAGGACCGCCGTCAAGGAGGTGGCGAAAGAGACGGTGGAACTGGCGGAGGTCGTTCGCAGTGCCGCCGAATTGTTCCGGCCGCGCGCCGAGGAGAAGGACCTTCGCCTCGACGTTCGCATGGCCCCCGCCCAGGTCGTCGGCAGCCGCGACGGCCTGACCGACCTTGTCAACAACCTGGTCTCGAACGCGATCCGGTACACGCCCGGCGGCGGGTCGGTCACGGTCCGCGTGGGCGCCGGGGCGGGCGGCCCGCGCCTCATCGTCGAGGACACCGGCGTGGGCATCCCTGACGAGGAACGGCCGCACATCTTCGACGAGTTCTTCCGTGGCCAGGAGGCCAAGAAGGTGGCGGCCCACGGAACCGGCCTCGGCATGGCCATCGTCAAACGTATCGTCGAGATGCACGGCGGGCGGATCGACGTGACCAGTTCCCCCGGCAAGGGGACCCAGTTCGTCGTGACGTTTCCGCCGGCGGGTGCGGGCCCGCCGGCCTGACCGGGCGGGCCGCCCGCGCCGAAACATCGCCGGTTGATGTTGACAGGCCGGCGCCGTCTGGTAGAATGCCCCACCTACTTGGGCCACTAGCTCAGTTGGCAGAGCAGCTGACTCTTAATCAGCGGGTCCGGGGTTCGAGTCCCTGGTGGCCCACCAGACAACTTATCGACGGTTAGTGATGACAGGTGATGGCCGGTCGTCGCTAACCGTCGATTGTGTTTGGACTTACGTCGATTTCTCGCCGCCCCGTTTTCGCCGATTCCGGCGTTTTCGAGCTGAGAAGTCTTGGCGGGTGATGACGTGTTTGGGCCGTCGGGGGCGTCTGCGCGCTGCACGGGCGCTGCGCGCCCGGCGGTTGCGCCGAGCGCTTTTGAGGCCTCGCTTTGGGTTCCGGCGGCCGTGCCGGGCGATTCGGCGGCGTCCCGCGCCAAGGCGGCGGCGCCGTCGGTGCCGGTCGCCCTTGCCGCTTCAGGCCTGGCCGGAGCGGAAGAAAGGCTCGGCAGCGTGTCGAGCGCTGCCCGCTCGTCGCTGATGAGCGTGTGGGTGTAGTGGTCCATCGTCAGCGTGATCGTCGAGTGCCGCGCGAGGCTTTTGGCCACCGCTGGCGTGACGCCCGACCGCGCGAGCCGCGTGATGAACGTGTGCCGGAGGGCGTGGAAGTCCACCACGCGGCCGGAGGCGTCCCGCGAGGCGAGGAACGACGATGCCAGCCGCCGGTGCCGCTCAGCCGGGTCAGTGGTTTCCCTGATCCACAACGCCCGCGCCCGCCTAAGGTCCGCCTTGAGCATATCGGCGGGCTTGTCGGGCAGCCGGAAGAGGCGCGCGCCGGAAGGCTTGCCGGCAACGTAGGCCGCCATGGTGGTCGCCAGGTCCGCCCGCAGGGGCACCACGTCGTCGCGGCGGTGCTTCGAATACGCCGCCGCAACCGTCACGGTGGCCGCCTCGGGGTCGCGCAGGCGGAAACTCGCGGACGTCAGGCTTGCGATCTCGCCCTTGCGCAGTCCCGTCTCGACCGCAAGCCGGTAGAGCAGGGCACGGTCCGGCCCCGTCAAGTTGCGGAAGACGGGCCCGCGCTCGGCCGCATGGAGCAGGCGTACGACCTCGTCGTCGGCCATCGCCCGCCGCTCGCGCCGCCGGTCCGTCCTGGCGTTCAACTTCGCCACCTGCATCATCGGGTCGGTCCGCATCCGCTCGGTGCGAAACAGCCACCGCGTAAAAGCCTTGAAGGCTGTGAGGCGGGCGTTGATGGTCCGGGCCCCCGTGCCCTTGCGCTTCAGGTCCGCCACGTAGGCCGAGACCCTGGCCGGGTCGAGGTCCAGCGGGCCCTGGAAGCCGCACGCGCCCGCGATCATGCGGATGTAGCCGAGCGTGGCGGCCAAGTGCTTGGACGTGACGCCCCTCGCGCGCATCACGTTCTCGAAGTCCGCCATGTGGTGCTCGAGCGGTAGGGCCTCCGACCGCGCGAGTTTCTCGGCCCGCGTGTCGATGACACCCTCGCGCCGCAGCATCGCGTCGGCCTCAAGTTTACGAGCCAGGGCCTCCGTGGCCGCGCGGTCCTTGCAGCCCTTCACGGTCTTCCGCACGTGCGGCCGCACGTGGTACGTGATGTAGAACGTGCCGCCCTTCTTCCGCCGGTAGATGCT
>DATKZB010000082.1:0-9248 GCA_035528235.1 Phycisphaerae bacterium
GAAAAATGATTTTTTTCCGGCGACCGGCCTCCGCCACCCCTCGAAACACCGCGAGAACCGGCCCAAGAACGGCGGTTATCGCTTGACGACCGGCCACGGGCGTGTTACGGGGACATGGCACGGGCCGCCGTGCCCCGGGCGGCAGGCGTTTCGGCGAGGAGGATTCGGCATGAAGCACGTGGCCACGGTCGTCGCCGTATGGCTGGCGGCATCGGCAGGCACGGCGTGGGCCGGGGCCGCCGACGAACGCGCCGAGGCCCAGGCCTGGGCCGCCGCCGCCCTTCTCCAGGAGGCCGCACCCGCGGCCCAGGCGCCCCCGGTAGGCCTCGACGTCCGCCGCCAGGACCACGGCCTGCTCGAGAAGAACCGGTCGGTCCTCAAGACGCCGCTTCGCATCGGCGGCAAGCCCTGCGCCCGCGGCTTGGGCACCCACGCCACGAGCGAGATCGTCGTCCGGCTGCCGGCGGCCGGCAAACGGTTTGAAGCCCAGGTGGGTGTCGACGACAACGACGACACGGCCGGCACCCGCGGCACCATCGTCTTTGCGGTCGAGGCCGCCGGCAAGGAGGTCTTCCGCAGCGGCGTCTGCAAGGGCGGCCAGGCGGCGGTGCCGGTGGGCGTCGACCTGGCCGGGGCGCGGGAACTCGTCCTGCGGGTCTTCGACGCCGGCGATGGCGAAAGTTATGACCAAGCGGATTGGGCGGAGGCATCGGTCATGCTCGAAAACGGCGAGAGGGTCTGGCTCGACGAGATGGCGGCCGTGACGCAGCAGTCGGGCATCAGCACGGCCATCCCCTTCTCGTTCGTCTACGACGGAAAACCGTCCAACGGGCTGCTGCCCACGTGGAAGCGGACGCACACGGCCTCGCCGGCCGCCGACGGTCGCCGGCAGCACGTCGTGGCGTACACCGACCCCGAGACGGGCCTGGAGGTGGCGGCCGAGGTCACCCTGTTTGCCGACTACCCGGTTGCCGAGTGGGTGCTGCGCCTGAAGAACACGGGCACGAAGGACACGCCCGTGCTCGAGAAGGTCCTGCCGCTCGACCTGAACGTGACCACGCCCGAGAAGGGCGAGGTGGTGCTGCACCACGCGCACGGCAGCACGTGCGCGGCCACCGACTTCCTGCCGCTCGACCGGCCGCTGGCGCCCGGGACGAACATCGACCTGGCGCCGGCCGGGGGCCGCTCGTCGAACGGGCGGCTGCCGTTCTTCAACCTGGCGTGGGCGGGCGGCGGCCTGGCCGGCGGCATCGGATGGTCGGGACAGTGGGCCATGAACGTCGGCCGAAACAAGACCGGCACCGTCACCCTGCGCATGGGCCAGCAACAGATGCACCTGGTGCTCCACCCGGGCGAGACCATCCGCACGCCGCGCATCCTGCTCGTCCTCTGGAAGGGCGACGACCGCCTGCACGGCCACAACCTGCTGCGGCGGGTCCTCTTGGCCCATTACGTGCCGCGCATCGACGGCGAAATCGTCGTCCCGCCCATCACCCACAACACGTGGTACACCTTCAACACGGGCAACGACGTGACGGAACAGAACCAGATTGAGGCCATGGGCCCGATGGCCGAGATGGGCAACGAATTCTACTGGCTGGACGCCGGGTGGTTCGAGGGCGGGTGGCCGTCGGGCGTCGGCAGTTGGGTGCCGAAGGCCCAGGCCTTTCCGCGGGGCCTGAAGCCCTTGAGCGACGCCGCGCACCGGCTCGGCATGAAGTTCATCGTCTGGTTCGAGCCCGAGCGCGTCCACCCCGCCAGCCGCATCGGCAAGGAGCACCCGGAGTTCGTGCTGCGCGCGGGCGGCGGAGACGGCCTCTTCAACCTGGGCGACCCCGCGGCGTGCCAGTGGATGACCGACCAGCTCTCGGCGTGCATCGAAAAGGGCGGCATCGACGTGTACCGCAGCGATTACAACATCGACCCGCTGCCCTTCTGGCAGGCGGCCGACGCGCCCGACCGGCGCGGCATGGCCGAGATCCGGTACGTGGAGGGGCACTACCGGATGTGGGACGACCTGCGGCGCCGCCACCCGGGCCTCTGGATCGACAACTGCGCCAGCGGCGGCCGGCGCATCGATCTGGAGACCATCAGCCGCAGCCTCCCCCTGTGGCGGAGCGACACCCAGTGCTGCGGCCACGCCGAGGCCATCCAGGACCAATGCCAGACGGCTGGCCTCAGCCTGTACGTGCCGCTGCACGCGGGCGGATGCTGGAGTTTCGACCCGTACATCTTCCGCAGCGTCGCCACCACGGGTACCAACATCTCGATGGATACGCGCCGCAAGGACACGCCGATGGACCAGGCCAAGGCCGCCATCGCCGAGGCTAAGTCGTTGCGGCCGCTGTACTTGGGCGATTATTACCCGCTGACCGACATCACGCTGGACGATCGCCAGTGGATCGGCTGGCAGTTCGACCGGCCCGACCTGGGCCAGGGTTTCGCCATGTTCTTCCGCCGGCCCAAGAGCCCGTACCCGGCGCTCGACGCGGCCCTGCGCGGCCTGGAACCCGAGGCGACCTACGAGGTGACCTTCGCGCACGATTACACGCCGGGCGAGGCCAAGCGGTTGACCGGCCGCGACCTCGCCGCCCTGCGCGTCGAAATCAGCACCGCCCCCGGCAGCGTGCTCGTCCGGTACCGCAAGGTCGGCAAGTGACGGGCTGCCGCGCGGCGGGTCACTTCGGCGCCGGGTGCCACTGGCGGCTTGTCCGCCAGTGTTCGGGAGCCGGGTGCCATGCTTTCGCGCCGTTGCGAAAGCATGGGTATCCGAGGCCAGGCGCATGCTTTCGCAAGCGAAAGCATGGCACCCTCGTCCCGCCGCAACCATGTCGGCCTGCCGCGCGGCAGGTCACTTCGGTGCCAGGAGGCGCTCCAGGTCGGCGGCCGTGC
The DNA here is from genome assembly GCA_035528235.1 of Phycisphaerae bacterium. Classification (GTDB taxonomy): domain Bacteria; phylum Planctomycetota; class Phycisphaerae; order FEN-1346; family FEN-1346; genus DATKZB01. The sequence continues at coordinate 2,893 of DATKZB010000082.1, forward strand.
GCACGCCCGTCAGGTACATGACGCGGGCGCCGAGCGTCTCGTCGCGTCCGACGGGGTTGCCGAGGACGTCGAGCACCTGGATGCCCTGTGCCCGGGGCGGCGCGTAGGCCGCGTGCCCGGCCGCGGGCGAGACGACGGCCACCGCGCGGCCGCCGCCCTCGAACAGGTACGCCGTCACGCCGCCCGCGCAGGCGACGGTCTTGACGAATCGCGTGTCCTCCAGCCAGTACGCCGCCGCCGAGTGCCCTGCCGCGCACGGGTGCAGGTACCCCTCGGGGGTGACGATGGCCCGCCATCCCTCGTCGCCGAAGTACGTATGGCAATGCATCGAGTACAGGAAGATCTTGCCGACGCCCTGGGCCAGCAGGCCGACGAGGTGCCGGGCCATGCGATCGGCCGAGGCCAGGAAGTCCTCCTCGCCCTCCCAGGGCAGCGTGTGGCGGTAAAAGCCGTCGCCGATGAGGCCGTAGTGGGCGGAACCCTCGGTCATCCAGACGGGTTTCGGCGCCCGGCCGACCTTCTCGATGATGGGCCCGATGGCGTCCTGGTACCCCATCTGGGCGGCGTCGCCGGGGAAGCCCAGGCCGGCGCCGGTGTACTGGTGGTAAGCGATGGCGTCGCAGAAGTCCAGGCCGCCGTGCTCGACGATGCCGCGCGTCCACTCGGTGCCGCTGATGCTGTGCTCGCCGCCGCCATCGGTCGTCGTGTTGACGCCCAGGACGGTGATGCCGGGGTCCACCTGCTTGGCGACCTCGTAGGCGGTCTTCATGAGGCGGACGAAATCTTTCTGCGGCTCCTTGCTCGTCAGGTACCCCTGGCGGTCGCGCTTGGACTCGTCGTAATCGACACCCCACCAGGCGTGGATCCAGGGCTCGTTCCAGACGTCGTAAGCGTCGATGACGCCCTTGTACCGCTGGGCGACGGTCCGGACGTACTCGGCGAAGTCTTCCATGCGCTTGGGCTGGTAGAAGCGGTCGAAGTAGCCGTCGTGCGGCTTCTGGTCGGCAAAGTACGAGGCCCACCGCGGGGCCGTCGAGAAGGAGCCCAGCACCTTCATCCCCCAGCGGCGATAGCGTTTCAGTTCCTTGTCGCAGAATTGCCATTTGCCCTTCTCGGGCTCCAGGTGATACCAACCGATGTACGGCGTGCCGGCGTCGTGCAGGCGGGTCCAGTTGATGCCCACGGCCTTGGCCATCAGGATGTGCCGCGTGGTCGAGTTGGTGTGCGTGCCGAAGGGCGAGTCGGGTGCGTCCTTCATCCAGTAGCGCGGCCGTCGGAGGCGAAAGACCACGAGTTCGCCGACGGGGCTGGCGGGGCGGCCATCGGCCGTCTCGACCCAGGCCTCGATGCGCATCGGCCCGTACGGCTTCTCGGGGAACACGTCGTAGGCGAGTTCACCCTGTCGCAGAAACCCCTCGGGCAACGGGACGTCGCTCAGGCGGGCCTCGTCGCCATAGAGGTTCACCACCCGGGCCTTCAGCACGCCGCCGGGCACGTTGCCCGTGACAGCGTATCGCACGACGGCCGGCTCGCCGTCGAACTGGACGCGGGCGGGCGACTCAACCGCCAACGCCACCTCGCAGGCCAGTTGCGGCACGTACGGCGTGGCGGCCGTCCCGCGGTTCACCTGGAAGGCGTCGAGCCAGAGCGTGCCCTTGACCTCCATGCGCAGGGCGTGGAACCGGGCCAGGAGGGCGGGCTTGAAGGGCACCTCGACCCGCTGCCAGGCGTCGCCCGAGACCTTGAAACCCTTGTTGGCCGGCCAGCCGGCGTCGGAGACCACCGCCAGCCGCAACTCGCCCGTGCCACGCACGAAAACGCTGGCCGTGTGCTCGTCGAAGCACAGCGGCACGGCGAACGGCGCGCCGTACAGGACGACCGTCTCGCCGCCGCGGACGGCCAGCGCGGCGGCACCGCTGGGGCCGTCGACCTGGGGGTCGGCGTCCGCGACGACGTCGTCGCCGTCGGAGTTGTCGCGTCCGAGGGTCCACCCGCTCTGAAGGCCCAGGGGCAGGCGGCTGTGGCGCAGGAGGTTCGGCGGCCCGCCCTCGGGGTACGTCCGCCTCAGTTCCGCAACGAGCCCCTCACGGGTCATCCGGACGACGCGTACCCGCGCCAGGTCGAGGGTCCCGACGCTGCCCTGGTTGATCCAGAGGCCCACGGGCTGCGGCGGCTTGTTCTGGCGGAAGTCGAAGGTGTAGGTCTTCCACTCGCGCGGCGGCGAGACGACCCGCCGCCAGAGAAAGTCGTACGGCGGGCCCTGCATGCGGATACCCACCTCGACGGCCTGGCCGGCGGCGCTCCGCAGCGTCATCTCGAGACGCACATACGTGTCGTCGCCGTAATCGGGCAGGTTGTGGTGGAACTGGGCCCGGCCGTCGTCGAGCCGGGTGACCTCGGCCCGCAGGAACGCCCGGCCGCCCTCCTCGACCCGCCCATATCGGACCCAGACCTTGGCCCAGCCGGAGTCGTCGGTCCACCCGGCGGGCAGGGCGCCCGAGAGGCGTTCCCTGGCCGCCTCGGGCGGCGTGACGGGCCGGTACTCGGCCGCGGCAAAATCGGTGTCGATGAGGGCCTGCGACTCCGGGGCCGCGGGCGGGGCGACCTCGGCAGCCCACGACCGCGGCACGCCGGCGGCGGCCAGCAGGGCCATCGAGAGAATCAACAGCCGACACGCAGGATCGGTCATGGCTGGGGCCCTCCTGGGCAAGGGCGTCGGACGTTCCAGGGGCATTCTGCCGGGCCGGGGGCCGCAAGTCCAGCGATTCTGCGGCACCCGCCCGATTTCCATCAATCCGAGGGTGCGTTCCGGCCGACGATACGATATACTGACGGGCCTATGCCCGGTGCGGCCGGGCGAGTACTTCGAGCAAGAAGGGCTAGTCCGATGCGAAGGAACATCGTTCACCCCAGCGCCGGGTCGCTGACCTACGCCATCCGCGAGATCGTCCAGGTGGCCCACCGGTTCCGCGACGCGGGCCTGGACATGACCTGGGAGAACATCGGCGACCCCGTCCAGAAGGGCGAGTCGGTCGCCCCGTGGATCCGCCAGATCCTGCACGAGGTCATCGACACCGACGTGGCGTGGGGCTACTGCGACACGGCGGGCGTGCCGGCCACGCGCGAGTTCCTGGCGGCCGAGGTGAACAAGCGGGGCGGGGCCCAGGTGACGCCCGACGACATCATCTTCTTCAACGGCATCGGCGACGCCGTCAGCAAGGTGTACGGGTTCCTGCGGCGCGAGGCCCGGGTCATCGGCCCCACGCCGGCCTACAGCACGCACTCTTCGGCCGAGGCCGCCCACTCGGGCTACGAGCACCTGACGTACGAACTCGACCCGTACAACGGGTGGATGCCCGACCTGGACGACCTGCGTCTGAAGGTCAAGTACAACGATTCGATCGCGGGCATCCTGCTCATCAACCCCGACAACCCGACCGGGGCGGTGTACCCGCGAGAGATTCTCGAGGGCATGGTGGCCATCGCCCGCGAGTTCGGCCTCTTCATCGTCTGCGACGAGATCTACACCCACATCGTGTACAACGGCAACGAGACGCTCCACACGTCCGAGATCATCGGCGACGTGTGCGGCATCGTGATGCGGGGCGTGTCGAAAGAGGTGCCGTGGCCGGGGTCGCGCTGCGGGTGGATCGAGGTGCTGAACCGCGACCGCGACGAGACGTTCCACCGGTACATCAACTCGATCGTGGCGGCCAAGCGGCTGGAGGTCTGCTCGACCACGGCCCCGCAGATGGTCATCCCGCGAATGATGGGCGACGCGCGCTACGGGCCGCACCTGAAGCGCCGCGCCGCCATCTTCGAGGCCCGGGCCAAGGAGGCCTACGCCGCCCTTCAGGGCATCCCGGGCGTGCACGTCAACTGCCCGTCGGGGGCGTTCTACATGACCATCCTCTTCGAGGACGGCGCCCTGAACGACCGGCAGACCCTGGCCATCGAGAACCCGAAGGTCCGCCAGATGGCCGAGGATCTCGTCCGGGGCGTGACGAACGACCAGCGGTTCGTCTACTACCTGATGGGCGCCACCGGCATCTGCGTCGTGCCGCTGACGGGCTTCTGCTGCAAGAGAGACGGGTTCCGCGTCACGCTGCTGGAGTGCGACGACGCCAAACGCCGGTGGATCTTCTCGACGCTGGCCCGGGTCCTGCGGACGTACCTGGGGACGTAACCCGCCTCGCCTACAGCAGCGCGGTCGAGAAATACCGTTCGGCCCGGTCGGGCAGGACGGTGGCGATGTTCCCCCGGACGTGGCCGGCCAGTTGCCTGGCGGCCCAGACGTTGGCCCCCGACGAGATGCCGACCAGCAGGCCGTGGTCCCACCCGAGGCGCCGGGTGGTCTCGATGGCGTCCTCGTCGGTCACCTCGATGACCTCGTCGATGAGCGACGTGTCGAGGATCGCCGGGATGAACCCGTCGCCGATGCCCTGAATCTGGTGCAGGCCGGGCTCGTGGCCCAGCAGGGCCGAGACGTTCTTGGGTTCGACGGCGGCGATGTGCACGTCCTTCTTATGCTCGCGCAAGAACTTGCCGATGCCCTGGAGCGTGCCGCCGCTGCCCACCCCCGCCACGAAACACGCGATGTCGCCCGACATCTGCCGCCACAGTTCCGGGGCCGTCTGCTCGTAGTGGATGCGCGGGTTGTCGGGGTTCTCGAACTGTTGCGGCACGAAGACGCGCTCGTCTTGGGCGGCCATCTCGCGGGTCCGCCGAACCGCCCCGTCGATGCCCTCATCGGCGGGCGTCAGCACCAGGTCGGCCCCCAGGGCCCGGACGAGTTTCTTCCGCTCCTCGCTCATCCCCTCGGGCATGACGATCCGGACGGCGTACCCCTTCAGCCGGCCCACCAGCGCCACGCCGATGCCGGTGTTGCCCGAGGTGGGCTCGACCAGGATCGAGTCCGGCCGCAGGCGTCCGTCGCGCTCGGCGCCCTCGATCATCGCCAGGGCCACGCGGTCCTTGATGCTGCCGCCCGGGTTCAGAAACTCGGCCTTGCAGAAGATCCGTTCCTTCTTCAGCCGCACGAGCGGCGTGTTGCCGATGAGGTCGAGGATGTTGTCGGTCAGCATGGTTTTTTCGGGCCCCCGGGTCGCGGCGGCGGGGAACACTATACCCGGCCGGGTCGGCAGGGGGCCAGCCTTTTCGGCCGACGGAAACGGGTCACCGCTCCAGGATGGCCGGACGATCGATGCCGAAGCCTTTCCACGTGGCCGGGATCATCGGCCAGTCGGTCGGCGGGGCCAGCAGTTCCGGGCCCGTCTCCAGGCACAGAATGGTGTCCTCGGACTTCGTGCCGGCCACGCTGGGGTTCCACGCGAACGCCTGGTGGTCCAGCGCCGCCACCGTGCTGCCCGGGGCCGCCTTGACCTCTCGCGGCAGGTAGCCGATGGAGCCGCCCTGGTGGTGGAACGCCCACTGGTCATCGTAACCGACGGTGGCGTAGGCCTTCTGAGCCTCGGCGAAGATGGCGCCCAGCGTCGCGCCCGGCCGCGTGACGGCCATCAGGGCCGCGTCGACCGTGACGACGGCGCTGTGCCGCTCGGCCAAGCGGCCGTGGACCTTCTCGAACGACGCCAGGCGCGAGCAGGCGGCAATGAGGCCGCCCCGTTCGGCGCACGTGGCGATCATGAAATACCGCCGCACGTGCTTGGCCGTCGGCAGCGGATGGCGGTGCAGGTCCAGCCGCTCGTCGGTCCCGACCAGCAGGACCCACGGCAGGCACCCGCGCCGCATCAGTTCCATCGCCGTCATGGCGGCCAGTTCGTTTTCGGTCTGGCCCGGGTCGGCCGTGCGGGCCACGGTCTCGACGGCGGCCACCGTGTCGGCGCACACGGCCCGGTACCGCTCGACCTCGGTGGAGGTGAGCGTCCAGCGGAGGCGGTTGAAGTCGTCGGGCAGCGGCGCGGCCTCGACGCCCGGCACCGGCACGTCGGCGGCCACGCGCCGCTTGCCGACGGTCGTCTCGATCACCTTGGCGCGGTCGGCCGGATCGTGGTAGGAGTACCCGAAGACCTCGATGCCGGAACCGGCCAGGGCTTCGTCGCGCAGGCGGGTCTGCTCGATGTTGTTCGCCAGGACGCTGGCGCCGTCGCGGCCGACGACCAGGGTCGAGTTCCCGGCGTCGGTGGCGGTGCCGACGTAGTTGCGGGCCCCGCACGTGTACCAACTGAAGTTGCACCGGCGCGTCAGGAGGACCGCGTCGAGTTTGTGCGTGCGGAGCCACTCGACCACGCGAGCGTGCTTGTGTTTGCGTTCGGCCGTCAGCGGCATGGCGCTTGTCCCCCACCGAATTCCGGTGTCCCTCGTGCTACTTTGTCAACTCGTCGCCACCGTGCGCGGCG
>DATKZB010000083.1:0-7494 GCA_035528235.1 Phycisphaerae bacterium
GAGCACCCTCAAGCACTCCGACCGCATCCTCGTGGTCGACAAAGGTCGAATCGCGGAGCAGGGCACCCACCAGGACCTGATGGCCCTGGGCGGGCTGTACTACCGCCTGGTCAAAATCCAGACGGAACTCTCGAGCGACTCGACGGTCGACGGCCTCACGATCCGGGACAAAAAACCATGACCGGAACAGACGACTCCGAACCGACCCAGGAAGTCAGCCAGACCGAGATCCGGTTCCTGACGCCCGAGATGTGCAACATCCACCTCGGCACGCACGACGCCCTGCACGTCACCGTGAAGAACGAGCGGATTTACGGCGGCGTGTATGCCGCCTACGCGTTCCCGGTAGGGCACCCGGAGGGGTACATCTCGCTCATGCACACCCGCAGCGAGGAGGAGATGGAGATTGGCGTCATCCGGAACCTGGCGGACTTCCCGGAGGTGCAGGCGTCGCTGGTCCGCCAGGCCCTGGAACGGCGGTACTTCGTCCACACCGTGACCCGGATTCGCCGCATGGGGTGGAAGTTCGGCTTCGTGTACCTCGACGTCGAGACCGACAAGGGGCGTATCGAGTTCCTCATGCCGTGGCGCCACGATCGGGCGTTCGATTACGGCAAGGGGGGTAAGGTGCTCATCGACGTCGACGACAACCGGTACCTGATTCCCGACATCGAGGCCTTGCCCGCCCGCGAGCGCAACGATTTCCGGCGCTACATCTACTGGTAGGGGCCAGAGCCGCGCGCCTCGGCCGTATGCCGGCCACGGCGGCATGCTGCGACGGCCGGCCGCGTGGGCGACGCAACCTGTCGGACCGCGGCCGGTGCCTAGGTGGGCGTGTCGGCCGGCGGGCTTACTTGCCGGCGGCGACCTGGACCTTCTCGACCAGGGTCTTCATGGCATCCATGCGGTCCTGCTGCGGATGACGCCAAGCATCGGGGAACGGAATCCCGGCCTTGTCGGACTCGGCCTTGAGTTGGTCGCGGACGCGGTCGATCTCGGCCTGCGTCTTGGTGTAGGTGGCCTTCAGTTCAGGCGCCGAGTAGAAGATGTCCTCGAACTCGACGATGCCGTGCTTGAGTCTCAGGGGTTCGGGCGAGGCCCGTAGCGAACCCGCCATGTTCAGGACGCGCGTTTCAATGACGTCGACCCGGCGATCCTGGGCCAGCGCATCCTCGGTCATGGAATCGGACTTGCCGCGTGTCGGGGCGGTCTTGGCATCCAGGTCTTCGGCCACCTCGCCGAGTTTGGCCGCGCACTCCTTGATCTTGGCCTCGAGTTTGGGGACTTCGGACTTCGCCTCGGCCTGTTGCTGCTTGTACTCGGCCATTTCCTCCTGATACTTCTTGGATTTCTGGTCGTTCGCCTGCTTGATGAAACTGGCCTGGCGCTGCCATTCCCGCATGCGGTCGTCGTATCGGTCGTCCGTACTGCTGCGGCCGCTGTTGCTGTTGTCGTAGTCGTTGTTGCGACGGTTGCTGTTATTGTAACCGGACGGGCGTTTCGGTGCCGGGGGCACCTCGGCCAGCGTCGGCTTGATGGGTGCCGATTTCTTCAGAATCCGGTTGTACCCGCGCAACGCGTTCCTGGCCTTGCCGAGTTCGGCCCGGACGGGCCGCTCCGTCTCCTTGACCTCGCTCTTGATCTGCGTCATCTCGCGGGTGACGGTGGCCAGGCGATCCTTGACGTGGTCGCTCCGGTCCTTGGCGGCCTCCAGTTCGGCGCGGGCCCGCCGATAGTCCTTGAACAGCGTGTCGACCGGCACCCACTCCTTGCCGTGGAGCACCTCGCCCTTGGCATGGTGCTCGGCGGCGACCTGTGCCGGGTCGACTGCGGCTGCGGGCTTGGCCTCCGGCTCGGCCGCTGCGTCGGCTGCGACAGCCGGCGACCCACCCCACGCCAGGACAAGGCACAGGGCCAAAGCCACACCAGTGTAGCGCACCATCCTCATGTGCCGCACGGGTCGTCCTCCTTAACGAAATGATATCCCTGACTACGGTTTTATACGATTTCGACGCCCCGTCGGCAAGGTAATTCACCCGAAAACGGCCGTTCCGGCGGCCCCGGGTGGGGGGGCCGGCCGAAGAAGGCTTGCAGGGCCGGACCCGCCGGACTAGACTGGACGAATCGGCTGGACGCCGGGGAGCACGCATGGCTCAACGCAAGACAACCCGTTCGTCGAATCCCGACTTGGCCTACGCCCGTCGGGTGCTCCAGGTCGAGGCGAACGCCCTCGGCAGCCTGGTCGCCCGGGTCGGCGCCGAGTTCGCCCAGGCCGCGCGCATGCTCTACCGCTGCCGCGGGAACGTCGTCACCAGCGGCATCGGCAAGGCGGGCATCATTGCCCGCAAGACGAGCGCCACGCTGGCCAGCACGGGCACGCCCAGCCTGTTCCTGCACGCCGCCGAGGCGGTCCACGGCGACCTGGGCCGGGTGCAGCCCAAGGACCTGGTCCTGATACTTTCCTACGGCGGCGAGACGGCCGAGGTCACGCGCCTGCTGGGGCAGCTCGAGAAGATGAAGGTCCCGATCATCGCCATGACGGGCAACCGCGACTCGACCCTGGCCCGCCATGCCAAGGTCCTGCTGTGGATGGGCCAGATTGACGAGGCCTGCCCCATGGGTCTGGCCCCCACGGCCACGACGACCGCCATGCTCGCCCTGGGCGACGCGCTGGCGCTGACGGTCCTGAAGATGCGCCAGAAGGCCGGCCGGTTCAGCCGCGAAGAATTCGCCCTCTATCACCCCGGCGGAAGCCTCGGCCGCCAACTCATCATGGTCGAGACGGTCATGCGCAAGGGCCCGGACCTGCCGGCGGCACGCGACAACCTGACTCTGCGCAAGGCCCTGGCGAGCCTGCGCTCGATGCGCCGACGCAGCGGCGCCGTCTGCCTGGTCGACGCCCGGGGCCGGCTGACGGGCATCGTCACCGACGCCGACCTGCGGCGGCTCCTCGAAGCCGGCCGCGACGCCTGCCTCGACCAGCCCGTCTCGGAAGTCATGACGCGGGACCCCAAGTTCGTCCGCGCCACCGACACGGCCGGCGACGCCCTCCAGATCATCAACCGGTACTTCATCGAGGACCTACCGGGAGTGGACGGGCGCGGGCGCCTCGTCGGGCTGATCGACGTCCAGGACCTTCTGGCCACGGGCGTGGGCCTGTAGGAGATGCGGGTGCTCGATCCGATCAGCCTCCTTATCCTCGACGTCGACGGCGTGCTTTCCGACGGGCGGATCATTTACGATTCGCGCGGGGCCGACGTCAAGGCCTTCCACGTGCTCGACGGCCAGGGCGTCAAGTACTGGCTCCGGGTGGGGCACCAGGCCGCCGTCCTCTCGGGCCGCGCGTCGAAGACCATCCGCCGCCGCGCCACCGAGATCGGCATCCGTGCCGTCTACACCGGCGCCAAAGACAAACTGCCCGTCTTCGAGAAGATCCTGAAGCGGTTCCGGGTTGGCGCCGAGAGCGTCTGCTACGTGGGCGACGACCTCGTCGACATCCCCGTCATGGCGCGGGCCGGCTTCGCGGTGGCCACGCCGGCCGCCGTCGCCGAGGTCAAACGCCTGGCCCACTACGTTACCCGGGCCGAGGGCGGTGCCGGGGCCGTCCGCGAGACCATCGAACTCATCCTGCGGTACCAGGGGCGATGGGCCGAGGTCACCGAGCGGTACCAGGACCGGCTGCCCGACGGCCTTCCGGCCGCACGCTGCCCGTGGAGGGACCCGCGGTGACCTTCCGACGCGTCATGCTGGTCGTGCTGCCGTTGCTGGGGGCCGTGTTTATCTTCACGGTCCTCTGGTACGTGTACGCCGACTGGGAGGCGAGCCTGGTGCCGGGCGGCGCGAGGTTCGACGGGCCCGTGCCCCGGATGCCCACGGGCAAGGAAGAGATCCAGACCGTCCAGGAGGTCGGGCACGAGGTCTCGACCAACGTCAACCTGATCCGCCGCGACACCGAGGGACGCATGGAGATGCGGTTCCTGGCCGACCGCATCGAGCACAAGGACAAGACGTCGACCGATATCGACCGGCCGCGCATCCAGTTCTTCACGAAGGACGGCCGCATCGTCACGTTGCTGGCCGACCAGGGGCACGCCGTCACCAAGGGCGCCCTGACCAACGTCGACGACATCGAGTCGGGTCGCCTGTGGGGCAACGTCGTTCTGGTGGACGACCGGGGCACGCCCGACGACCTGGCCGACGACATTCTCGTGGGCCTGGAGGACGTGGTCTTCGACAACGAGAGGTACGAGATGTCCACGGACGGCCCCGTCGTGATGGCGGGGCCGGAGATGAGCCTCTCGGCCCGCAAGATGCAGATGGCGCTGGACCGCGACACCCGCCGCATCAACACCATGACGTTCTTCCACGACGTCTTCATCACCTTCGAGGCGGGAGACCGGATGCGCGTCAGCCTGAGCGCGCCCGCCGACGAGGCGCCCCCGCCCACCTCGCCGCCGGCCGAGGGGCCCGCGACGCCCGCCGACGAGGCCGGCGACCTCTGGCGGATCGATTTGGCCGACGATGTCTTTGCCCGGCAGGACGACCAGAACCTCCGCTGCGACCGGCTGATTCTCTACAACGAGGCGCAGGGGGGCCGGGAACCTGCCGGCCCAGGCGGCACCCAGGCCGACGGTCAGGTCCCGCCCGGCACGACGGCGCCGCCGGAGCCCAGGAAAGCCGCCAAGGCCGCCGAGTCGACCCCGACCGGGCCCCTCGTGGTTATCGCCAACGGGCCGCTCATCATTACGCCCGTCGGGGCGGATGAACGCAAGGTCCTCGGCGACGAGCAGCGTCAGGTCACCGCCACCGGCAGTCCGGTCGTGATCGAGGACGGCGAGACCCGGATCGTCGGCGACGTCGTCCGGTACAACGCCGCCACCGCCTCGGGCACCGTTATCGGCAAGGACGGTCCGATGCTGCTCGAACAGCCGGGCCGCCTCCACCTGACGGGCGGCCGGCTCGATTTCAACCGCCGCGCCCTAGCGGCCACCATCCAGGGCGAAGGCAGTCTCCAGGCCCGCGTCACCACGGCCAGCCTGACGGGCTCGACAGGCGGCGCCACGGCCGAGAAGACGCCGGCCGAACCCAGCGTGCTGGATGCCTCGTGGAAGCGCGGCATGCACCTGGAGTTCTACAGCCTGCCGAGCGACCAGACCGAGGGCATGGGCGAGATCAAGCGGGCCGAGTTCCACGGCAAGGCCGTCGTCAACCAGGCCGAGGGCATCCTGAGGGGAGAGGACCTGGCCATCGATTTCGTCCGGGCCGAGCCGGGGCGAGGCCAGACCGTCGAGCGGCTCGTCGGCCACGGCGACGTGTACCTGAAGAATGCTCCACCCAAACAGGACGCCACGGTCACCCCCACCGCCAAGGACGCCCCCGAGACGACCATCGGCGACATCGCGTGCCAGGACCTCGACATTCAGTTCGCCGCGGAGTCGGGCGGCGGGGCGCAGCCGAAACGGCTCGACGCCGCCGGCGGCGTGGCCATCAACGACACCCGGGGCCGCATCCGGGCCGAGAAACTCAGCGTCGCCTTCGGCCGGACGGAGAAGGGCACGATGGATGCCCGGTTCCTCGAGGCCTTCGGCGACGTCCTCATCGACCGCGACGACCTCCACGCCGAAGGCGACCATGTCCGGCGCGACACCACCGCCGGCACCCTCCTGCTCGAAGGCAAACCGGCCCGGGCCAAGAGCGGCGGGTCGCGCATCGTCGGGGCCCGCATCGAGTTCTCCGAGGCCGACGGCAGGGCCAGCGTCCGCGGCCCTGGGGAACTCGAGATGCCCGCCACGACCGACCTTCGCGGCCGGCCGCGCGACACGCCCCAACCGCTCCTGGTCCAGTGGGAGAACGGTATGTTGTTCGAGGACCAGCGGAACTTCGCCCACTTCAACGGCAAGGTCCGGACCGTCACGGGGGGCAGCCGCCTTAACGCCGAGCGGCTCTGGATCTACTTTGCCGACCGGCCCGAGCCGCCGGCCGACCCCGCCGCCGCCGAGCCGCCGAAAAAGGCGTCGGCCGGCGACGAGATGGGCAACCTGTTCGGCCGCAAGGCCCTGGTCCGCCTCCTGGCCGAGCAGAAGGTCCTGGCCATCGACGGCCAACTGGCCGACGACGGCACCGTCCGCCACCAGATGGAGATCGTCGGCGACAATCTGACGTATCTCGAAGAGAACCGCAAGGCGTACGTCCGCGGGCCCGGCCGCCTGCGAATTCTCGCCCGCGAGAAGCCCAAGACCGGCGAGCCCACCGGGCCCGGCATCATGCCCAAACAGGTCGAGGCCTTCTGGAAGGACGCCGTGCTGGATGGCTACGCCCGCACCACGGTCGGCTGGGTCGAGAGCATGGCCTACGACGGTGCGTCCGGGCGGGCGTACTTCAAGGGCGACGTCGATGCCACCCATGCCGGGCGCGGTGTCCCGGGCGGGGGGGAGAGCCGCCGCGCGCCCACCGGCACGCGCATCACCAGCCGCGACCTCCAGGTCGTCTTCGGCCAGAAGGTGCCCGACGCCGCGTCCGCAACCCCGGCCGCGACGTTGCCGCCGGTCACCCCCGCCACGCCGCAGCAAGAGCGGATGACCGTCGAGAAACTCGTGGCCGACGGCAGCGTGCTCCTGTGGGTCGACGACCGTCGGGGCAGTGCCGCGCGGCTCATTTACCAGCGCGAGCCGGAGATGATCCGCCTGTATCGCGGCCCCGGGGCTGACGAGTGGGCCCGTCTGTGGCAGGAGAACGAGGCCACCCAGGAGTTTGGCGAGATCGCCGCGCGAACCATCACCTACGACCCCTCGACCGGCCGCGTCGACGTCATCGACCAGCAGGTGATTACCGTGACGCCGCGACCCAAGATCGAGCCCAAGCCCGTGCCGAAACTCGTACCGGGCACCCGACGCTGACGGGCTCGTCGTCGCGGCCGAGCGCACAGGAGGAGGCAGACCATGGACGCTATCGAAGCCCTGCGCACGCGGCGGTCGTGTCGCCGCTATGCCGACCGTGATGTGCCGCGCGACCTCGTCGAGAAGATCGTGGACGCGGGCCGCCTGGCCGCCACGGCGCGAAACGAGCAGCCGTGGGAGTTTGTCGTCGTGACGGACGCCGCGGCGCGGAGCGAAATCGCCGCCATGGCCGAGTACGGGGCGTTCATCGCCGACTCGCCGGTCTGTATCGCTGTCCTGGCGAAGGACACGAAGTACTATCTGGAGGACGGCTCGGCTGCCACCCAGAACATCCTTCTGGCCGCCCACGCGCTCGGCCTGGGCGCGTGCTGGGTGGCCGGCGACAAGAAGGCCTACGCGCCGAAGATCGTCGAACGCCTGGGCGCCCCCGCCACGATGAAACTCGTGGCCCTGGTGGCCGTCGGCTGGCCGGAAGGTCCGCTGCCGAAACCCGGCAAACGCTCCTTGGCCGACGTCATCCACTGGGACATGTTTTGAGCGGTCTGACACCGGCGTCATCAAGTTAGTGCGCGGCGGGTCCCCGTACCCGCCGCGGGGC
>DATKZB010000084.1:0-2223 GCA_035528235.1 Phycisphaerae bacterium
ACGCAGCCGCGCTGCTCCCCCGGCATCACTCCCGTGAAGGAGCGCATCGTCTGAAGGGCGCGGTAGTGTTCGTCGAGGACCTGAAAATGCAGGGCCACGCCAGGCGGCGCCTCGAAGTGGACCGACCCGTCTTCTTCGACGGGCACCGTCCCGAGGATCCGTTTGACGCCGTCGTCCTGAAGGGCCGAGACCACGGGCCCCGAGAACCGCCCGTCGCGGTTCCATGTCGAGTACGTCCGCGCGTCCATCTGGATGACGCGGAGGTACTTGACCTTGCCTCCGCCGAGCGCCGGCACGTTCTGCGTGACGTTCGTGCTGTACAGGACGCCGGGCTTGGGCTCCGTCCGGTCCGGGCCGGTACCGGGCCAGGCGACGCGGTCGGCCTGGACGGGGGGGCGTTCGCGCGGGCGGACCGGCATGGCGTGCCAGATGTGGTGCGCGCCTTCGTAGAGGAGTTCGCGGTTGCCGTCCGTGTCCATCAGGTACAAGAGGAACTTGTTCCCGCGCGCCGGGCAGCGGGCCGAGACGAGGAACTCGCGCTCCGAGATCGGGTACGGCGTCTTATACGCGGTGAACCGGCCCGAGGAGTGGTACCGCGGCGACTCGATCGGATCGACGGGCGGGCTGCCGCACTCCGGCCACGGCACCTCGGCCGTCACCTTCGTCAGGCCCTTGGGGAAGTTGAAGCCCTCGGCAGGGTCGATGATGCCAATCGACCCGTCAAACCAGTTGTGGTGCGCGAGGCCCGTGAACATCACCCGCTGGCTCCCGGGGATGGGCCGAGGTTCGGCCAGGTGGTCCGGCCAGACGCTCTGGTTGCCCCAGAAGGTGGCGGTGTTCGTGCCGTCCGGATTGGTCGTCCAGAGGCTCTGGATCCGCCAGAGCGCCTTGTCGTGATACTCCCAGCGGGAGTAGATGACCCGGCCGTCGTTCAAGAGCGCCGGGCACCAGTCGGGCTCGTTGTTGTAACTGATGAGGTAGATGTTGCGGCCGTCGGCATCGCACCGCGCCAGAATGTACGAGTATGTATATGGCATGCATCGGACGTAGGTGTTCGCGCGTGTCGTCGTGAACAGGATGTGACCGTCGGGCAGGTAGATGGGGTCGGTGTCGTCGTATGGGCCGTCGGTCAGGCGGCGCAGGCCGGTGCCGTCCAGGTGGATCTCATACAGGTGAAAACTCGATTCGTCGTGGGCTTTGTAGCAGAAGAGGACGCGCTGGCCGTCGAACGAGAGGTCGGGGCGCCAGAAGGCGCCGGGCCGCTCGGGGGCGAGTTTGCGGACGCGGCCGCCGGGGTCGAGACCGTCGAGCACGAGCAGCCGGCCGCCCGGCACGGCCATCATGCCGTTTCGATGGCGGGCCTGATGCGGCCACTCGCGGCCCTGGGGGTACGGTTGGTCGATGAACAGGACCCCCGTGAAGTCGATGGAAGGATTCGCGAACAGGATGCGGCGTTTGGCGCGGCGGACGGCGAGGTAGAGGTCGCGTGCGGCCGCCTCGGCCGGCGCGGGGCCGAGGTCGGCCAGACGCTTCTCAAGGGCGCCGAGGTCCGCGAGTTCGGCGGCGAGGTCGGGTGCCTTCGGGCCTGCGGCCAGGCGAGCGGCCAAATCGCGGGCCCAGCCGATCTCCTGCCGCGCGCGATCGGCAAGCGATTTTCCCTCGGCCTGGAGGATCCAGTCGCGCTCGAGGATCTGCCTGGCCTCGTCCGGCGTGAAGGTCCGCGTGTCGGGCTCGGTGGGCTGGACCTCCGGGGCGGGGGCGTACTCCTTGAGGACGCCGCGGGGCTGCTGTGCCTTTGCGACGGCCTTCTTCGCCGCCTCCGGGACGCCGCTGTACGTCGGCCACGTCTCGGCCGGCGCGCCTTGGGCGGCAGCGAGTTGCTCCTGCGAGGCCCACGTGCCGCAGTAGCCGCTCGATGGCCGGTCGAGCCCGGCCAGGATGACGCAAATCCCGGTCGGCGGGTCCACGGTCAGCAGACCGCCGGTGCGGGCGTCGAGCGACGCGTAGTCGTTGTCGTGGTCGTGAGCGGCTTCGAGGTTGGCGTACGCCGACAGGCGCACCCCCGTCAGGGCCGCCTCGCCGAGGTTGGTGAGGATGAACTCGACCGCGGCCGTGGGACCGTCCTCCACGAGGCCGCGGAGGCGGATGCGCAGGCGGCCGTCGACCGTCTCCACGGTGCCGGTTGCCTCGCGCTCGCCCGCCGGCGCGACGGGACTGACGATC
>DATKZB010000085.1:0-17410 GCA_035528235.1 Phycisphaerae bacterium
AGCGGCCGGGCCTAAAGCGCCACTTGTCGCGCGGCGGCCTTCCCAGGCCGCCGCGATGGGCGCTGACGCTTGTTCCTGGCGGCCTAGGAAGGCCGCCAGGCGTAAGGAAATGGCGATGCAGAATAAGATGCCGATGAAACACGGCCCAACCATGCTGTTCGCCGGCCTGCTGGTCGCGGCCCTCGGCGGATGCAACCGCGACCTGCCGGCCAACGTGGCGGCGCTCGGGTACGTCAACCGCGAGTGCCGGTTCGCGATGAACGTGCCGGAGGGATGGACGGTCCGCGAGTCGCGCAGCACGATCGTCGCCGTGGCAACGGCCCCGGCCGCGACCGGCGAGGGCACGGCCAACGTGACGGTCGTCGTGGACCCGGCGCCGGGCCTGGCGTCGCTCGACGAACTCGTCCGGACGAACCGCGGGCAGACGGCGGCGATGCGCGGCTTCCGCCTCATCGCCGAAGAGCCGCGCACACTGGCCGACGGCCGGCAGGCCCAGGCCGTCACGTTCGAGCAGGCGGCCATCGGCCAAGTGGTCCGGCAGAGGCAACTGTACGTCCTGGCCGCCGACCGGGCGTACACGGTAACGGCCACCGCCTCGCCGCCCGAGGCGTTTGCCGGACGCGAGGCCGATTTCGAGACCGTCTTGCGCTCGTTCCGGGCGGGATGGTGACGACAATAGCCTGGAACGCAGAGGACACGGACTTGCAGCCGACGAGGAACGGATGAACTTCGACACGCTGAAGAAAGACGACCCCGAACTGGCCCAACTGCTCGCCGACGAACACGAGCGCCAGAACCTGACGCTCGACCTCATCGCCAGCGAGAACCTCTGCCCCAAGAGCGTCCGCGAGGCCGTCGGCAGCATCCTCACCGACAAGTACGCCGAGGGGTACCCGGGCCACCGCTGGTACGGCGGATGCAGCGTCGCCGACGCCGTCGAGCAACTGGCCATCGACCGCGGCAAGAAACTCTTCGGTTGCGAGCACATCAACGTCCAGCCCCACAGCGGCAGCCAGGCCAACATGGCCGTCTACTTCGCCATGCTCGAACCCGGCGCCACGATCCTCTCGATGGACCTGACCCACGGCGGGCACCTGACGCACGGCAAGAAGGCCAACTTCAGCGGCCAGATGTACACGATCGCCCATTACGGCGTGAGCCCCGAGACCGAGCAGATCGATTACGACGCCCTGGCCCGGCAGGCCCGCCAGGTGCGGCCCGCGCTGATCATCGGCGGCGCCAGTTCGTACCCGCGGACGATCGACGCGGCGCGCCTGGCCGAGATCGCCCACGACGTCGGCGCCCGGCTCATGGTCGACATGGCCCACTTCGCCGGCCTGGTGGCCGGTGGCGTGCATCCCGACCCGGTGCCCGTGTCGGACTTCGTGACGGCGACCACGCACAAGACGCTCCGTGGCCCTCGCGGCGGGTTCGTCATTTGCCGCAAGAAGTACGCCCGGGCCATCGACCACACGGTGTTCCCGGGCATCCAGGGCGGGCCGCTCATGCACATCATCGCCGGAAAGGCCGCCGCCTTCGCCCTGGCCATGACCGACTCGTTCCGGGCCTACCAGGTCCGCGTGGTGGCCAACGCCCGGGCCATGGCCGACGAGATGGCGTCGCTGGGGCACCGCATCGTCTCGGGCGGCACCGACACGCACCTGTTCCTGGTAGACCTGACGCCCGGCGGCCTCACGGGCGGGCAGGCGCAGGAATGGCTGGGGGCCGCGGGCATCGTCCTCAACAAGAACGTCATCCCGTTCGACACGCAGCCGCCGACCGACCCGTCGGGCATCCGCATCGGCACGCCCTCGATCACCACGCGCGGCGCGGGCGAGGACGAGGTCCGACAGGTGGCTCGCTGGATCGACGCCTGCCTGCGGGCCGACGACCCCGCGGCGGCGGCCGCGAGCCTGCGGCCGGCGGTCCTGGAGTTCTGCCGGTCGCACCCGATACCCGACTGACGCGACGGCAGCGGTCGCGACCGAAAGGGCGCCGTCCATGCCCCCCGAAATCGGCGACATCCTGATTACGGCCGAGGCCATCGCCCAGCGGGTCCGCAACCTGGGCGGCGAACTCGCGCGCGTCTACGCCGACCGACAGCCGGTCCTGGTGGCCATCATGAAGGGGTGCGTGCCGTTCCTGGCCGACCTCATGCGCGCGTGGCCCGGCCCCATGCACCTGGAGTTCGTGACGGCCGAATCGTATCACGGCACCCGCCCGGGCCAGGTGCGCCTGGCGTTGCCGACCGACTTCGCCTACCGCGTGGCCGGCCGCCACGTCCTGGTCATCGACGACATCTACGACACGGGCGCCACGCTCCGCACGGTGTGCGACGCGCTCCAGGCCCTGGAGCCGGCGGACCTGCGGACGCTGGTCCTCTTGCGGAAACGCGTGGCGTCGCCCCCGGCGCCGGTCGCCGGCACCCGGCCGGGGCCCGACTGGGTCGGCTTCGAGATCGAGGACCGTTTCGTCATCGGCTACGGCCTGGACTACAACGGTCTGTACCGCAACCTGCCCTACCTGGCGGCCCTGCGCCAGGCCTGAGAATTCCCGTCAAGTGCCCCCTGCCGGAAGCCGATAACACGTACTACAGGGGACACAGCGGGAGCACGTCTTGGCAGGAAAAGGCGGCGTGCGCGCCACCGAAACCAGCATCGACACCCTGCAGCGCGAACCGGAGCAGGCGCGCCAACAGACGGTCGGTCCGGAACCGGCGCTGAACGATCCGGCCGACGAGATCCGCTCGCTCAAGGCCGAACTGGACCGCTCACGCCGCTACGCCCAGCACGCCGACAAGTCGGTCGAGGCCGCCAACGCCGACATCAAGACCCTTAAGGCCGAACTCACCCAGGTCCGCCGGCACACCGTCCGCATGGAGCAGGCCCTGGTCGAGGCCCAGCGCCTGGCCACCATCGGCCAACTCGCCTCCCAGATGGCCCACGAGTTCAAGAACGTCCTCATGATCATCATGGGCCGCGCGGGCTATGCCCTCAGCGAGAACGACGCCGAACTCACCGAGAAGGCCCTCCAGACGTCGGTCGACTGCGGCCAACGCGGCGCCGACGTCGTCAAGGGCCTGCTCGATTACGCCAACGGACGCCAGAGGCAGAGCCGCGTCATCCGAGCCGACGAACTCATGGACCGCGCCGTCGACCTCGTGGCGTGGGCCCTGCCCAAGAGCCACGTCCAACTCGTCCGCGAGTACGAAAGCGACGCCTGCATCCGCGTAGTTCCCGTGCGCATCGAGCAGGTGCTCCTGAACCTCATCCTGAACGCCCGCAACGCCATGAAACCTCGCGGCGGCCGTCTGACCGCCATCGTCCGCCAAGCCGGCACCGAGGGCTACGTCACCCTCTGCCTCAAGGACACCGGCTGCGGCATCCCGAACGAACACCTCGAACGTATCTTCGACCCGTTCTTCACCACGCGGCCACGATCGGAAGACGACAGCGGGTCGGAGTGGGGCACGGGCCTCGGCCTGCCGGTGGCCCGCGACCTGGTGCGCCAGGCCGGTGGCGAGATCCACGTCGAATCGGTGCCCAACGAGGGATCGACCTTCACGGTCCTGCTGCCCGTGATTAACGAGACACCCTAAACACCGCCCCGGTGGGAGTCGTTTGGCGGAGCACGTTCGCATGGCCGTGCTCCGCCTTCGTGCGCCCTGCCGGCCACGCCCCCGGCCAACACGCTGCCCCCCCCGGAGTGCCGCGCGGCGGCCTTCCCAGGCCGCCGCGAAAGTGGCCGAAAACGGCATCGTGGTGGCCTGGGAAGGCCACCACGCGAGAGTTCCGGAACCCGTTCCAGGCGTCCCCCCGCCGGTATTCTGAAACCGTCCCCCGCCCCTGCGCATTAGAATGGGTGACGTATCCCGGCGAACCAAAGGGCCTGACATGGCGGAAGCCGTCGCGTGGGACATCGTGAGACTGGCCGCCCAGGGCAACGCCGCCGCACGGCGAGACCTGGTCGGGGCCACCCTCGACGATCTCTGGTCCCTGGCCATGCGGCTGACCCGCCGGCCCAACGAGGCCGACGACGTGGTCCAGGAAACCTACGCACGCGTCTTCGCCACCCTCGACCGGCTCGAGCCGACGGGACGCTTCGAGGGGTACCTGGCGCGCATCGCGACAAACCTCGTCCTGGAACGCTGGCGCCGCGCGCGGCCCACGGCACCCGTCACCGAGGCGCTCTCGGCCGAGGCCCTGGAGCCGTGGCAGACCGTGGCCGACGCCGAAGACGACCGGCGCCGCCTGGCGGCCATCTGGGCCGCCGTCGGCCAACTCGAACCGCAACCCCGGGCCGCCGTCCTCCTGTTCTACGCCCAGGGCGAATCGTGCGACGGCATCGGACGCATCCTCGACGTGCCCGTCGGAACCGTCAAGACGTGGCTCCATCGGAGCCGAGACCAGGTGCGGCAGCGGGCCGGAGCGATGCTCCAGGACGACCACGCCCCCAGCCACGCCCAGACCGGAGAGTCACCATGAACCACGAGCCTGAAGCGACGGACCTGGACCTCGGCGATCCGGTCCTGGAACGTCTCGGCCGAGGCGCCGACCTGACGCCCGCGCGCCGGACGGCGCTGCTGGAGCGCCTCGCCCCGGCCGCGGCCCGGGCCCCGCGCCGCCGGCGCTGGGTCATCCCCGTGTCGCTGGTCACGGCCGCGGCCGCTGTCGTGGTAGCGGCCCTGCTCCTATGGCCGGCCCGCCGCTACGACCCGATACCGCCGACCGCCATCTTTGCCGACCTGCTCGGGCCGGTGGCCGAGATGGAGACGCCGTCCGCCCCCGCCGCGCCCGTCCAGGACGAGTCCTCGCCCCTGAACGACATGCTGGCCTCACTCTGGTCGGACCTGGAAGGCCCCCTGGCCATCGCCATGGACGCCCTCGAAGCGCCGAAAAGCCTGGTACCGGCCAAGTCGGCCGTGCCCGAGACACCCGCCCATCCGTCCGAACCGCGTAAAGGAGAATCGGAATGAGAACGCTTAGAGTCCTCGTGTCGGTCACCGTCCTGGCCGTGCTGGCGGGCGCGTGCGCGGCCCAGACCGTGGAGATGGCCAACCTCGTCCCGTCGAATGCCAAGGCGCTCATCGAGGCAGCCGATGCGGCGGGCCTGCGGCAGTTGCTCCTGGAGTCGCGGTTCTGGGCCGCCCTCGAAGAGACCCAGGCCGTCCAGCAGTGGCGCGCCGGCGAGAGGTACGCCGAGGCGCAGAAACGCGTCGAAACGCTCCTCGGGAACCTCGAGATGACCCGCGACGAGGCCCTCAAGACCTACCTCGGCGGACGGACGGCCCTCGTCCTGCTCCCCTCGGATGAGAAGAAACCGCAGGGCGTCCTCCTGACCCAGGCCACCAACCGCATGGCCCAGAAACTCATCGACTCCGTCGGCGGCCGGCAGGTATCGCGCCACCGCGACGTCGCCATCTGGGAGGTCGTCAAGGACAACCGCGTCGACCGCATGGCCCTGGCCGGCAACGTCCTTCTCATCTCCGGCTCCAAGGGCGATGAACTCGAACAGGTGATCGACGTCCTGGTGGGCGGCAACGCGTCGCTGGGCGGCGAGGGCCACTTCCACGCGGCCGTCGACGGTCTGCCCGCCGGTTGGGGGGCACGCGCTTACGCCGCCGAGGCCGGACGCCGGAAGAGCCCCGGCGCCGTCGCCATGTATCCGCAGGGCACCAGCCGCATCCATTTCGAGTGGCAGATCGTCAGCGGCCCCGGCGACATCAGCCTGACCCAGCCGACCGTCCTGACGGGCCCCAAGTCCCTGCCCGACACCGCCGTGGCCGCCGTGGCGACGGCGTTCTACCCCCAGGCCATCTGGAGCACCGTGAAGACCAAACTGGCCGATCGGGCCGACGGCCAGGACAAGATCAACAAGGCCGAGATGTTCGTCCGCGGATGGTTCCCGGGTCACACGATGGACTCGATCGTCGGGGCGTTCGGCCCCGAGGCCGCCGCGGCCCTCGTCAAGGGCGACGCCGACGGTGCCCCCGGCCTGGTGGCCATGGCCCGCCTGACCGCCTCCGGGCAACCGGTGGCCCGGGCCTTCAAGGACAGCCTGGCCGCCAAGGCCATGATCCTGGGCGCCCTCAGCCAGAACCAGCAGGACCCCACGAAACGGATCAGCCTGACCGTCCGCGAGGAGGCCTACGGTAACGCCTCGCTCCTCGTCATCGAGGCGCCGGAAGTACTCCAGAAGTTCCTGGGCGACTGGGCCGACGACATCGCCCTGACCGTGGCGGTGACCGACTCCTGGCTCATCGTCGGGACGACCCCGTCGGGGGTCAAGAAAACCATTGACGCCGCTGCCGGCAAGGGCGCCAGCCTGGCGGCCGACCTGACGGCGGCCGGCGAGAAGGTGCCCACCGAGCCGGCCACCCGGTGGGGCGTCGTCCGGCCCGCCGCCGGGGCCGACATCGTCCTGGCCTGGGCCGAGAAACTCGTCGGCAAGGAACGCGTTGACCAGGCCAAGAAGGCCGTGAACCTGGCCGAACTCATGCGCCTCGTGAAGCGGGTGCTCTGGCAGCGGACCGATTCGCCGACCGCCATCCGCGGCACGGCCGACATCCAGGCCATCGACTGAGCGAGCGACCGAGGAAAAAACCAAGCGCGGCCCGCCCAAGGCGGGTCGCGCTGTCTTTCCATAGGACCGCCGGCCGTTCTCAGATCCGGTCATCGAGCGGCGGCAAGTCGTCGGGGCCTTCCGGCTCATCCTCGTCGCCGGGGTTCTTCCAGGAGTCGGCGTCGTCCATGTCGTCCATCTCTTTGCTCATCCGGCGGTAGAGTTTCTCCTGGAGCGGGGCGATGCGCTTGTACTCGGCAATCGTCGCCATGTACGCCCGCGTCATGAGGTCGAGCCGCAAGAGTTGCCACTTCAGCAGGCACTCCGGCTCCCTGACGTTCATGAACGGATTGCACTTGAGCTGGACCTGGTTGCGAGCGTCCATCTCGCAGAACTCGCAGTCCTTGCACTGGATCATCGGACGGCTCCCGCCTCTTTCCGTCGCTCCATTGTACCGCCGAGACCGCGCCAACCCCAGGAAAGAAAGGCCGACGCGCTACCCCGCCGGCCGCCTGGCGACACCAACCAGGACGACCAGCAGCACGCATGCCAGGCCGGCGCACGCGCCGCCCAAGCCGAATGCCACCGCCGGCCCGGCGTACTGGTACAGCAGCCCCAGGAGGAGACTCGCGGGCAGTTTCGCGATGCCGTCGGCAAAAGCGTACAGCCCGTATGCCGCGCCGCGAACCTCGGGACGCACCAAGTCGGCCACGACGGCCTTCTCCACCCCCTCCGTGAACCCGTAGAACAGGCCGTACGCGACGAACAGCGCCCACGCCTGCCAGGCGCTCGTGGCCAGTCCGAAGAGGACGTACACGGCGGCGTAGATGGCCCAGCCGATGGCCAGGGACCTCGCGCGGCCGATCTTGTCGGCCACGATGCCGCCCGGCAGGCTGAAAATCATCTTGGCGAGCGACAGAACCAGGAACATGAGCGGCAACTGCCACGGGAACGACCAGTTGGTGGCCATGTCGGCCCGCTCAACCTCCGACAGGACGACATCGTACCCCAGGATCTCGCCCGCCCGGACCAGCAGGAACATGTCGGACGAGTTGCCCAGGGCAAAAACCAGCAGCGCCACAAGGAAGAGCCAGAACCGCCGGTCGTACCCGGCCCGGAAATCCAGCCCCCCGCCCTTACCGGCCGCGCGGGCCTGTTCGCGCACCAGCACGACGACCGCCACCACGGCCAGCGCCGCCGGAATCGCCGCCAACAGGTACATGAACTTGAATACGTCGATCGGCTGGTAACCGCCGGTCTCGGCCTTTCCGCCGAAGTACTGGAACAGGTACGCCACCAGCGCCGTGCCGGCCACCAGGCCCACGACCGCCCCGGCGTGGTCCATCATCCGGTGGAACGAGAAGGCCTTGCCGCGGTTCTCTTCGCTGACGACCGCCGCGATGAGGGCGTCGCGCGGGGCCGTGCGGATGCCCTTGCCGACCCGCTCGACGCCCAGCAGACCCAGCACCTGCCACGGGGCGCCGGCCAGGGCGAGGACCGGCTTGACGACGGTCGAGATGCCGTAGCCGATGGCGACGAGGGCCTTGCGCTTGCCCAGGCGATCCGAGAACCAACCGCTTGCGAGTTTCAGCAGGCTCGAGAGGCTCTCGCGGAACCCTTCGACGATACCGACCCACACCGCCCCGCCACCCAGCAGGGCGAAGTAGAACGGGATCGTCCACATGATCATCTCGCTGGAGGCGTCGGTCAGCAGCGACACGATGCCCAGCACCAGGACGTTGCGCGGCACAGAGGCCTTCATCTGGCGCCAGAAACCTTTTGCGGGCCTTGCCGCCTTCTCAGGGTCACCCATCGGCCTTCACCTCGTGCTTTGCGCGGCGGGTCCCCGCACCCGCCACGTAACCTCAACCACCCAGCGCCAATCGCGCTTGTGCGTGGCGGGTCCCCGCACCCGCCACGCCCAATCCGTGTTGCCCCGCCACATGTCCCACCCGCCACGCACTGCACCCCTACCATTGCATGTCCACTTCCATAGCCACGGGCGTCAGCCCCGCGTAGTTCCGGGCGCTGGACCAGAAGTAGTCCTCCGGCCGACGGACCAGCCCCACTCGCACAGGATTATTGTGAATGTACTGGCTGACTTCCCGCATTTCCACCGCGTGAGTGACGGCATTATCGCCGAACCGGCGTTCCCAGAGCCGACCATGGTCCGGCACTCTCAATTGCCGGAAGACCAGTTTCTTGAAGTCGCGAACGACGTTACTGAGTCCGACGCCGGTTTCGGAGGCGATCAGATGCACATGATTGCCCATAGCGGCGTAGGCGTGGAGATGCCAATCTCCCCGCGCGCGGTAGAAGGCCAGAGCGTCAACAACTGCCCGCTTGGCTTCCTCAGAAGCAAACGCAAGGCTGCCGTCGGCGGTGCGCGTGGTAAGGTGGTAGAAATGCCCAGGCTCGAAGTAGTGCTTCGCGCGAGGCACGGGATGCTCCTGGCTTCGGCAGGCACCTGGGGCGTGGCGGGTACGGGGACCCGCCACGCACAACCCGTCTTGGCCCGCCGCGCAACCGAATCCGCGTGGCGGGTACGGGGACCCGCCACGCACAATCCGTCTTGGCCCGCCGCGCAACCGAATCCGCGTGGCGGGTACGGGGACCCGACGCACGATCTATCTAGACCCGCCGTGCAAAGCCCTCACGGCGGCCAAGGCCGCCGGCTAACCCCGCGATTGGGGCGGCGAGTCCAGCCGCCGGCTAACCCACGGCCGCCACGTCACGCGTGTCGGCCCGGTTCATACCGCTGGGCGATGGGCATGCGGCGGCCGAAGCCGAAGGCGCGGCCGGTGACCTTCAGGACGGGCGCGGCCTGTTTGCGTTTGTATTCGTTCCGGTCGACCAGGCGGATGACCTGGGAGACGGTGGCAGCGTCGAACCCGGCCGCCACAATCTCCTCGTGCGATTTCTCGTCGCGGACGTACAGGTCGAGGATGCCGTCGAGCACGTCGTACGGCGGCAGCGAGTCCTGGTCGGTCTGGTCGGGCCGCAGTTCGGCCGACGGCGGCTTGGTGAGCACGCGCTCGGGAATCGGCCGCCTCGGGTCCACGGCGTTGATATGCCTCGCGAGGCGGTAGACGAGCGTCTTGGGCACGTCGCCGATGGCCGCCAGGCCGCCCGCCATGTCGCCGTAGAGCGTGCAGTACCCCACGCTGACCTCGCTCTTGTTGCCGGTCGAGAGCACCAGGTACCCGAACTTGTTCGAGAGGCCCATCAGGATCGTGCCGCGCACCCGCGCCTGGATGTTCTCTTCCGCGATGTCGGGCTCGCGGCCGACAAAGGCCGGGGCCAGCGCCTGCTCGAAGGCCGAGTGCGGGCCGTCGATGGGGATCGTCAGGAACCGGATGCCGAGGTTCCGGGCCAGTGCCTGGGCGTCCTCGAGGCTGTGCGCGCTCGAGTACCGGCTCGGCATAGCGACGCCAACCACGTTGCGGGCGCCGACGGCCTCGGCGGCCAGGTACGCCACGAGGGTCGAATCGACGCCGCCCGACAGACCCAGCACGGCCTCGCGGAAGCCGACCTTGACCATGTAGTCGCGCAGACCCAGCACGAGCGCGCGGCGGAGGGCCTCGACGTCGGCCGGCAGGTCCGCCAGGTCGGCGGCCGCCGCGCCGTCCGACAGGTCCACCAGCCGCAGGTCCTCCTCGAACGCCTCGAGTTGGGCGACGACGCGGCCGGCGGCGTTCATCGCGAAACTGGCGCCGTCGAAGATCAACTCGTCGTTGCCGCCCACCTGGTTCACGTACACGACGGGCCGCCGGTACCGCAGCGCCTGGGCCCGGACGAGTTCCTCGCGCCGGCAGAACTTGCCCATGACGAACGGCGAGGCCGACAGGTTGATGAGGACGTCGGCCCCGGCCTCCACGAGGTCGGCGATGGGGTTACCGTGATACAGCCGCGCGGCCGGGCTGGCCGAGTCCTGCGTCCAGATGTCCTCGCAGATCGACAGACCCAGCCGCATGCCGTCCCACTCGACCACGGCGGGCCCGGCGCCGGGCTCGAAGTACCGTCGCTCGTCGAAGACGTCGTACGTGGGCAGGAGGGTCTTGTGTTTTCTGGCCACGATGCGGCCATCGGCGATAAGGGCGGCGGAGTTGCGCAGGGGCAGGCCGCGGTCGCCGGTCGTCCGGTCGGCATAGCCGACGACCAGGGCGGCGGGGCCGACCTCGCCGACGAGGCGCTCGAGCGCCGCCAGGTTGTCGGCGATGAACTGCGGTTTCAGGAGCAGGTCCCGCGGCGGATACCCGAGCAGCGAGAGTTCCGGCGTAACGACCAGCCGCGCACCCAGGCCGACGGCCCGCGCGTAGGCGTCGAGGATGCGGCGGGCGTTGCCGTCGATGTCGCCGACGGTCGGGTTCAGTTGGGCCAGGGCGATCTTCATGGTCGCCATGCTAACGGGCGGGCCGCGCAGCGTCAACGGCGCGGGTGGCGGGATCGGTTTGAGAGGCTTTTTCGGGGCCAATTTTCGTTGCTAAAATCGCTGCGTTCGACTACGATAATAGGTGCGTGGGCGGGTGCCGCCAGTTGCCTGTAAGTGCTTCCGAATAAATGAGTTACGGCGCCCCTGCTCCACCGGAGGGTCTCCCTCAGTGGACCAACTGAACCAGCAAGAGAACATTCAGGAACTCTTCATCGAAGAAGAGATGAAGGACTCGTACCTGACGTACGCCATGAGCGTCATCGTCAGCCGCGCCCTGCCCGATGTTCGCGACGGCCTCAAGCCCAGTCAGCGGCGCATTTTGGTGGCCATGAACGACCTGGGTCTGGGGCCGCGCAGCCGCTACCGCAAGTGCGCCAAGATCGCCGGCGATACCTCCGGCAACTACCATCCGCACGGCGAGGCCGTGGTCTACCCGACGCTGGTGCGGATGGCCCAGCCGTTTGCCGAGCGGTACCCGCCGATCGAAGGCCAGGGCAACTTCGGCTCGATCGACGGCGACCCGCCCGCCGCCATGCGCTACACCGAAGCCAGGCTGATGCAGGTGGCGGCGGAGATGATCGAGGACCTCGAGAAGGACACCGTCGACTTCCAGCCCAACTACGACGAGACGCGCGAAGAGCCGACGGTCCTGCCGGGGAAGTTCCCGAACCTGTTGTGCAACGGGTCGAGCGGCATCGCCGTCGGCATGGCCACCAGCATGCCGCCGCACAACCTGGGCGAGGTCTGCGACGCCACGATCGCCCTCATCGACAAACCCAACATCGAGAACCGGGACCTGATGCGGATCGTCAAGGGCCCCGACTTCCCCACGGGCGGCCTCATCTGCGGGCGCCGGGGCATCGAGGACGGGTACCTCACCGGTCGCGGCAACATCACCGTGCGGGCCCGGGCGCACACCGAGGAGACGCGCGGCGGGAAGGCGCAGATCGTCGTCACCGAGATCCCTTACGGGCAGATCAAGACCCGCATCATCGAGCGCATCGCCGAGTGCGTCAAGGCCGAGTCGATTACCGGCATCTCCGACATCCGCGACGAATCCGACCGCGATGGCATGCGGCTGGTCATTGAGTTGAAGCGCGGCGAAGAGGAAAGCGTCGTCATCAACCAGCTCTACAAGCACACGCAGCTCCAGACGACGTTCTCGATCATCAACATCGCGCTCGACAAGGGCCGCCCGCGCACGATGACCCTCAAGGACATACTCGTCGCGTACAAGAACCACCGTATCGAGGTCATCCGCCGCCGGACGGTCTTTCTGCTGAAGCGGGCCCGCGCCCGCGAACACATCCTGTTCGGCCTGCTCTATGCGGTCGCCAACATCGACGAGATCATCGCCATCATCAAGAAGAGCCCCGACGTGCCCACCGCCAAAGAGCGGCTCATGAAAAAGGCATGGCGGTTCCGCATCACGAACCTGTCGGGCGAAAAGACCGACAAGGCCAACCAGATGCTCGTCCAGGCCACCCGGGACAGCCTGAACCTGTCGAGCACCCAGGCCGACGCCATCCTCTCGATGCGCCTGCAACAACTCACCGGCCTGGAGGTCGAAAAACTCCGCGACGAGTGGGCCCAGGTCCGCGAACTCATCGACGAGTACGAGGGCATCCTGCGCAACGAGCGGCTGGTGCTGAACATCATCGCCGAGGACCTCCACGACATGAAGAGGAAGTACGGCGACGCCCGCCGCACCGAGATCGTCGGCGATGCCGAGGACTTCGACATGGAGGACCTCATCGCCGAGGAAAACTGTGTCGTCACCGTCAGCCACGAGGGCTACATCAAGCGCCTACCCCTGACGAGTTACCGCCGCCAGGGCCGTGGCGGCAAGGGCGTCATCGGGTCGACCAAGAAGGAAGGCGACTTCATCGAGGATCTCTTCGTCGCCTCCACCCACGACTACATCCTGTTCTTCTCGAACATGGGCCAGTGCTACTGGCAGAAGGTCTACGACATTCCCCAGATGTCGCGCCAGGCCAAGGGCCGCGCCATCGTCAACCTGCTGAGCCTGCGCCAGGACGAGACGATCGCCGGGTTCCACGCCGTCCGCGAGTTCGACGAGAAACGCCAGGTCGTCTTCGCCACCGAGAAGGGCACCATCAAGAAGACGCCGCTGTCGGCGTTCGGCCGGCCCAAGCGAGGCGGCATCATCGCCATCAAACTCACCAAGGGCGACAAACTCATCCAGGTCGCCGTCTCCAGCGGCAACGACGAGATCGTCCTGTGCACCCGCAACGGCATGGCCATCCGGTTCAAGGAAACCGACGTCCGCAGCATGGGCCGCGCTGCCACGGGCGTGCGCGGCATCCGGCTGCGCCAGCGCGACACCCTCGTCGGCATGGCCCTTGTGGACCCGAACGCGACGCTGCTGACCGTGTGCGAAAACGGGCACGGCAAACGCACCGACTTCGACCAGTACCGGGCCCAGAGCCGCGGCGGACAGGGCATCATCAACATCCGCACCACCGAACGCAACGGCAAGGTCGTCGCCATGATGACCGTCCGCGACGGCGACGAACTCATGCTCATCACCCACGAGGGCCAGATCATGCGGATCGGCGTCGATGCCAAGAGCATCCGCCCCATCGGCCGCGCCACCCAGGGCATCCGCATCATCCGCCTCAACGAAGACGACCGGCTGACCGCCGTGGCCCGCGTGGCCAGCGGCGCCGACGACGACGAGCAGGACGAGGGCGAGGCGACGTAGCCCGAGAGCGTTGCGGCACCGGCGCGGCGGTCGCCCCTTCGGCCTTTCGAAAGGCGAGACCCGATGCGCGTGCTCCCCATCCTTCTTGTGGCCGTCACCGCCGTGGCCGGCGTCGCCGTTGCCCAGGAGAAGCCGCCAGACGCCACGCCCGTCCCCGGGGGCTTTGTCCGCCAGGTCAAGGTCATTGCCGACCAGGCCCCCGACTGCTCGCCGCTCCGCAGCATCATCGAGACGATCACGCGCGGCTGCAAGACGAACGACCAGAAGGCCGTCGCCATCTACAACTTCATGCGGCTGGCGCATTACCATCACGCCTACCCGAACGAGGCCGGCGGCATCAGCGCCCACAAGCTCATCAACGTCTACGGATGGAGCCTCTGCGGCGGCCTGCACACCGTCGAGGCCGCCCTGTGGCGCGAGGCCGGCTGGCCCTGGCGATACGTCGGCTGGTCCGGACACACCACCGTCGAGGCCCAGTACGACGGCCGGTGGCACTACCTGGACACCTTCCTGAAGTTCTACCTCTGGATACCCGACGCCAACGCCCCCGGCGGCCGGACCATCGCCGCCCAGAGCGACATCAAGGCCAACCCCGCCCTCATCACCGACGGCCTCGTTCTCGACGACGCCCGCAAGGTCTGGTACCACAAGGACAACCGGTTCGAGGTCGTCGACGGCAAGGCCAACTGGACCGCCCCGGCCTTTCTGATCTGCGGCGACGAGCCGCCGGGGATCATCAGCGGCGTGAGGAGCGGCAAGAACGCCGGCAACCCCACCGGGTGGGCCGCCATCATATTCGACGACCCCGGCTACTCGACCGACGTCGACCTGGCCCCGGGCAGCCGCCTGACGCTGACGTGGCAGGCCGTCGAAGGCGCCCACTGGTTCAGCGGCAAAGACAAGCCGCCCCACCATTCCTGCGGCGACAAGGACTACCGCAACTCGCCCGACATCGGCCCCATCCTCGAACCCTACGCCGCCGGCGGCGGCAAGACCCGCACGTTCGCCAGCGGCACGCTGCTGATTGAGCCCCACCTGGCCGACGCGTCGCTGCTCGGGTCGTTCGCCGCCGTCGAGAACGCCCGGCAGGACGGCGGACGCCTCGTCCCCGCCCAGGCCGGCAAGCCCGCCTCCGTCACGCTCCTTGTGGCCTCGCCCTACGTCATGACGAAGGCGACCGGCGCCGCCCGGGGCGCCGAGAAGGCCGAGGTCTCCGTCGACGACGGCAAGACGTTCGCCCCCGTCGACCTCAAGGACTTCAGCCAGGCGGTGCGCGGCACGTACCGGTGCCTGGTGCGGTTGACGTTCGCGTCGGCCCTGGAATCGCTCCGGCTCGAGGTCACCGTCCAGCACAACCGCTGCGCCCTGCCGTACCTGGCTCCCGGCAAGAACAAGGTTACCGTCTCGGTGGCCGACCCCAAGGCCCTCGGCGACGCCAAACTCGCGGTGGCCTACGTCTACTGCCTGGGCAGCCGCAGCAAGTCCTACGAGGACCTCTGCGACGCCGGCGCCGAGGTGGCCCGGGCCCACCATGCCACCTGGGACGACCGCCCGATTGCCGTGGTGAAGACCTTTGCAGCCAAGGACCTGCCGGCCACGTTCGAGATTGACGTGCCCACGCCCAAGGACAAGTACCCGGTGTACCCGCGGATGGTCTCCCTGACACGGGTGGTGCTGCCGGCGGGGGCGGCGCCCTTCGCCATCCCCGAGAACGTGGCGGCCAAGCCAAAGGTGCGGCCCGGCGACGAACTCAAGACGCTGCCCGACCCCTTCCTCATCGGCACCACCGTGCCGCCCGCGCGGGCAGCCCGGCCGACGGCCAAGCGGTCCATCCCCCTGCGGGCCGGACACGTGGTCTCGATGAAAGGCGAGGTGTTCCCCAGCCACTTCCTCAAGTGGCTCAAGGATTCGAGCGACGCGTGGGTCCTGCTCATCGGCGGCGACCTGAAAGACCTGCCGCCCGCCCGCGACATCGCCTCCGCGAACCTCGTGCTGACGGTCGTGCGCGGCCACGAGCAGGCGCCGACCAAGGTGGCGGCCGTCGCGCTGTCGGCCCCGTTCGAGGCCGGCAAACCCTACGACTTCAAGAACCTGGGCGACGTGCTCGGCACGGCCGTCGTGCCGCCGACCCCCCAGGGACAGGACTTCAGTCCGCCCCGGGAGTTCCGGCTCGACGTGACGCGCGCCGTCAAGCAGGTGGCCGGCGGGAAGACGTTCCACGGCTTCGCCGTCCGGACCGTGCCCGACCGGGGCGTCGACGAGGGCTGGACCGTCCGCATCGACGTGCCGCGCGACCTGGTGCCGCGACTCGAACTGGACGTCTCAACCGGACCGTGATTCGCCCGGCCGCCCGACGGCGCCGGCGGTTTCCGCTGCACCGCACCAAGAGGACGCCACTTGCGACTCGCTTGGAACACGCTCCTCGCCGTCGCCACGCTCGCCGCAGCCGCCGTGGGCGCGGTCGCTGCCGAGCCGACGCTTGCCGCTGACGCCGACTTCCCGGGCGGGTCGGTCCACGTCATCGCCATCGACCAGGCCGGACGCCTGCTGAGCATTCAGCCGGCCGACCACCCGGGGCGCGGGTGGCGGTGCTGGTGGTACCTCAAGGTAACGGGCATCCGGCCCGGCGAGACGCTCAGGCTGCGGGTGGTCGGCGACGGATTCGCCCTGCCGGAGCGTGCGGTGTTCAGCCTGGACGGCCGCACGTGGAACCAGACGCCCCCCGGCAAGCGCCAGAAGGGCGCCATCGAGTACGCCGTCCGGGTCGACGCCCGGGAGGCCTGGTTCGCCTGGGGGCCGCCCTACCTGCCATCGCACGCCGCCAACCTCATCGCCGGGGCCGAGTCGGCGTGCCCGCGTGCCAAGGGGTTCGAACTGTGCCGGACCCGCGAGGGGCGGCCGGTGCCGGCGCTGCGCCTGGCGCCGCCCGAATCGGCCGGCGTGGATGCGCCCGGGGTGTGGGTCCAGGCCCGGCAGCACGCCTGGGAATCCGGCGGCAGTTGGGTGTGCCACGGGTTCGTCGAGTGGCTCGTCTCGTCGGACCCCGCGGCCAAGACGCTGCGCCGCCGCGCCCGCGTCACCGTGGTGCCCATCATGGACGTCGATGGCGTGGTCCTTGGCGCGGGCGGCAAGGGCCAGGACCCCCACGACCACAACCGCGACTGGAACAGCCGGCCGCACTGGCCAGGCGTCGCCGCCGCCCAGAAAGGCGTCCTCGAAATGGACGCCGGGGGACGCTTGGCGGTGTTCGTGGACCTCCACAACCCCGGCCCGGGCGACCACGAGGTCTTCTTCTACACCCCGCCGCGCGACCGGCTCGGCGACGCCCGCCGGGCCAAGAGCGACGCCTTCTTCCTGGCCGCCCGCGGCCAGATGACCGGCCCCCTCGCCTTCAAGGGCCTGACCAAGGAAAGCGGGGCGGCCTACTCCCCCCAGTGGCAGACCATGAGCAAAAACTGGGTCAACGCCCACACCGGCGACGGCACCGTCGCCGTCACCCTCGAGACGCCCTGGAACGCGCCCCACAGCACGCAGGAAGGTTACCGGCAGGTCGGCCGGCAACTGGGCCTGGCCATCGCGCGCTACCTGGAGCGGCCGCCCGTCGGGCGGGCCCGGTGACGGCTCAGTCCTTTACACCGTTTTAAGATTGCGTGTTCACACCACCACGTGGGCGCGGTGGGTCCCCGTACCCA
>DATKZB010000086.1:0-18581 GCA_035528235.1 Phycisphaerae bacterium
CGTGGGCGACCCGCGCTTCAGCCACATGCCCCAGATGGCGGAGACCGTCTTCACCAACTGGAAGCAGGCCCAGGTCATGCGCGAGTGGCTCAGCCTGAGCCCCAGTTCGCCGGCCCTCGGCACCGGGCCCAACGGAGCGGACAAGGGCGTTATCCCGCAGGGAGTCTCGATCTCCGGCGAACCCATTGGCATGACCTACCAGACCGACGCCACGCTCACCGTCGGGGTGAACCGAACCGGCTACAGCATCCCGACGGCAGGCTGGCTCGACGGTTCGGGCTACACGCACTACAAGTGGCGGCTGGACGGGGGGGACTGGAGCGCCGAGACGCCGATCGGCACACCCATCTCGCTCACGGGCCTTGCCGACGGTCCGCACCGGGTCGATGTCGTGGGCAAGAACGATGCGGGGTGGTACCAGGACGACCCGTCGCTCGGGCAGGACGCTGTCATCACGCAGTCTCGCACCTGGACGGTCGACACCGCTTGGACCCAACTGAGGATCAACGAGGTCCTGGCGACCAACGCCGCGGCCGTCGAGGCGGGCGGTATCTATCCCGACGCCGTCGAACTGTACTACGATGCGGCCCCCGGCTCACCCGCCCTCGACCTGGGCGGCTACAGCCTGACCGACAACGTCGACCTGCCGCGCAAGTTCACCTTCGCCCCCGACACCACCATCGATGCCGGCGGGTACCTGACCGTCTACGCCGACACGAACCCCGGCGCGGAGCCGGGCATCTGGCTGGGGTTCAACCTGAAGGCCGAGGGCGACGACCTCCGGCTGTTCGACCCGATTCAGACCGAGACGGCGCTCGACTCGGTGGTGTTCGGCATCCAGTTGACTGACCGCAGCATCGGCCGCCGGCCCGACGGCACCTGGGGCCTGGCCACGCCGACGTTCGGCGCCGTCAACCAGCCGCTGCGCATGGGCGACCCGGTCACGCTCAAGATCAACGAGTGGCTCACCGACGGCGAGGTTTCGTTCGTCAACGACTTCATCGAACTCTACAACCCCGACCCGCTTCCGGTGGACATGGGCGGCCTGTGGCTGTCGGAGAGGCCGGGGGCCCAGCCCGACATGTACCAGATCCGCAGCCTCAGTTTCATTGAGGGCAGCGGCCTGAGTGTCTTCGCGGCCGACGACGATTCCGGCCAGGGCGTCGACCACACCAACTTCAAACTCTCGCCGTACCAGGGCCTCATCGGCCTGTACGACGAGAATCTCGCAGAGGTCGACCAGGTCTACTACACGCCGCAGGCGACCGACGTCTCCCAGGGCCGCACCCCCGACGGCGGCGACCACTACGCCTTCTTCCGCCTGCCGCTGCCCGACGTCGCCAACCCCGGCATCACGACGATCGTCGATGAAACGGTCACCTCCGTCCTCGATTTCGACAGCGTCTGGTACTACAACCAGACCCAGAACCTCGACGGCATCCCGTGGCAGGAACAGGTCTACGCCAACGAGACCACCTGGCCGACGGGCGCGGGTCTCTTGTTCGTCGAGAACAACGTTCCGGCCGAACTCCGGGGCCAGCCGCTGGCCCTCGGCCGCCTGACCTACTACTTCCGCACCCACTTCACCTACAACGGCAGCCTCGACGGCAACACGCACCTGCTGCTCTCGTTCTACGTGGACGACGGCGCGGTCCTGTACCTGAACGGGTACCGGTTCCTGAACCCGCACATGACCACCGGCGTCGTCACGTACTCGACGCTGGCCAGCAGCCACGAGTTCGCACTCGAGACGGTCGACATTCTTCTCAGCGACCTGCCGCCGGGCACGCTCCACGCCGGCGACAACGTCCTGGCCGTCGAGGCCCACCAGGTCAACTCGGGCAGCACCGACGTCGTTTGGGGCGCCGACCTCGACATCGCGCAGCGGAGCACCACCGTCATCGTGACCGACCCCGTGCCCGAGAACATCTACAACGTGCTCGACCACCTTCGCATGACCGAGATCATGTACGACCCCATCGGCGGGACGGATTACGAGTTCATCGAGTTCCAGAACACGGGCGCTTCGACGCTCGACCTGGCGGGCGTGCGGATCACGAGCGGCATCGACTTTACGTTCGCGCCCACCGAGCTGACGCTCGGGCCGGGCGAGTACCTGGTCCTGGCACGCGACGCCACGCGGTTCCAGGAGCGGTACGGCACGGGACCGCGTCTCGCCCAGGGGGTCTACACGGGCAAGTTGGACAACGACGGCGAGGAGATCATCCTGCGGTTGCCGGCGCCGTACGACGCGGCGGTGCTGCGGTTCGCGTACGACAACGACTGGTACGCCCCGGAGACGGCGGGCGACGGGCTGAGCCTGGTGCTTCTGGACGCCGGCGCGCGGCGTCGGACGTGGGGCGTGAAACCGTCGTGGCGTCCGTCGGCGGTGGTGCAGGGGTCGCCGGGCGTGGCGGACCCGGAGCCGGAGTACGCGGCCGGGGCGATGGTGGTCAACGAGGTGCTGGCGCACCAGGACCTGCCGAGCGGCGACTGGATCGAGTTGACCAACGCGTACGACGAGCCGATCGACCTGGCGGGGTGGTACCTGAGCGACGACAGCGCGGCCCTGGGGAAGTTCGAGATCACGGCCTCGGCGATGGGCGGCGACACGGTCCTCTTGCCGGGCGAGTACGTGGTGTTTACGGAGACGGACCACTTCGGCGAGCTCGCCACCGATCCGGGCCGGCACACCGCGTTCGCCCTGAGCGAACACGGCGACGACGTGTGGCTGTCGTCGGCGACGGGCGGGTACCTGGCGACGGCGGTGTTCGGGTCGAGCGCCAACGGCGTGACGCTGGGGCGTTACCAGACGAGCACGGGCCGGGTGGACTTCGTGGCGCTGACCGAGTCGACGCGCGGGTACGTGAACGCGGCTCCGCAGGTGGGTCCGGTGGTGATCAGCGAGATCATGTATCACCCGTCGGACGACGCGAACGAGTTCATCGAACTCTACAACCTCAGCGGTTCGGACGTGCCGCTGTACGACCTGGCGAACCCGACGCACACGTGGATGTTCACGGGGGGCATCGAGTACGCCTTCCCGACGGGGGTGACGCTGGGGGCAGGGCAGTACCTGCTGGTGACGGAGTCGGATCCGTCGGCGTTCCGGGCGACGTTCGGCATCGACCCGTCGATCCCGATCTACGGTCCGTTCGAGGCCCTGTCGGAACTGTCGAACGACGGCGAGCAGGTGGAGTTGTCTCGGCCGGGCACCCCGGACGCGGGGACGGGGTTCTACTCGTACATCGTGGCGGACGCGGTGGACTATAGCGACGGCGACAGCCCGGGCGACCCGTGGCCGATGGCGCCGGACGGGACCGGCCCGTCGCTGGAACGGGTGCTGCTGGGCGCGTACGGCAACGACGTCATCAACTGGATCGCCAGCCCCGCCGTCGGCGGCACGCCGGGCACCGACAATTCCACGGCCCCGCCGCGCGTTACCAGCGTGGTCCTCAACCCCAACCCGTTGCGGACCGTCCGCACGGTGAGCCAGATCGAGCCCAGCGGCATCGGCGTCGATACGGTCCGAGTGACGTTCAGCGAAACCGTCACGTTCACCGCGGCCAACGTGGTGGCCGAGAAGGTGTTTGTGGACGAGTCCGGCCACGTGTCGGTCACCGAGACGCTCTCGCCGGTGGTCAGCGGCAGCGGCACGACCGAGATGACGATCCAGTTTGCCAATGCCTGGCAGGACGTCATCGACACGTGGGTGCGGATCCGTCTGACGGGCGGCGTGGTGGATGGCGACGGTCATGCCCTGGACGGCGAGCCGCGGCTGGATTCGTCGAACCTGGGATACATCTACGCGGCCGCCGCCGACCTGCCGGCCCGGTACGCCACCACGCCGGCCATCGACTGCACGGCATATAATAACATCGTACTCAGTTTCTATCGCTGGCTCGGGGTCGAGTCGGCGTCGTGGGACCACGCCGCGATCCAGGTGTCCAACAACGGTAGCACCTGGACCACCGTCTGGGACCACACCGGATCGAGTTTCTCGGAAACGAGTTGGTCGCTGCAGGAGTACGACATCTCGGCCGTGGCCGACGACCAGCCCACGGTCACCCTGCGGTGGTCCATGGGGCCGACCGACTCGTCGGTCACCTACCCCGGCTGGAACCTCGACGACGTGACGCTCAAGGGAACGCCCACGGCGCCGCCGACGCGGGTGCGCGGCACGAAGTTCTACGACGCCGACCGCGATGGCGCGCGGGACCCCGGCGAGCCGGGCCTGGCGGGATGGAAGATCTACGCCGACGCCAACGGCGATGGCCAGTGGCAGAGCGGCGAGCCCTTCGCCGTCACCGGACCCGACGGCAGTTACTCGATTACCGTCATGCCGGGCACCCACGTCGTGGCCGAGGTGCTCCAGGACGGCTGGGAGCAGACCGTCCCGGGCGGCGGTATCATCAGCGGCACCTACGTCGTCACCGTGTGGGCC
Source organism: Phycisphaerae bacterium (assembly GCA_035528235.1). Classification (GTDB taxonomy): domain Bacteria; phylum Planctomycetota; class Phycisphaerae; order FEN-1346; family FEN-1346; genus DATKZB01. Next base: position 4,445 of record DATKZB010000086.1, read on the forward strand.
CGCCAGACCGTCGCGGACATCGACTTCGGCAACTTCGCACCCGCCACCATCCGGGGAGGCAAGTGGTACGATGCCGACCAGGGCGGCACCTGGGACGCCGCCGAGCCCGGCCTGCCGGACTGGACCGTCTACCTCGACCTGAACGGCAACGGCCTCCTCGACGGCGGCAACCAGACCGTCTCCTCCACCGACGTCCCCAAGTCCATCCTCGACTACACCACGACGACCTCCACGCTCCTCGTCAGCGGCGCCGGCGGCCTGACCGACGTCAACGTGACGCTCAACATCATGCACACCTGGGACTCGGACCTCGACGTGTACCTGACCAGCCCGTCCGGCACCGTCGTGGAACTGTTCACCGACGTGGGCAGCAGCGGCGACAACTTCGTCAACACGACGTTCGACGACGAGGCCGCCACGTCCATCGTCGCCGGCACCGCGCCGTTCACGGGCAGTTACCGGCCCGAAGGCCTGCTGGCCGGCTTCGACGGCGAGGATCCCAACGGCACCTGGACGCTCAGCGTCACCGACGACGCCGGCGGCGACCAGGGCACGCTCAACAGTTGGTCCATCGCCATCGAGACGGGCGAGCCCTCAAGGCAGACCGGCCCCGACGGACGCTACGTCTTTGCGGACCTCGCGCCGGGGACCTACCAGGTCCGCGAGGTGCCCCAGGCCGGCTGGACGCAGACGTATCCGCTGCCCGGCGGGGGCCACACCGTCGTTGCCGACGTCGGGGTCGTTGCCGCGAACGTCGACTTCGGCAACTACGCCGCCGGCGAGATTCGCGGCACCAAGTGGTTCGACGCCGACCAGGACGGCCAGCGCGACCCGGGCGAGCCGGGACTGGCCGGGTGGACCATCTACGCCGACCTCGACGGCGACCGGCAGTGGGACGACGGCGAACCCTTCGACCTCACCGACCCGGCCGGCGACTACGCACTCCCCGGCCTGATGCCCGGTGCCTACGCCATCGGCGAGGTGCCCCGCGACGGCTGGGAGCAGACCTATCCGGTCGCCACCGGATACATGGAAGACTTCAACGACGGCCTGGCCCAGGACTGGCTGGCCACCGTGCCGGCCAACTGGTCGGTCGTTGCCGGCGAGTACCGCGCCGCGGCCGGCACCACCGGCGTCCTCATGCAATCGTTCTACACGGGCCAGACCTGGCAGGACGGCACCGCGGAAGTCGTCATGCGCCGCACGGGCTACGAGGGCAGAGCCGCCGTGCTGGTCGTCCGGGCCAGCGACGACTTCGTCTGGCAGGACCCGCTGACCGGCTCGGCCTACATGGTCGGCATCAGCAACGACGGCCAGTACTATGTCGCCAGGATCCTCTCGGGCACGCTGACCTGGCTCCAGGAGTGGGCGACCTCGCCGTACCTCAACATCGGCGCCACGCCCAACACGGTGCAGGTGGCCGTCCAGGGCTCCGCCATCGAGGTCCGCTTCAACGGCAACCTGGCGTGGTCGGGTTCGGATACGGACATCCCGGGGGCCGGGCGCGTGGGCCTGTTGGCCTACAGCGGCGCGGATAGCGAGACGGTCCACTACTTCGACGACGTTACCGTCACGAGCGGTGCGGGGGGCGGCGTCACCGCGGGGTTCCACGCGGTGACGTTGGGGCCGAGCCAGGTCGTCGAGGACGTCGACTTCGGCAACTACGGCCAGATTCCGCCGCCCACGGCGCTGGACCTCTTGATCGGGTCCGACACCGGCTACGACCCGTTCGACGACATCACCCGCCTGGACAACAGCGACCCCTCGAAGACCCTCCAGTTCGGCGTCGGCGACACCGTTGCGGGGGCCACGGTCGTCCTCTGGGACGACTCCGCGGGCGTCGCCATCTCGGTGCCCGTCATAGCGACCGGCCCCATCACTTTCATCACGACCAACGGCGCCTACGACCTCGTCGACGGCGCCCACCCCATCGTGGCCACCCAGGCCCTGGGGGGGCTGCCGCCGGCCCCGTCCGAGGCGCTCCTGGTGCAGGTCGATACCGTGGCCCCGCGCGTGGCGGCCTTCGGCGTGTCGAGCACGCAGACCAGTTGGGTCCTGGGGACGGTCGACTCGTCACTCTGGACCACCGACCGCAGCGCCCGGACGGCCCCCTGGTCGCGGATGAACCGGTTCGTCGTCGATTTTGACGAGCCGGTCATCTCTGTCTCGGGCGACCTGACGGTGGTGGGCGCGATCAGCGGCCCCGTGTCGCTCAGCGGGCCGGCCGGCGTCGGCACCGATCGGCTGACGTGGACCTCGGCCGCCTTCTTGGCCAGAGACCGGTACCAGGTGCGGCTGGCCGGCGGCGCCTTCACCGTGGCCGACTTGGCCGGGAACCTCCTGGACGGCGAGAGCGGCACGGACCCGTTCCCCTCGGGCGACGGCGTGGCGGGCGGCGACTGGTTGTTCAGCCTCAACGTGCTCGTGGCCGACGTGTCCCTGGGCGACGGCGTGGTCAACGTCCTCGATAAGGCGAAGGTGCGTCTCGCCTACGGGGCCGTCCTGGGCGACGCCAACTACGATCCGCTCGTGGACATCAACGGCGACGGCGTCATCAACGTCATCGACAAGGCCCAGGTCCGCCTGCACTATGGCGACACGCTGCCGCTCATCAGCGTCGCGCCGCGCACCAAGGGCCCCGTCAAGTTCGCCGCCGCCCGGTGGGGCAAGGCGTCTTCGGCAACCGATCGTGCCGCGGCCCTCCTGACCGACCTGGACTCGCTGCCGCCGGACCTCCTCCAGATGCCGGCCAAGTTCAGGATATAGGTGTCGCCGGATCGCTGCGGCGGCGCCGGCGGCGGCTCGCCCCGGGCCGTCGGCGAGTGGCGCGGCGGATCGGGCGTTTCCCCGCCCCGGGCGGGGCTTCAAACAGACGGGCGTGGGACACCTCGATTCCACGGGCTCCCGAGCATTCTGCATCGAGAATCGCAACCCGCCGTCGGAGCATGACTTGTAGCGCGGGGGTTTACCCCCCGCGCCGCATGCCTTAAACCCCACGAGCGCGGGGGGTAAACCCCCGCGCTACAGGCTCGATGCAAAATGCTCTCCCGCCCGTGGCTACAGATCAACCGCCCCCGACGGGGCTGCCACGACATGCGGCCACACCCGCGGCACGCGGGGCCTGGCATATCACTATTGCGGTTGCGTGCCAATTCGGGTAATCTACACGTGCCTGAGATGGGGCGCTAAGTTCATCCGCCGACGGCAGTGCCGGCACGGCGGCAAGCGCGTGACAGCGCGGGAGCGGCCGATCGGGGCGTGACGGGGGCCTCGCCAGGACGGCGATGGCCTACACCCGCGTGCTCAACCACGGATGGGGGAACGAGCATAGACCATGGCTCAAGAATCGTTCGACCTCTTCTGCCCGAAGTGCAATATCCAGACGGAAGCTCACGTGATCGCTCATGGGCAGGGGGATTACGAGAGCGCCGCTGTGAATTTGCTCGACGAAGGCGACGCGCAATACTCCGCCGAGATACTTTATGTGGCGATCTGCCGACGATGCAAGTCGCCATTTCTGATCAAGCAGTCGTTTTGCGGAGTTCCCGGCGATTGCGAAACCCTAACATCGGAAGAGGTGCTTTACCCCACAACGTCCCGCCTTCCACTGGACGGGGTCCCCGAGCCCGTCCTACGTGCCTACGAACAGGCGCTGCACTGTTACAGTGCGTCCTCTTTCGATGCCTGCGCTCTGATGTGTCGCCGTTGCTTGGAAGCCCTGTGTAAAGCGCTTGGGGCCACGAGTGGGTCGCTGCAAACCAAGCTCGACGCATTGCTCAAGCGGCAGGTAATTGACTCGCGCCTTGTCGAGTGGGCACACGGCATTCGAGTCGTCGGAAACGAGGCGGCGCACGAAACTGACGTCGAGCTCTTGCAGGCAGACGCCCGTGATACCTTAGATTTCACAGAAGCCGTACTTATGTACGTCTTCGCGCTTAACAGCCGCTTTGCCGCCTTCTCTGCACGCCGGAAACAAGAGAGAAGGCCAGGATAGCGCGGCGGTCCGACTTTCGCATGAACAAGGGACATGCAAGCAACAAGAGCCGCCGTGCGGCCCTTGGTGCTGTGAAACCAGTTTAAGGTTGGTGCCGAAGGAGGGATTCGAACCCTCACGGCCGGTAAGGCCACGGGATTTTGAATCCCGCGCGTCTGCCAGTTCCGCCACTCCGGCGACCCGTTGTCAGAAAAGAAGTTCAGCTACGGCTTCGCAGCCATGAGAATCCTGTTTGGGCAGGAATTCGGCTGCGTGCGTCCCTGAATCAGGCCGTTTTCACTCCCGCCATCCGGTCCATGGCTGCTTGCTGGGAAGGATTCTCGCATACGCCGAGCCACTTGTCAAACTCAGGTTCCTCGGGCGACCCGCACCTGCTTTCGGGCTGATGGAGCACAGGCCCCTTCCGCCGCAGTCCGGCGTCCCTGGCGTCACGGAGCGCGGACCGGACCTCCCGCAGGTTCTTGTTCACCGTCGCGGGTGCCGCGCCGCCGGCCGGCCGCTTCGCCCGGTAGCCCATGACGACGGCGGGGAGGGGGGCCAAGACGCGATGCCTCACGGCACCTGCTTGTACATGAGGACGATGGCCGCGCGCGGGGCCTCGATCTCCAGCAGCAGTCCCTTCTGGGCCAATTCCTTCCCCGAGGCCTGGATAATCCTGCCCGTGTCGAGGTCCGCGAAGGCATAGCGCGCCTCGGGCTTGAGGTCCCGCAGCCTCAGGCGGGCGGCCTCGTACGGGCTCTCGGCCCGGCGGAAGACCTGGATCATGCCGTCGCCCTGCTCGGGCCGGTGGAACTGCCAGCCGATCCAGGTGCTCTGGTCGCGGCTGTAGGGCGTGATCGGATAGTAATCGCCATAGAAGAAATCGGCCATCTTCCGATAGTCGGCCACCCGGCGGCGGAACGCCTCCCAGTCGGTCTTCTCGCCGATCCAGCCGAGCCCGAGCGCCGGGCACGTGTGGCTCCGGAGCGAGTAGACGTCGTCGTAGGCCACGCCGCTGCCGTAGTAGGGGATCCACAGGCTCAGGCCGTACGTCTGGCACTGGTTGCCGGTGTCGATGTCGGCGGGCTTCATCGCGGGCGCCTGGAAGTCGCTTCGCAGCAGGGGCACGGCCCGGCGCAGCGTCTCCAGGTCGTTCCGCCGGCCGCCCGATGAGCACGAGTCGATCAGCATGTCGGGGTGCCGCCGGCGCAGTTCGTCCCACCACGCCAGGTACCCCTGCACGTGCAGGTTCTCGGTAATGCCCTGGCGGTCCTCGGCGTCGGCCTGGCGCCAGGCGCCGAGGGGCTCGACGTTGAAGTCCTGCCGGTAAAGGTCGATGCCCTGCTCCGTCAGGAACCGGTCGATGTGGTCGGTCAGCCACTTTCGCGCCTCGGGGTTGCCGAGGTTCAACAGGCGGATGGGCGATGCGTCGTCCCACTTCAGGAGCCACTCCGGGTGGTTCTCCCAGACCCAGCTGCCCTTGTAGACGCGCTCCGGCTCGAACCAGAGGATCATCTTCATGCCCTTGGCGTGGGCGTGGTCCGAGACGGCCTTCACGCCGCGCGGGAACCGCTCCGGGTCGGGCGTCCAGGTGCCGACGCCCGTGGCGTCCCACCACGACGAGCCGGTGTACCAGCCGGCGTCCATCCACCAGTAGTCGAACGTGACGCCGTTCTTGACGAACATATCGATATAGCCGATCTCGCCCGCCTCCGACTGGTGGAGGCCCATGCACGTCGAGAAGAGTTGGCCGGGCCGTTTGCCCCCGGGGCGCGGCAGGTTGTGGGCGACCATCCAGCGCCGCCAGAGGTTCTGCGAGCGGAAGTAGTCGCCCTTCCAGAAGAGGAGCACCGCCAGGGGTGTCCGGATCTCTTCGCCGGGCGCCAGGCAGAGGTGTGTCCGCTCCTGCCCGCCGCGCACGCGCAGCAGGCCCGGCCCCTCGCGCCAGAACCGGGCCGACCACTGGCCCGGCCAGCCGAGCGCCGCGATGAACCCCTCACCGGCCGTCTCGACGTTGAAGCACGGGAAGGCCCCGGTCGTCGGCCGGCCGCCGGCGGGGGCAAAGTCCTTCGGTTGCTGGTCGAGCCGCATTTCAATCGGCTGATAACTGGCGGCCGAGCAGTCGTCGCCGCGAATCGTCCGCAGCACGAACTCGTCCTTCGTCCGGCGGAACACCAGGTCCATGCCCTGGATGTCCGACAGGATGGGCGTCGGCGCCTGGCCCGTGTTCTTCAGGTACGCCGTCCACTCCACCACCGGAAAGTCGTGGTACTCCACCGCGACCAGGCGGACCTCGAGGCCCGTCGCGGCATCGGTCCACGTGAACGCGTGCTGCGTGCGGGCCTCGTCGAGCTTGCGGGTCTGGTGCTTGCGAGCCCAGGAGAAGAGGAAGAGTTCCGACGGGCGGCCGTCGTAGACGAACGAAATCGGCGGCCCGTTGCTCGCCGGCTCGGCGAGCGGAAGGTCGCTCACGTAGAGTTCCTTGCCGTCGGCCAGCAGGACCTTGGCCTCGGCCCAGTCGGCCTGGTCGCAGGCGATGCCATCGCCCGCGTCGCCGATCTGGAGCATGAAGGTCGTCTGGCCCTGCAGGTCGACGCTCACATCGAGCGGCGGCATGCCTTCGCGGACGACGCCGGACTTGAAGGCCTCCTTGCCCGCGACCTTGACGGCAAAGACCACGCTCCCCCGGCCGCCCGACGTCTGGTCGTTGGTGTCGACGCCGGCCGTGGCCGTGAAGGTCTTGCCGGGCGACGGCAGCCGCACCGCCAGGAGGCTGGGCGCGTGGCAGTAAAGGCCCTTCTGGTAGGCGGTCTTGCCGAGATGCAGCGGCCCCTTGCCGCGGGCGTCCTTGCAGATCTGGTCGTGGTTGGCGATGACGACGATCCCGGGGGTGGGCGGTTCCATGGCGCTGGCGGCCAGGTTCCGGCGCACCCACTCGTCCTTGACCGTCATCTCGTCCGGCGTCGGCGCGACCGCGCCGACCCGCAGCGTTGCTGCGGCCATCAGAACGACCCCCACCATGAGCGCCCGCAATCGTGCCATGTCCGTGCTCCTACAAGCCTGTCCATGCACCGTCAGAAGCGTCACGGTGCGGGGGTTGCCGCGAGGAACTCGATCGTCAGGATCTTCTTGGCGGCGATCTCGAAGGCGACCCAGCCCTTCGGGTCGACGGGCAGGTCGGCCTCGGGAACTTCCTCCAGGCTGACCCTCCGTGCCACGGGCCAGCGGGCACCGGGTCCGGCCGGCAGGGCAAACGACGCCTGGATCCGCTCGACGGGCGACTGGGTCGCCCCCGGGCCGGCGAACCCCCCGTTGAGGCGCAGCCGGCCGTTGACCGTCCGCTCGGCCGGGTTGAACAGCCGGACGATCCATCCCCGGCCGCTCTCGCTCTGCTTGACACCGCTGACGTGCAGGCCGTCGGGCTCCACTTCCAGGAACGACTTGGCCGGCGGCTGGCTGCCGTGAGGCGTCGGGCCGATCTGGACGACGCGAAAGTCGTGACAGAACCGCTCGGCCAGCTGCCAGATCCCGGCGGCCTGCCCGTCGCCCTCATGCGGCAGCAGCGCGTAACGGAACCGGTGCCGCCCCAGGCACTGCGACCCGTTGTCCAAATCGCTGAAGTTGGTCATCTCCAGGTTCGTGATGCAGATTCGCAACGGGAAGCATCGCAGCAGCGTCAGGCTGAGGGTATGGGCCTGGTCCTCGTGGGCCTCGTAGGCCTTCAGTCCCTCGTTCAGCAGGGCGACGCCGGCCTGGCCGTCGCTGATGTCCACGAACCGGTCCATCGGGTGTTCGGTCTGCGGTTCCTCGGCGAACGGCGCCGGATCCGGCCGGGCGATCGGACGCCGGACCACGTCGAACGGTGTCTGGGCGGTCACGTGGTCCGCCGTCACGCCGGTCGGGAAGGAGACCTGGAGGTAGTGGTCCTCGGCCGTGTTGTCCACTTCGGTGACGATCTCGACCCACGGCTGGCCCCGGCGCAGGGTTATCGTGTTGACGATTGGGTAGGGCACGTGGTCCGGATGACGCTGCGTCTCATCCTCCGACCGGCCGCGCGGCAAGGCCCAGTCGATCTGGACGCGGAAGGACGCCGCCAACTCGCCGTCGCAAACGACCGAGACGACGGCTCTGGCGCCCAACGTGGTAAAGAGGGCGTCGCCCGCCACCGGGTGGCGTTCCCAGGGGTTGCCGATCTCGCTCGTGTCGCGGAAGTACCCCATGTCCGTCCAGACGCGCCCGGTGGCCTTGTGCCTCACGGTCAGGGCCCCGTTGGGCTGGACGGTGACGGCCAGGTGCTCGTTCTCCATGGTCCGGGGGGCGGTGAGCATCGTTCGCCTGGCGCGACGCACCTTCTTGGCAAGCGGCTTGACGAAGAACGTGCGGTATCCCATCGGCGGCACGTCGGGCAGTTGGGCGTGGAGGCGGTGGCGCTGCATCGGCATCATGTTGGCGCAGTCGTTGGGCGACTGCACGAGCGTGTACTTGGGCCGCTCCTGGAGTTTCTGCGTCGCCAGGACGTGGCCCGCCTCGTCGACCAGGTCGAAGTCCTCGGCCCCCAGTTCGACGGGCACGTCGAGGACGAGTTCCACCACCTCCGTCCGCCGCTGGGGGGTCGGGTTCCAGGCCACGACGGCCACGTCCTCCGGCGACCGGGCCGACAGGTCGATGGCGCCGGCGATGTCCACCAGGGCCCGCTCCATCACGCACGCGCTGATCTCGCGCGACTGACGGGAACGGAAGAGCATGTCTTCGGGCACGATGTCGCGGCTGCACGCGCCGATGGAATCGTGGCCGTGGTTCTGGAGAAGCCAGTTCCACGCGGCGTCCAGGAAGCCCCGCGGGTACGGGGCGCCCAGCAGCGATGCGAACACCGCCAAGGGTTCCGCATAGGCCCCCAGGGCCCGCTCCGTCACGTAATTGTCCTGCTTGATGTCGGTGCGGGCCGAGGTGACCCAGCCGTACAGGGCCGAACTGCTTCCGGGCGTGAAGTAGTGCCTCATCTCGCCCCGGATTACGGGCAGGCTGTCCCGGTCCACGCTCTCGCAGACCGCGCGCTGGAACTCCTCGAAGGTGCTGTGGAACACGTCCGCCTCGTCCGCCAGGGCGGCGTCGCAGTCGGCGATCATTCGCGTCTCGCGGATGTCCGGGCAGGACGAGTCGTGACCGGCCGACCAGAAACGGTGAGGCGTCGTCCACTCGCCGTCCTGCTCCGCCAGGGCCTGGCGGGCCCGCGCGGGGACCTCCTGGGCGTGGTAGGCGAACTTGGGGTGGGCGTACTGCGCGTCGATGTCGCCCAGGATGGGCTCGGCAAACCGGAACGGTCCGTGCCCACCCCCCCAGGGCACCTGGCGATAGTTCTCATCGGCCATGCCCCAGTAGACCGGCCGCTGGATGACGTACCACACGTTGTACCGGGGACGCAGCGCCAGACGAGAGCCCACCAGCCGGGAACCGTCCGGCCCTTCCCAGAGGAATTCCGAGTGCGGCGAGACCAGCGTGTTGACCCCACGATAGAACGCCGCCATGGGGATGCCGAACCCGCGGTAGATCTGCGGCATCTGCGAGATCTGGCCCCACGAGAACGGAGAGTACCCGGTCTTGCTGACGTGTCCCAGGTCCTTGGCGATCCGATGTCCCAGCAAGAGGTTCCGTATCAACGACTCGCCGCCCACGCAGAACTCGTCCGGCAGAACGAACCACGGGCCGACCAGCAGCCGCTTGTCGCGGACGTGCCGGCGGATCACCTCCGCCCGGTCCGGGCGAATCTCGAGGTAGTCCTGGATGGGCACGGTCTGCGAGTCCAGGTGAAACGACCCGAAGCGCGGCTCCTTCTCCAGAATGTCCAGCAGCATGTCCATCATGGACACCAGCATGTGGCGCGTCCGCTGCATGGAGTACCGCCACTCGCGGTCCCAGTGGGTATTGGAGATGAAGTGGCACTGGGGCCGCCGTGTGTCGCTGGGTGTGTTCATCAGAGGGCCCTTTCATCAGGCAGCCGGCCGACGGCGCGGCTATAGGATGATCTTCAGAATCTCGTCGAAGCCCGTACAGAAATGGCTGCACAGCGCCCGGGTGCCGCTCTCGACGATGTTGCCCCCGCTCAGGCCGATCGCCGCGAACCCGGCGAGGCGAATGGAGCAGACGCCGGCGCCGCTGTCCTCGATGCCCACCACGTGGTGGCGCTGGTCGAACGGAATGCCCAGCCCGACGCGGCAGGTCTCCGCGTACAGCCAGGGGTGCGGCTTGGGCGACAGTTCGCCCAGCGTGCCGGGACCCACGCCCTTGCGCATCGGGAACCCCGCCGTGATGACGGCGTCGTAGAACGCCGCCGGGTCGCCCATATCCAACGCGCCGAACGCCGAGACGATCTCCGGCCAGGCCTTCTCGTGGAGCCCCGAGGTCACCAGGCCGATGCGGATGCCCGCGCGCACGAGCGCCAGCAGAAACTCCTTCAGCCCCGGGCTGGGCTGGAAGGCGCCGACCCGGCCCCGGCCGGCCAGAATCTCGGCCATCTCGCGGTGCGTGTGCTCGAAGTAATGCCCGCGGGCCTCCTCCACCGTCTTGCCCGGGCAGTACGTGGCGATGCAGTGCTGGAGGTGTTCGGAGACGCTGTGGCCGGAGACGTGTGGCAGGTCGCTCTGCTGGAGCCGGAAGCCCGGATCGCCCAGCAGGCTGGCCGTCGTCTGCTCGATGATCCAGATCCAGAACGCCTCGCTGTGGACGCTCGTGCCGTCCAGGTCCATCAGGACCGCCCGGACGGGCTTGCGGATCTCGACCGGGTGCACGGGGTAGTAGGCGGGGTACCCCATGGCCGACCGGACGTAAGCAAGCGTCCGGTCCTCGAAGGCGATGAACTCCACCTTGCCGTCGCCCGTGGCCAGGACGGTCCTCACGCCATCGCGGCCGACGCGGAAGCAGCCATCGCTCGAGGCGCTCAGCGGACGCAGTCCGTCGCTCTGGTTGATCACGCCAAGCCCGGGCACGTCGATCGATCCGTCCGCCATCAGCCGTCCTCGCTCGCCCTCGCGTTGCGTGTGGAGTATCCCAGATAGTCAGGTGGTGGGCAAGCCCAGGATGCGGTCGGGCCCGTATGGGGGTGTGACTGTTTTTTGTGGCGCACGTAACCATCGGCGGCGCAGAGAAGAGCCAATCTGAGAAGGGTCTCTAGCCCTCGCCGGGCGCCGTCACTTGCGCGGCCGTTTCTCGGCCCACCAGGCCTTCCAGGCCGCGAGGGTCGCGGCGCGGGCGGTCGGGTCGGCCTTGGGATCATAGGGCAGGTCCTTGCCGGCGAGTTGCGACAGGGCTTGGCACACGCGTTGGCGGGCGGTCTCGCCGGGCGGGTCGAGGGCCTTGACCAGGGCGGCCATCACGACGGGCGACCGGTTGCCCGACTGGCCGAGCATCTTGGCCGCCACGCCGCGCACCCGCTCGTTTGTATCGCCCAGGAGCCCGACGAGCCGGCCGATGTTGAACTCACTCGCGTGCTGCGCCAGCGCCTCGGCCACCGTGGTGCGGGCACGCGGGTCGTCGCTCTCCAGGCCCGCCTTCAGGACCTCCTCGGGCACCGTGCTGCGATGGACCATGAACCCCAGCAGGGCCCAGGCGGCCAGGGCCGGTGTCTCGGCGGTCCGGACCTTCTCGACGACGGCCTTGTCGAGTTTGGCGTCCTGCTGCTTGGGCCCGTGATAGGCCACCACGTATCGGACGCCGTCCATCGGGTCGTCGAGCAGTTTCACGAGGGCGTCAACGCATCGGGCGTCGCGGATGTCGGCCACGGTCGTCGCCAGCCAGAGCCGGGCGTGCCCCGGCCGGCCGGTCTCGAAGGCGGCCTTCAGAATGGCCGGCACCACGGCCGGGCCCAGGCGGACGGCCGTGTCGTGGGCCTGCTGGCCGGCCCAGGGGTTGCGGTCGAACTGTTTCAGGAGGTCCGCCAGGAACGCCTCGCGGTCCTCGGGTTTCATGGCCGCCAGGGTCGGCGGGCCGATGGTCAGGGCGAGCGGGCCGGTGATGACGAGCGCGGGCTTGGCGCCGCCGGTCGGCAGGCAGAGGGTGAACTTGGCCATCGCGCGGCCGGCGGCGGGGGTCTCGTTCAGGAGGCCGGCGGGCGGCCCGACGGCGGCGTCGTCCTTGCCGGTGAGGTAGGCCATCAACAGTTGCCGCGCTGCCGATGACGGGTAGACCTTGGTCGCCGACAGGTCGAAGGCCTTGAGGCGGACGGCCGCCTCGCCCGTCAGGCTGGCGGGCCAGGTGTCGCCGGCGGCCGTCATCGGTATCTTTTCGCTGTAGAAGGCGGTCTTGGAGTCGCCGAAGTTCTGGGCGATGACGATCCAGCCGAAGGCGTCCTTGGCCGGCGGCAGGGCAACACTGTCGCCGGCGGCGCTCCGGAGGGCCAGGCGGAAGACGAACCGGCCGCCGACCGACGGCTCACCCTCCAGCGCCAGCGCCGCCGCCAGGCCCCCCGACGGCGGGCCCCACTCCAGCGGCGTCTCCGCGGGTTGCGGCGTGGCGGCGGGTGCCTCGGCGGCGCCCGCGCCGTGGGCCGGGGCCCAGAGCGCTGCGGCCACCAGCGACACGAGCACGCCCAGGTGTCTGGCGGCGATCATGTGGTTCATGCTATCAGGGGGGCAGCCAGGTGGCAAGGGTCGTGCCGCCGCGGTGTCAGTCGGCCGGCAGCGACACGCCGAACTGCTTCGCGATGCGGCTGACGAACGGTTTGTGCTTGTCCGGGCAGTGGGCGCGCCAGTCGGCGAGGTACCGCTCGAAAGGCCGCGGCTCTTTCGACGCCCCCGCGTTCAGCCAGGTCGCGGCCTCCCAGTGGTCGGGATGTTTCTCGAGCAGCGGCAGCAGGGCGCTGGCGACGACCCGGTTCAGATCGCGCTGGCAGGGGGCCTTGCGAAGTTGGTCCGCGTGGCGGCGATACCACTCGGCCAGGGTCGTGCCCGCGGGCAGGTGGACCTCGTCGAGGCGGTCCCGGGCGTACTGCCCGAGGTGCGGCGCAAAGTCCTTCCAGTGGGGATACGGCGGCGCGGTCTTCCACGTCTTGGCCATGCGGCGAAGCACGAAGAGCGACGCCGTCTCGCAAAGCGATTCCTCGAACCACTTGTTCGACGTGTCCTCGTCAACGTACCCGCACAGGATGTGGCAGAACTCGTGGGCGAACTGGAAGGCGTACTGGGCCCAGTACAACCGGCCGGTGTCGAGGCGGACGCGGTATTCGCCGGCCGGCCCGCGCTCGAACAGGACGATCGGGCCGCCCTTGGGCTGGACGAGGATGGGCGCGAGGCGCCGATCGGGGAAGAGCGTCCACAGTTCGCCGGCGGCCGAGTAGAGCACCTTCTCGACGTCGCGCAGGTCGGCCTCCCAGTTTCCCTTGGGGTCGGGCCGGATGACCAGTTGCCGCTCGGAACGCGATGTCGAAGGCCCAGGCCTCCGGCATGAGCATGCCGCCAATGCGGCGGCCACCATCACGGCTGCCGTCAGCAGGACCTTGGCGACGCGATTCATGCGGTGCATTCTAGGCGGGCCACGGGTGCCGGGCAAGTGCGTGGACGGGCGGCATCACCCGCCGTCGTGCCGGCCCGCGCGGCCATCCGACGGATCGGGAGGCGAACCGGCCGGTTTCCACGGCGGCTCGGGCGCGGCGTCGGCCGGTGCGATGCGCGGCGGCACGCGCGGGTCGAGCACCGCCTTGATACTCTCGTCGGGGCCGGGCGACCGGATGACCCGGCCCAACTCGCGGCGCGACGCGGGCACCGGCGCCGTCGCCAGTTCCGGCGCGTTGTACGTCCGGATGCACGAGTCGTAATATGTGGGGTCCTCCTGCGGCAGGACGAACGGTTTGTGGGCCTTGCCGTCGGCGTCGAGGTAACTGAAGTACGGCCGGGCGAAGAGGCCGTCGTCCCGCTTGCTCGAAAACACGATCCACCGGCTGTTCGACGACCACGAGTGGAACGAGTCGCACTGAGTGCTGTAAGTAGTTGTGGGTAATTTCGGGAGGAGGTGGCAGCCAGGGCGTTCGCGGATGCCGAGGGAACCGAGGCCGGAGCGAACGCCCTGGCGTGGCGTGAAGAAGAAGGTACGCTGGTCCTTTTCGTCACCCCTGACAGAAAGGAGGCGTACCTTCATGCAGCCACGTGACATCGTAGCCGCACCGGGAGCCGATTC
>DATKZB010000087.1:0-9184 GCA_035528235.1 Phycisphaerae bacterium
ATTTGCGTTATCCCCGCCCGGTATGGGTCCAAGCGATTCCCGGGGAAGCCTCTCGCCGCCGAAACCGGCAAGCCGCTCATCCAGCACGTCTGCGAGGCCGCGCGCGCCGCGGCGCGCGTCGACGCCGTCGTGGTGGCGACCGACGACGAGCGGATCCGCCGCGCCGTCGAGGCGTTCGGCGGCCGGGCCGTCATGACCCGCCCCGACCACCCGTGCGGCACAGACCGCGTGGCCGAGGCGGCGGCCCGGTTCCCGGAGGCCGAGATCGTCATCAACTTCCAGGGCGATGAGCCGGAACTCGATCCGTCGCTCCTGGACCGCCTGGTGGCGGCACTGGAGGGCGACCCGTCGCTGGAGGCCGTCACGCTGGCCGGGCCCCTGGCGCCGGAGGAGGCGAGCGACCCGAACGCCGTCAAGGTGGTCGTGGCGGCGGGGGGCGATGCGCTCTATTTCTCGCGGGCACCGATTCCGGTGTCGCGCGACGGCGAGGGCGCGCGGCAGGCGCCGATGCGGAAGCACTTCGGCCTGTACGCGTACCGGGGGGCGGCGCTTCGCGACTTTGCCGCCATGCCGCAGACGCCGCTGGAGCGGACGGAAAAACTCGAACAACTCCGGTGGCTCGAGAACGGACGCCGGATGCGCGTCCTCGTGACCGATCACCGGCCCGGCGGCATCGACACGCCCGAATCGTACGCCGCCTTCGTGGACCGGTATCGTCGGGCTCACGCCATTTGAAAGGGATGTGGATGTCGGCACATGACGTATTTCACGACATCGCCGGCCAGACCGAGGAGACGGAGTTCTACACGCCCGTGCCCGCCGGGTACCAGAGCGGCCGGACGAAGTACGTCGTCGTATTCGGCACGGTCATGAGCGGCCTGGGGAAGGGCATCTTCGCCTCCAGCCTGGCCAAACTGCTCCAGGACCAGGGCCTCGGCGTCGCGCCCATCAAACTCGAAGGCTACCTCAACATCGACTCGGGCACCCTGAACCCGTACCGGCACGGCGAGGTCTTCGTCCTGGACGACGGGATGGAAACCGACATGGACCTGGGCACCTACGAGCGGATGCTCGACCAGAACCTGACGCGCGATCACTTCGGGACGAACGGCCAGATCTTCTGGGCGGTGCTCGAGCGCGAACGTCGCGGCGAGTACCTGGGCCGCGACGTCCAGATCCTGCCGCACGTTACCGGCGAGGTTAAACGGAAGCTGCGCCAGCTGGCCCTCAAGACCGGCGCCGACGTGGTCTTCGTCGAGATCGGCGGCACGGTCGGCGACTTCGAGAATGCCTGTTACATCGAGGCGATGCGGGAACTGGCCTACGAGGAAGGGCCCGAGAACGTCTGCTTCGTGGCGCTGACGTTCATCCTGGAGCCGAGCATCCTGGGCGAACAGAAATCGAAGGCCGCCCAACTCGGCATCAAGCGGCTGCTGGAGATGGGCATCCAGCCCCACATCATCGCCTGCCGCGCCGCCAACCCCGTGACCGACAAGATCCGCGAGAAAATCTCCATCTATACCAGCGTGCCCATGTCGCGGGTCATCTCGATGCACGACGAGCCGTCGATTTATCTCTTGCCATCGCGGCTTCAGCGCGACCAGGTCGACCGCCACGTGACGCACGTCCTGAACCTGGTGGACCGGGTGAACCCGCGCCTGCGGCAGGGGGCCGCCAAGGCCTGGGAGGGTTTCTGCGACCGCATCCGGCACCCGCGGCACGAGGTCACGGTCGCCGTCACCGGCAAGTACACCGCCGTCCGCGACAGTTACGCCAGCCTTCTGAAGGCGCTCGAGCACGCCGGGGCGGCGCTCCAGACGCGGGTCGTCGTCCGCTGGGTCGATACGACTGACTTGGGCGACGCCTCCGCCGCCGGCGCGCTCGACGGTGCCGACGGCATCATCGTGCCCGGCGGGTTCGGCGTCCGTGGGGCCGAGGGCAAGATGGCCTGCGTCCGGTACGCCCGCGAGAACGTCGTGCCGTACCTGGGGCTGTGCTTCGGGTTCCAGATGGCGGTCATCGAGTTTGCGCGGAACGTCTGCGCCCTGGAAGGGGCCGACTCCACCGAAATCGCCGACGACACGCCGCACCCCGTCATCGACCTGCTGCCGGAACAGTTGCAGGTGAAGGAGCTGGGCGGCACGATGCGTCTGGGCGGCAAGGACGTCGAGGTCCGCCCCGGGACGCTGGCGTCGCGGATGTTCGGCGGCGCGGCGACGGCTCGCCTGCGGTTCCGCCACCGCTACGAGGTGAACCCCGACTACATCGACCGCCTGACGGGCGCCGGCCTGGTCTTCTCGGGCAAGGCGCCGGGGCAGCCGATTATGCAGATTCTGGAACTGCCCGACCATCCGTACTTCGTGGCCACGCAATCGCATCCCGAGTTCACCAGCCGCCCCCTGAGGCCGTCGCCGTTCTACCTCGGCCTGGTGGCGGCCGCGCTCGGACGCAGCGCCGTCGGACCGGTCGGCCCCGAACAGACGAGGAGGTAACGTCGATGGCCCAGGACGAAGCCGCAGCGCCCGGTTCGCCCGGCGCCCAGCACCCGCCCAAGGAACAGCCGAGGATCCACGTCGACGCCGACTGGAAGAAGGAGGCCCAGGCCGAGAAGGAGCGGCTCTCGCGTCAGGCGGCCGCCGAACCGTCGGCCGGCCCGGCGGCCGGTGCCCCCAAGGCCGAGGGGCGACGGCGGGGGTTTCCGCCCGCCACCTTCGTGGCGCTCGTTCAGACCCTCGCCACGCAGGCCGCCATCTTCATGTCCGACGAGAGGGACCCCGACACCGGACGCTCCATCCGCAACCTCGACCTCGCCAAGCACAACATCGACCTGCTGGGCGTGCTGGAAGAGAAGACCAAGGGCAACCTGACCGACGACGAGAAGAAGATGCTCGACCGCCTCGTGTACGAATTGCGCATGGCCTACGTGAGCGCGGCATCGTAGCCGCCTGCCGTGGGGCATGGTTCGCCGATACCGCGGGGGAGGGCTGCACCGTGCGCGGCGGCCTTCCTAGGCCGCCGCGACAGGGGTTGCCCTGCGCGGATTCGCGGTGGCCTGGGAAGGCCACCGCGCGGGCTCCCAAGGGGGCCCACGCCGAGTTGACAAAGCACCACTAGCCGGCTTGCCGTGGGGCATGGTTCGGCGGTACCGCGGGGGAGGGCTGGGCATGCGACGCGTGGCGGCGGCAGCGGTGGCCTTGGCGCTGGCGGCCTGGATGGTCGGCTGCGGCGGCGCGGCCGTCGACCGGGCCGGCGGGCCCGTGCTCAGCCTCGAGCAGGAGATCGCGATCGGCCGCGCGGCCGCCCCGTACCTGGAGGTTCTGGCGGGCGGTCGCCTCGACGACCTGGCCGTCCAGGCGTACGTCCGGACCATCGGCGAACGCGTCGCCCGATCGACCCCCATGCCCGACCTGCCGTATCAGTTCATCGTGACCCAGGGCCCCGAGATGGCCGTGTTCGCGCTGCCCGGCGGGCCGGTGGTGGTCACGCGGGGGCTGCTGGCGGCTCTGCGGACCGAGGCCCAGTTGGCCGCGGCCCTGGCCCATCCGTTGGCCCGCATCAACACGCGCCACCTCGTCGGCGCCCTCCAGCGGGAACTAGGCAAGGCCGAGCTGTTGACCGTGGCGGCCGCCGGCGAGTCGGCGTGTGCCGGGCGCCTCTCGGACAAGCAGGCCGAAACGCTCGCCCGTTTCGCGGCGGCGGTCAGGCAGTTGAAGGCCGATCCCGAGGCCGACGGCCAGGCCGACCGGCTGGGTCTGGATTACATGGTGGCGGCCGGCTATAATCCGCGCGGCATGACCGGGTTCCTGGAGACCGTGGCGCCGGGCGACGAGGCCGGCGGCCGCGCCGGGCGCATCGGCCGAGCGATGGACCGGAAATATGGAGACCGCGGCGGGCGCGTGGCCGATGAAGAGTATCGGCGAGAGGTGCTCGACCGGCTCGAGGACCGGTAGAAGCCACCGGGTAGACGGACGTTTCGAACGGAGGCGCAGCATGTCGACCGCAAGGTGTTGCGGGTGGGTCCTGGTTCTTGCCGCGATGCCCGCCCTGGCGGGTTGCGGGGGAGGCGCGACCCTGCACCGCGAGGCCGAAGCGACGTACCGGCACCTTGCGGCGGCCGAGCCGCGCGCCTCGGCGCCGGCGCCCGAGGCCGCCGGGCCGGTCCTGTACTTCGCTCCGCGCGATGCGGCCGCTGAGCCGACCGCCGGCGCCGACGCGACGGCGCCCGATGCCAGGGCGACGGAGGCCGGGAATGAGGGCGGCGCGGCAGCCGTCCCGTTCGCCACCATCAAGGGCCGGCCGCTGGGCGAGATCCTGAAGGGCGACCTGGCGTCCATCCCCTCGGGCGTCGGGCGCGGCCTGAAGCACACGTACGCCAAGCCCGAGAACCTGATCGTGCTGGGGATGGCGTTCGGGGCCGACCGGATCGTGCGGTACAACCTCGACAGCCAGGTTCGCGAGGATTTCCGCAGCGACGATACCAGCATGGCCGAGACGGGCGACTTCGGGTCCATCGTCGGCAACCCCGCCCTCCACTTCGGCTTGGCCGGCGCCTGGTACCTGGCCGCCGTCCGCAACGGCGACGACGACCAGTACGCCAAGAGCAAGACGCTGGTGCAGGCCCTCATGGTGAACGGCCTGTCTACGGTGCTCTTAAAGGTCTCCATGAATGACAGGTCGCCGAACGGCGAGCCGTACGGGTGGCCGTCCGGCCACACGTCGTCCAGCGTCTGCTTTGCCGCCGTCCTGCACGAGTACTACGGCTTGAAGGCCGGTCTGCCGCTGTATCTGCTGGCCGGGTACTCGGCGGCGACGCGGCTGGAGGACCGGGAGCACGACCTGTCGGACCTGGTGTTCGGCGCCGCCCTCGGATGGGTCATAGGCCACAGCGTGGCCCGGGGCGAACTGCCCCAGGTCGCCGGCTTCCACGTCCTGCCGTACGGCGGGCCCGGCGCGGGCGGGCTCATGCTTCTGAAGCGGTGGTAGTGCGGGCCGTAAGGGTCGTTCACGGAGTCCGTCCAACCCGTCGCAGGCCGCGGCGGGTTGTCTTTGAGGTAACACGCGGATGCGACAGGCCGTCCTGTGCGTCGGGCTGATAGCCGCCCTGGTTGGGCCGTGCGACACGCTCAAGGCCCCACCCGCCGTCGAGGGACCGGCCATCCTGGCTGCGGGGAACCTCAACAACTTCTACGTTGCCGCCGCCGGCCGGGCCGACGGCGTCGTGGGCTTCCGGTACTGGCAGCGCGACGCCCAGGGCATGTGGCAGGGCGGCGAGTTCGGCCGCGGCGTCCCGGCGGCCGTGGCCGCCTGGCGGGAGGACCTGCTGGTCTTCTTCCACAGCGGGTGCCCCGGTCGCTTCGGCCTCGGCCGGCCCGAGATCGAACCGTCGCCCGTGCCGGCGTGGGAGCCGGTGGCCGCGTGCGAGGACGGCCTGGCGGCCGACGCCTTCGGCTGGAACGCCGCCGGAGAACCCATCCTGGCACGGTTCGAGAACGGGCAGTGGTCGTGGCGCAAGGTCGAGGCAAGCCTCGACCGCGACCGCATGGCCGAGCCGGTCGCGGTCCGCTTCGGCGGCCGGCTCTTCCTGGTGTGGCGCGAGGAGGTGCCCACGCTGACGGGCGCGGCTCCCGAGGTGCGCCTTCGCTTCCTGTACGAGGAGAAGGACCAGTGGCACGGGCCTGTGACGTCGCGGCTGCACGCCGCATCGGCGTTTCGCGTCGCCGCCGATGCGAAGACCATGGTGTGCCTGTTCCGGAAAGACGCCGAGGGCGGTGGCGGACCTCCCTGGGCGCTGGCTACCTATGCGACGGCCGACGAGGACTGGCACGAGATAGGGCCGCTGGAGGGGACGATCCCCGACGGCCCCCTGGCGCTGGGCCGCTTGGGCCCGCAGTTCTACGTGGCCGCGCTCCAGACGAGCGGCCCCGTCGTGGCGCCGCTGGATGTGGCCAAGGCCCAGGTGGACGCCTTCACGCCGCTGGCCGTCCAGCCGCGCCAGGCCGACGGCGATCGCGATGACTCGGCCTCGCTCCTGCTGTTCGTCATGGCGGCCCTGGCGACCCTGGTGATTCTGGCGACCTTGCGCCGGACCAAGTCTCGCCTGGCCGTGCCTGCCGCGCCGCTGCCCGGGGCCCCGGCCGTCGTCTATGCGCCGTTGCTGAGGCGTGGGCTCGCCATCGGCATCGATTACCTGCTCGTCAGCATGCTGGTCGTGCCCGTGATTGCGCACCTGGCGCCCGAGCTGCCCGAACGGCTCCTTCAGGGCGAGCCGATCTCGTGGCCCGAGTTCCTGATCCTGTACCTGGCTCGCCTCCCGATCATCCTGTACGGCACGGTGGCCGAGGCGCTCTTCGGCCGGACACTCGGCAAGAAGTTGCTGGGCCTGGAGGTCCGGACCGAGGCGGGGCTGGCCATCTCCTGGTGGCAGGCGCTGGTGCGAAACGGACTGCGGCTCATCGACGAACTCCCGCCCTCGCTTTACCTGGTGGGACTCGGCCTGATCCTGGTGGGGCCGAAGCCTCAGCGACTCGGCGATCGCCTGGCCCACACGCTGGTCGTGGTGGCCGGGCCTCGTCCGGTGCCGGGCGCAGACGGCGGGTAGGGGAACTCGGCGTCCCGTGCCGTATGACGCCGAACACGTCACGAGAAAAATCACAAAAATCTTCAGCGCCGCCCGTCTTGATTCTCCCGCCGTATCCCATGCCACAATAGGTTGGATATCGAGCCGGCAAGCCTACCGTTTATTGGGCTCGACCACGCAGGACTGTCCGTGACATTGACCTCTTGATCGCTGGGAAAATGGGGTGAGTTTCTTGACAGCCGTGGGGAAAAGTAGTATATCGTGCATGTCGAAAGCCAATCTGGCCGAGAATAAGTAAGCTTGTGGGATTTCGTGGGGCGCATCTCAGCACGGCGGACCGTGGCGTGCTATACTTGACGGGAACATATTTCCACTCGTTTGACTCCAAGTGGCGCGTCACTATTCCCGCACGGTGGCGCGCGGCGATGGACCCCGCCGAGTACGGGTCGGGCTTCCATGCGGTGGTCGGGTACGAGGGCGAACTGTGCCTGTACACGCCCCGAAGCAACCGCGAGGCCGACCCACAGCCGGATCCGCGGCTGATGGCGGTCGAGGCGGTCCGCGACATTCGCCGCCTGAGGTACGGCCTGTCGGACGACCTGGAGGTCGATCGCCTCGGGCGGGTCCGCGTGCCCGAACCCATGCTTCGGCTGTGCAAGATCGGCAAAGACGTGGCCCTGGTCGGCGTGCAAGACCACATCGAGATCTGGGACCGGGCGCGGTGGGAGAACTACGTGGCGAGCAAGTTGCCCGAGAAGGGCAGGCTGGCCACGCAGGCGCTCGCCGCCGAGAGCGAAGGCGTCCTCGAACCGGTTGGCACGTCGCACGGTGCGGCCGGGAAGACGCCGAAGACCTAGACCCCCTTGGGGGTCGTCCGGGCGGGCGCTGCCCGCCTGGGCGGCCCTTTATTGAAAAGTGAATGGCGGCGAGAGCGAGGGCGCGATCGTCGGTCCCCCGTGGCAGTATGACCGACGCCGTCGCCGAGGCCAAGGGCAGGACACCCTGCACCAGGAGAGGTGGGAGGCCAAACGTGGAGCGACAGACGGAAGCGAGAGGCTGGCAGCTGTTGCGCGAAGCGATGGACGCCCCAAACGCACAGGCGTACCTGTCGGCGAACCGGCTGCACCGAGAGGTCCGTCGCCTGCAAACGCGCGTGGGTCGCGTGCAGGCGCGCGGCGGCGCGTATCGCAACGTCGAACTCTCCGGCGACGTCAGTGCGCTGCTCGCGCGGCTGGAGGTTGGGGCGACGCTGAGCGCAACCGTGCACTAGAGGTAGGCCCGCGTGGAAAAGCCAACCGGGCATGTCCCGGTGATGCTCGACGAGGTCATTGAGCATCTGGCGCCCCGGCCCGGCCAGGTTATCCTGGACGGAACGGCCGGCGGGGGTGGCCACGCGGCGGCGGTGCTTGAGCGTATTCTGCCCGGCGGCCAACTCATCTTGCTCGACCGAGACGGTGAAGCGTTGCGGCGTCTGATCGCCCGATTCGGACGCCGGACCGATGTCCGGTACTTCCACGCCAATTTCTGCGATCTGGACCAGGTACTGGCCGAAACCAAACACGACAGGATCGACGGTGCGTTACTCGACCTGGGCCTATCCAGTCTGCAACTGGCCGACGCCGACCGGGGCTTCAGCCTCGACCGGCCCGGCGACCTCGACATGCGGTTCGACCGCGACCAGCCACAGACGGCTGCCGAGATCGTCAACCGCTGGTCGGCCGAACGTCTGGCGGCGCTCTTCCGCGACGGCGGCGACCAGCCCTTCGCCCGACGCATCGCGGAGGCCATCGTCCGGGCCCGGCAACGCGGGCCGATCCGGCGGACCGACGAGTTGGCCGACGTGGTGGCTTCGGTGGTGCCCGCGGCCTGGCGCCGGCGGCAGAAGATTCATCCGGCAACCCGGGTTTTTCAGGCCGTCCGGATTGCCGTAAACGACGAGTTCGGCAGCCTCGAATCGTTCCTTGACAAGATCTGGCGGCACATAAAACCCGGTGGTCGCGTGGTCACGGTCGCGTTCCATAGCGGCGAGGACCGTATCGTCAAGACCCGTTTCCGCGAAGCGGCGAGGCAGGGGCTGGTTCGCCTGCCCACGGTCAAGCCGATCACGCCCACGGCCCGAGAGGTGGAGGCCAACCCCCGTGCGCGTAGCGCGCGGCTGAGAGTGGCCGAGCGTCTCGGGGCCACCGGTTGAGCATAGCAAGGGCGCCTGGGTGGGCGGTCGTGGGGGCCGGCCGACCCGGGGCGCAGGGACTGGGGGAATCGTGGGGTACGTGGCACAGATGAGAGGACATTCCCGTGGGGAGAGAAACCAAGTTTGGTCTGCTGGTCGGTCTGGTCTTCATCGTTCTGTTCGGAGTCATTCTGGGTAACCGGACCGGACCGGCCCCCCAGGAGCACGCGGCGTTGCCGGTGGGCGAGAGCGAGGGCCACCGCGCGCTGGCCCGCAAGGTCAACCGCACGGTTGATCCGTTTGCCGACGACGGGATGCTCGTTATGGAAAGCCCGGCCCCGCCGAGCATCGTGCCTCAGGAGGAGTCGCTGCCGGCGCCCGAGTACGTGCCGGCCGAGACCCAGGCGCCGCCCGAGTCCGGCGACGTCGGCATCATC
>DATKZB010000088.1:0-17105 GCA_035528235.1 Phycisphaerae bacterium
CCCTCGATGGCCGCGCGGATCGTCTCGTACCGCTGCACCTGTGCCATGGTCAACGTCACCTCCCGATGTGGCATCTCGGCTCCTCGGCCCCCACGGGTCCCAAGAGCCCATCATCATCGGGTGTGACATATTCGCGTTGGCGGGACACCCGCCGGGCAAACGCTTGACAACGCCCTCGGCCATCGCTACGGATGGCGGGAGGGTAAACGAACCGTCCAGGAGGAACCATGACCACCACCGCCGCGGTTTCGGCCGAGGAGGTCCTTCGGATCGACGCGCCGCGGGCCGTCGAGACCATCGAGGCCGCCATCCGCGGCCTGCACACGCCGGCGTATCCCGGCGGCATCGTCATAGGGCTGAGCGGCGGCTTGGACTCCGCCCTGCTCTCGACCCTCGTGGTCCGCGCGCTGGGCAAGGACATGCTGCACGTCTTTTTCCTGCGCGAACGCCACAGCGAGTCCGACTCGCCGCGCAAGGCCCACCTGATGGCCGACTGGCTGGGTGTCGACCTGGTGGTCGAGGACATCGCCGAGGCCATCCGCCAGAGGGGTCTGTACTCGTCGCTCATCATGCGGCTGATCGGCGTCTCGCGGTTCCTGAACCGCGTCGTCCTGCACCAGACCCACCACGTGGTGTCGGGCGAGACGCCGTTCATGACCACGCTGCGCCAGGAGAAGTTCGCCGGCCAGCCCCTTCGCCGCTGGATCCACAGCCGGACCGCGGGCCACATCGAGAGGGCGTTCAACGGGCGGCAACTGTACCGGCGCGAGCGGCTGGAAGAGAAGGCCAAGGACCTCGGTGCCCAGGTCATCGGGGCCGGCAACCGGTCCGAGGTCCTCACCGGATGGTTCGTCAAGGACGGCGTCGACGACTTCCCCTTCTCGCCCATCGCGGGGCTGTACAAGACGCAGGTGTGCCAACTGTCGCGGCACCTGGGTCTGCCGGCCGAGATTATCGACCAGGCGCCGTCGCCGGACATGATGCCCGGCGTGACCGACGAGGTGGCCCTGGGGCTGGACTACCCCCGCATCGACATGGTGCTCGACGCGATCGAGCGCGAGCGGCCCGACGCCGACCTCCTGGCCTTCGACGTGGCGCAGCACCAGATCGACATGGTGCGCGAGATGACCCGCCTATCGGCCTGGAAACGCAATCCCAATCACCCGGCGCCGGCGGTCGACGGGGGCATCCGCGGCGGGTTCCGCGTCAACTGACCGCGCGCCCGCGCGCTACGGCGAGTCCTTCCCCGGAGCGGGCGGGGCTTCTTCCTTCGGCGTGGCCGGCACCTCGGCGCTCGGCGGACTGATGACCGCCCACGGCAACGGCAGGGGCAGCAACACGTCGATGAGTTTCGCGCTGCGCGGCCGGGCCTTCAGGTCGAACCGGTAGAGCCGCCCCTCGAGCGCCGCCGCCGCCACGTGTTCCTTCACGAACTCCTCGGCCGAGGGCCGGTACTGGGCGAACGCCGGGTCGTCGACCCGCCCGGCGGGCCCACGGCCCACCATCACGTAATGGTTCGGCGCCAGGTTCAGGTAATCGTCGCCGTCGTCGTTGGCCACGGCATCGCCGAAGACGTTGAAGGGCACCAGGTCGATCGGCGTCGGGACGTTGACCATCCGGAAGGCCTGCCGGAGGGCCTGGCGCGTCGCGAGTCCGTCGGCCTCTTCGATGGCCTGGAACTGCTCGGGCCGCGTCAACGTCGGCAGGTGCCGGAACCCGATGACGCTCGCGCCGAACATCGGGTGCCGCAGCATCGGCTCCAGCGTCAGGAACTTGCCGAGCCGGGCCTCGTGGCCGGCCGGCGCGATGAACGGGGCCCGGTCGCCGTAGTGCGTGTCGCGCGGGTTGATGAAACTCAGGAACCGGCCGCGAATCGCCTCGAACGGCGTCGGGTCCAGGCAACTGATGCTCGACCCGAGAAACACCACGTTGTCCGTGTGCGCGAGACCCTCGGGGTGCGTCGTCTCGCCCTCCGCCACCGTCCCGGCGAAGGCCCACTGCGTGACGCGGGTGCCCGCGCTGAAGCCGATGATGCTCGCGTGTCCCGCCGACCCGTGCCGCTCCCGATGCACCTCCAGCATGTGATTCAGCAGCGCCGCCCCCATCATCTGGGCCTTGCGGTTCATGTGCTCGGCGACCACGTCGTGGCTCTCGCCCCACTTCAGCAGCGCGACGACGAGCCGGCCCGGCTGGTCGGGGAACCCGTGCGGGCTCTCGGCCAGCAGGCGCATCGTCCAGCGCGACAGCTCCACCCGGTCGCCCGACCCCTCGACGTAAATCAGCAGGTTCGAGTCGTCCACGGTGGCGTCGCGGGGAAGGTCCGTGTCCTGAAAGGCCACGTGCGAGCCGTCATGCGTGTCGCGGACGACGAAGGCCGGCGTGCCGTAGGTCTCGCGCAGGGCCTGGGGGGTGAGCGCGCCCTCGACGACGGTGCCGACGACGAATCGCGGCACGCGCGACGCCTTCGGCTGGCACCCGGCCACCAGACCGACCGCCGCAAACAGGGCGGCCGGCAGCCACATTCGCCGCAGAGACATCGCTCGGCCCTCGTCTACAGGTTGTCGCCGAACAGGAAAGCCCGCCCGAACCGGTCGGCGATCTCCTGGTTCGTGTAGATGAGCGGCAACAGAAACGTGACGTTGACGTTCGGCATCTGGAGGTGCGAGGCCATCTGCTGGCGCCACCGGGTCCGGAACACCAGGAGTTCGTCCTGGCAGGTGGTGCCCTTGGTGCCTGAGCGGTCGGCGGCCAAGGCGCTGAGGATGCACCCGGCGGCGATCTCGGCGCTGGCGATCGCCGGGTAGATGCCCTCGCCGCTGGCGGCCGAGGCGAACCCGCCCGCGTCGCCGATGAGGACGACGCGCTTGCCGACGTGGTTCTCGAACTCGACGGCCGCGCCCGCCGGCACCGCCCCGCCCTCGGGTTTCCCGAGGTTGGCCCCCGCCGGCAAGAGGCCCTTGGCCTTCAGCCCCTCCACCCAGGCACCGAACAGGTCTTTGAGGCGCCCCGCCTCGTTGCCGCGCACGCCGATGCCCACGTTCACGTGCCGCGACCCGGGGAACGCCCACGCGTAGCCCGCGGCCATGCCAAACCCGAGCGACACGTGAACGCTGCCCGCCCGGAAGCAGACCGTCTTCTGCCGGGCCGTCAGGCGGACGGTCTTCGAGAGGGTCAGGATCACCTGCTCCTGGGTCCATTGCTGGCGGAGACCCGTGGCCCGGGCGACGGTGCTGTGGACGCCGTCGGCCCCGACGAGGATGCGGCCGGCCACGCGTCGGCCGCCCGCCAGGACGGCCACGGCCTGGCGCTCGAGCGAGTCGACGTCCACCACCCGCTTGCCCAGGATGGTCTTGGCCCCGGCCTTCCGGGCGGCCTTCAGGAGGGCCGCGTCGAACCGGTCGCGCTCGACGACGTAACCGGCGTTGGCCCGGCCGCTGTACTCGGCCTCCTGCGAAAGGTCGGGCGAATGGAAGACGAGCCGGCGGAACGGCGCCGCCTTGACCTGCCGACGGGCCGCGTCGACGAACGCGTACTGGCGGACGGCCTTGCCGTTGACCCAGCCGGCGCAGGTTTTCTTGCGCGGGAACCGCGCGGCGTCGATGAGGGCGACGCGGGCGCCTTTCTCGGCCAGAAACCGGGCCGCCGAGGACCCCGCCGGGCCGGCGCCGACGATCACGACGTCATAGTCCATGGCGACTCCCGAAGAAGCCGGGTGCCACTGGCGGCTTGTCCGCCAGTGTTCTAGAGGCACCGGCTGCAGGCAGCCAGTGGCACACGGCACCGCGACGGCACCGCTCCCTGACGGTCGCGGCTCGGACAGGACGCGGCGCCAGACCCGCAGCGGCGGGGTGACTCGTTACTTCTGAATCCGCTTGTACTCCTCCATCAGGGCGTTCTCGGCCTCGCGGTACTTCTTGAACGTCTCCTCGAGGTCCTTCTGCATGGTCTGCAGGATCTTCAGGTCGACGTCCACGCCGCGCTTCTGGGCCTCGATCATGACCTCGAGCGTGTCGGCCAGGGCGTCGAGGTCGGTGGCGGCCATGGCGAAGGCCCGGGCGGCGTCGTAGAGGTTCAGCGATTCGACCTCTTCCTTGTCGGGCGTGGCGAAGAGTCGCCAGGGTGCCCGGCGGACCTCCTTCGAGAGGGCCCGCAGGTGGTCGCCGGTCTCGCGGAAACTCTGAAGCATCACGGCAATGTTGCCGCGGTTGGTGGCCACGAGGGCCTTCGTGTCGGACGCGATGACCTTGAAGTCGGCCACGGCCGTCTGGAGGTCGCCCGAGGCGGCCTTGACCTTCTCCAGGATGTCGCCGGCGCCGGCGTCGACCTTCTCGATGGCCGAGCGGGCGCGGGTGACGGTCTGGCGGATGTCGGGCCGGTTCTCGTCGACGACGGCCTGAAGTTTTTCGGTCGTGCCCTTGAGGTTCTCCAGGACCTCGTCGGTTTTCTTGCTGGCGTTCTCGATCATGCCGCGCGCGCTGGCCACGGTGGCCTTCAGATTCTCGCGGTTCTCCTCCAGGATGCCGTCGACGCGCTCGATGGTTCCCTTGACCTTCTCAGAGGCCTCGGCCAGGTTGGCGCCGGTGGTTTTGAGTTTGTCGATGATGTCGGGCAGGCCGTCGCGGAGTGTTTCGGTGGTCTGGCGGAGGTTGGCGAGGATCTCCGAGACGTCCTTTTTTTCCTTCTCGCCGATGCCGAGTTCGTGGGCCGCCCCGGCGAAGGGCGACGCCTGCTTGCCGGCCACGTAGTCCTTCACCAGGTCGCCGTAACCGACGTCCTCGATGTTGATGAGGGCCGACTGCCCCACCAGGGCCTGCTGGATGGTGATGCGGGCGTTCTGGTGGATGTGATAATGCTTCGGCAGTTGGACCACCACCTCGACCAGGTAGCAACCGACCTCGCCCTGGCGCTCGAGGGGAGACGGCACCTCGACGACCTGGATGTCGGCGACGCGGCCGACAGGGTGCCCGGCCAGCAGGACGGGTCCGCCGGCCTTGACGTTGGGGGCCGCGTCGAAGCGGATCTGCAGCGTCTGCTTCGGCTGGAGCCAGTGCCGCCAGCCGCCGACGACCACCAATATGGCCACGGCGGCCGCCGCCATCAGCAGCAGAAACGCCCCGGCCACGACGCGGTTGCGTGCGGGATGTCGCGCCATCAGTCCTGTCTCCTCATGCCCGGGGCCCGAACCGACCCGGCCCGGTCGCTGCCTATTCCTACACGCCACTTCGCCACGTCCTCACGCCTGGCGGCCTTCCTAGGCCGCCAGGAACACACCTGTCGGGCCCCATCGCGGCGGCCTGGGAAGGCCGCCGCGCGACACGTGGCGCTGTAGGCCTAGCCCGGACCCGGCTGGATGCCGAGCAGGTCCGAGAGGTAATCGGTCTTCGAGACGCGCAGCGGTATGGGCCCGTCGGCCAGCCCCTCGACGAACTGCCGGACGCGCTCGTCCGTCGGGCGCGTGAAGTCCGACGGCGGACCCACCGCGATGAACTCGCCGTTGTAGAGCATGGCAATGCGGTCGCCGATGCGCAGGGCGCTCTTCATGTCGTGCGTCACCACGAGGCTCGTGACGCCCAGTTTCGTCCGCAGGTCGATGACGAGTTGGTCGATGACGCTCGTGGCAATGGGGTCGAGGCCGGCCGTGGGTTCGTCGTAGAAGAGGATCTCGGGGTCGCGCGCGATGGCCCGGGCCAGGCCCACGCGTTTGCGCATGCCGCCCGAGATCTGGCTCGGCATCAGGTTCTCGAAGTCCCTCAGGCCCACCAACTCGAGTTTCATCTTGACGACCATGTGGATGATCGGCTCGTCGAGGTCGGTGTGCTCCCGCAGGGGCAGGGCCACGTTCTCGCCGACCGTCATCGACGAGTACAGGGCCCCCGATTGGAACAGGATGCCGAACCGCTGGCGGATCCGGTCCAGCCGCGCGCTCGACGCGCAGCACACGTCCTCGCCCCACATGTACACGTGACCGGCGTCGGGGGCGTACTCGCCGATGATAATGCGCAGCAGGGTCGACTTGCCGCAGCCCGACGGCCCCAGGATGACCACCGTCTCGCCCGGGGCCACCATCAGGTTGATGTCCTTCAGCACCTGGCGCCCGTCAAAGAACTTCTGGACGCCGCGGACCTCCAGGATGGGATCGACGCTCGCCGACATGCCTCACCACAAGAAGTAGAACAGGGCCGTGAAAACGCAGTTGGCCGCGATAATCAGGAAGATCGACCGCACGACGCTGCTCGTCGTGGCCCGGCCGACGCCCCCCGCCCCGCCCGACACGCTCAGGCCCTCGTAACACGACACCGTGACGATGATAAAGCCGAAGATGGCCCCCTTGATAAGCCCGGTCGCCACGTCCTTGACGAGGAGCGCCTCGACCGCCGTATGATAATATTGCCAGGGGTCGATGTCCAGGACGAGCCACGCAACGAGGCCGCCCCCCGCCGTTCCCACGACGTTCGCCAGCACCGTCAGGGCGATCGTCGTGAGGACGCAGGCGATGACGCGCGGCACGACGAGAAACCGGATGGGGTGAATGGCGCTGGTCCGAAGGGCCGCAATCTCCTCGCCCACGACCATCGTCCCCAGTTCCGCCGCTATCGCCGCCCCCGCGAAACCCGTCAGCACCACCGCCGCAATCAGCGGGCCCAACTGCGGAAACACCGCCTTCGCGATGACCGTCGCCAACTGGTCCAACTGCCCGTAGTCCGCCAGCACCGGCGCCAGCGTGAACGACAGCGTCATGCCCACGAAAAACTGCACCAGAAAAATGATGGGCACCGCCCGAACGCCCAGACGCACCATCTGGTAAAACGTCTCGTCGGCCTTGATGCGCGGCCGCGACACCAGGCCCGCCACCGTCTGCCGGAGGGTGTCGAGACCCAGGTACCCCAACCCGCCCAGGTAGGCCAGGAATCCCTCGCCCTGGGCGCCCACTCGCTCCAGCAGCCGCATCAGTGACGTCGCGCTCACGGCTCCAGCGCCTCCTCGACCGTCGGCACCATCCGAAACACGTCGTCCAGCCGCGCAATCTCGAATACGCCGCGCACCCGCTTCCCCACCCCCGCCAGCACCATCTCCCCGTTGTGGCGGCGGACCATCTTGAGCGCCTCGATGAACGTGGCCACGCCGCTCGAATCGACGTAACGCGTTTCCGTCAGGTCCAGCACGATGCGCCCGGGCCGACCCTCCAGCACCTTCCGAAGCGTCTCGCGCAGGTCGGGCGACGAGAACACCGTCACCTCGCCGCGCAGCGACAGCACCGTGGCGTTGCCCTGCTGGCGCGACGCGATCTGCAGGTCCTGGTGGTCCGTGTCGAAACCGGTGCTCATCCCTGAGGCTCCTTGCCCGCTTCCTGCGAGGCGCCCCCTGCGCCCTCGTTCTCGGGGCCGGTCTCCGGTGTGGCGGCGTCGGTGGCGGGGCAGCCGCCCTCGGCCTCCCACCACTGGCGCCACTCGGCGATGATGCGTTGACGCTCGGCCTCTTTAGCGAAGTGGAAGTTCGTCTGCCGCCCGGTCAACCGGTGCAGCCCGGCCGCCGCCATGAACCGCACGCCCTCGTCGTCGGACTCCAGCAGGTCGATCAGTTCCCCCGCCATCGACCGGTCGCCCTCGCGGACCACCCGGGCGATGGTGGCGGCCTGGACGCGCGGATTGTCGTCGTGAAGCCGCTTGACGGCGGCCTCGCGACTCAGACACCCCACCGCCAGGACCGACACCGCGACCGCTATCAATCCGCTCCTGTGCATCAGACACGGTCCCCGAATGGCCAGGGATGCGATTCGACCGCCCCACTCGCTTCAGCCCGCCGGATTATAGCCATCCCCCACGCCGGTGCCAATGCAATTCGCCGCGGCCCCAACGGACCGTTGCCACCGGGCCGCCGGTCTGGTAGAGTGCCGGGGCCCGGGGGGCGCCGCCGCCCTCGCGAACCGGAGAGCCCGATGACGTTGATGCGGAGCATCAAGCGGTCGTTCTGGCGGGGCATCGCCGCCCTGCTGCCTGCCCTGCTGACCGTCGTCGTCATCGTCCTGGGCCTCTCGTTCGTCCACAGCTACGCCGGCCGCCACGTCAACACGGCCATCCAGTACGGCGTTCACTGGGTCTCGGGAGTGCCGCTTGGCGACGTCGAAGGCTGGTACGACCGGTACTGGCTGGGCTGGATGGGCGTGGTGGTGGCCATCGCGGGGCTGGCCGTGGCGGCGTACTTCGTCGGAACGTTTCTGGGCGTTCGCCTCGTCCGGTTCTTCGACGGCCTGCTGATGCGTCTGCCCATCCTGAACCGGATTTACCCGGGGGCCAAACAGGTCTCGGACTTCTTCTTCTCCGAACACAAGGTCGAGTTCCGCCGCGTCGTCGTGGTCCAGTACCCGCGGATGGGCCTCTGGTCGCTGGGTTTCGTGACGGGCCGCAGTTTCGACGTCCTGTCGCGCGTCATCGGCCGCGAACTCCTCTCGGTCTTCGTGCCGACGTGCCCCACGCCCGTCACCGGCTTCGTCATCACGGTACCCAAGGACGAGGTTATCGACCTGCCCATCTCGATCGACGAGGCGTTCCAGTACATCATCTCGGTCGGGGTCATCATGCCGCCGGCCGAGCGGCTGGAGTCGCTCGAGGTCGCCCTGCTCGTCAAGGACGGCCAGGACGAGGCCCGGGCGGCCGCCGAGGCCCGCCGGGCGCCGGACGCCGCCCGTCCGTCCCCGCCCGGTGACGCGGACTAGAGGCTGTGCCAGAGCCAGGAGCTGTGAATCCCAAGCGTGCCGGGTCTCCCGACCCGGCACGGCAGGCGAAACAGACATCGAAGGAGACATACATGTACGTCGGACGCATCGTTGCCGTGGGCCGGACGCCCGCCGGGAAGAACGCCGTCATGTACCGCGTCTCGTCGCGGTCGTTCCCCAACCGCCGCACCGTCGAGACGCCGCGCGGCCTGGCTATTGTGCCGCGCGAGGGGCACGAGGGCGACCTCTCCAAAAACCCCTACATCGCCTACAACTGCCTGCGCCTGGCCGGCGACTCCTCGACCGGTGCCGGGGCGGTCGTGGCCGTCGCCACCAACGGCAGCCAGACCGACCCGATCGCCGAGAAGATCGCCTCCGGCATGAGCATCCGCGACGCCCTGGTCCAGTCGCTCATCGTCCTGGATTACGAGAAGGACGATTTCAACACGCCGCGCATCGCCGTGGCCGTGGCCCGCGGGGCCGACCAGGGATGGGCCGGCATCGTCCGCCACGACGGCCTGCACGTCCGGGCCTTCACGCTCGAGGCCGGCAAGGCCTTCTACTTCGCCACGTACGAGGTGGCCGACCCGCGCGAGGCTTACGCGAGCGATTTCGAGGCCGAGACCGCCGAGGAAGCCGCCGAGTGGGTCGTCTCGGGCGGCACGTTCGCCGACCTCGAAAAACCCGTCTGCTCCGCCGCCGCCGTCGAGACCGACCACGGCTTCGCCATGGCCGGCTCCACCGTCAACGTTTAGCCGTCGCCGCCGCGGCGACGGGGCCTGCCGCCGAGGGTCTTGTCGTTTAGCCGTCGCCGGCACGGCGACGGGGTCCCGGCACCGATGCCCCCACGCCAACCACGCGGGCGTACCGCCCGCGGCTAAACGACGGCAATCTCGCCGGGCAAGTAGGGTGCGTGCTTCGCACGCACCAGAACCTTCGCGCAGCCCGCCCGCCCCGACCTCGGTATGCTTTAGTATATATTGAGGCCAATCCATTTACGTTCAAATCGGCGCGCGAAACGACCGATTCCGGCGCGTTCCGATCAAAAATCGAAAAAAACGATCAAAAACCGCGCGTTTCCCCTTGCCTATCTTACCAAGACGAGGGCAAATCGGCCCTGGCGCTGTCGAAAACGGGGTTCAGGCCTCCCAAAAGGGCCATTTTCGGTCTCCCGGCGAAAGGGCGTTTTCTCAAAGTGTATGATAGCCTGTAGGCCGTGGCGCGCCGCGGCCTACGGGCACGGCCCCGGCCCCGCCAAAACGGCGGGAACCCCTCGCGGCAGCCACGGTTCAACCTGGGGCGAGACGCCGCGTGTACCGCGGCCCCACAGCACTTCAGCATTGTGTGTTTGCGCGGCCCGCCCTGGGCGGGCCGCGTTCGAGGTCCGATTGCGGGCAGGCGCGGTGGGTGCGGGGACCCACCGCGCCACGACCCAGTCTTGAACCGCGAACATCGAGGCATTCATGCGACCTCTGGCACTGGGACTGGGACTGGCATCCGTCGTCGTCTCGGCCGGCGCGGCCGGGGGGGCCGATTACGCCCAGACCATCACCCTGCGCGAACCCCTCGGCTACACCTGGACCGATGAAATGGTCCATCGCGACGTCCGGATAGCCGAAAACCGCGTTGCCGCCGGCACCTTCGCCCTTCTCGACGCCACCGGCAACGCCGTGCCCGTCCAGGTCGAGGTTCTCGAGGGCGGCCCCGACGCCGTCCGCCGCGCGCGGCTGTGGCTGAAGACGACCTTGCCGAAGGACCGCGAGATTTCGTATCGCCTGACCTACAACGACGACGGCCGCGCAGCCAAGGCGCCCGGGCAGGCCTTGACGGTCGTCCGCGAGGCAGACCGGCTGATTCTCTCGACCGGCGCGGCCCAGGTGGCGATTCCGGCCCCGGCCGAGCGTTTCGCCAAGCCCCTCGACCTCCAGGCGGCCCCGGCCCCCATCCTGGCCGTCCGGCCGGCCGGCGACGAGACGTGGTACGGCCGGTGGCGGCTCCAGGGCCCTGCGCGCGTCAGCCAGGTCAAGACGACCGTGACGGCCCAGGGGCCGGTCCGGGCCGAAATCCGCATCGAGTACGTCTTCCAGGAGAAGACCGCCGTTTGGGAGGTCACCCTGCGTGCCGTCCAGGGCGAACCGTGGATCGACGTCGACGAGAAGTACCGCCTGGGCACGGGTGCCCGGGCGACGCTCGTTTTGAAGGATCGCCTGAAACCGTCGGAAGTCCTGTGGCTGCCGTGGTTTGTGGAGCGTGATGGCGGCGTGCGGCCGGCGTACGACCTCCGCCGCGACCGCCTGGCCGACCCGCCGCCCGACGCCCCGCCGCTGGCCACCCTCCGGCCCAGGTGGACCCAGAGCCCCGACTGTGCCCAGGTATGCCTGGCCGTGGGGCCCGGCGACGGCCGGCCGACCGTCGGCGTCGTCATGACGTGCCCGGGCGACTGGGCCAGGCCGTACGGGCAGTTTCCGACGGTCCGGGCCGTCGAGGGCGGCGCCGGCATGGCCATCGAGTTCCCCCTGGTCGAGGGCCGCCGGCGATGGGCCCTGCTGGCGGGGCCGGTCAAGCGGTTCGACTCCAAGGGCGAACTCCAGGGCCTCGTCCGGCGGCTGGCCGACATCCCGCTCGACCGGGTCCTGAACGAGTGGATCCTCGCGTGGCCCCGCGATGCCGCGCGACCGGCGCCGCACGTCCTGACGACGCTGGAGCGGCTTCAGGCCATCCGCGAGGCCGTCGCCGCCGGCGCCGACACCCCCGCGGCACGCCTGGTGACGGGCATCATCCGCGGCGAACGTCCGGGCGACCGGGAACTGGCCGACTTCCTGGCCGGCCGGCGCGAGCGGATGCCGGACGATAACCTCGACGTGTCGATGTACCTGGGCCGGTCGTACCACGACGCCTTCCTGGCACCGTCGGCGTATCCGCAGCGTCTGGCGGCCGCCCTGCCGCGGGCCGACCTGTCGGCCGCCGGGGGTCCCGCCAGCGACGCTGCCGCCGCCCTGCTCGGCTACGTCTTCACCGACCGCAACTACTGGCCGGGCCGTAGCGGCGGGTGGGACGCCGGCACCCCCGCCTATCAGCGTTCGATGGTCGCCGTACCGCTGATGGCGGCCGCCATGATGCCCGATCACCCGCACGCCCGCCGCTGGATGGACCAGGCCCTTGCTGCCGTGCGCCACGACCTGGCCCGGACGCTGGCGACCGACGACGGCGTCGGCGCCGAGTGCCCGGGCGCGCAGGCGGCGGCGCTGGCCGACCTTGTGCCGCTGCTGCGCGCGGCCCAGAACTCAGGGCTGGCCGACCCGTTCGAGTGGCCCGAGGTGCGGGCATCGCTCGAGTTTCTGCGTCACCTGCACACGCCGCCCGACCCGCGCCTGGGGCGGCGGGCGCTGGCGCCGCTGGGCGACACGGCCCCGTGGCAGGACGGCGTGGGACGGCTGTTCGGCATGGCGGCCGCCGGCGTGGCCCGGACCGACCCGAAACTGGCCGCTACCTGGATGGCCATGTACCGGGCGTACTACGGCGACGCCGGCAGCGGCGACCTGGCGGCCGACGTCCTGCTGACCGACCCGTCGGCGCCCGCCACCCCGCTCGCGGAGGCCGACTGGGGCAGCCGCGCTTTCAAGGGGTTCGGGGCGGTCTTGCGCAGCCGGTTCGGCACGCCGCGCGAGGCGTTCGCGACGCTCAAGTGCGGCACGGCGCGCGGGCGGTATCACGGCGACGAGTTGAGTTTCCATTTCTTCGGGGCCGGCATGCCCGTGGCCCTGGACTGGTACTCGGGCGACGCGCCGCGGCCCGAGCAGGAACACATGCACAACCGCGTGAACGTGGGCGACGACGAGAACATGGACGCCGTCGGCACCCTGCTGGCCATGGCCACCTCGGACGCCGGCGACGTGGCCGTGGGCCAAGCCCGGTCGAACCGGCTCCGCCGCATGCCGCGCTACCCGCACGAAATCGTCGCGGGCGGCACGTTTCCGCGGCGCGGGATCGCGCGCGGCATCCGGTACCGGCGGTTCCTGCTTCTCGTGAAACACGCCGAGACGTCGCCCCTGGAAGACTACCTGGTCATCCGCGACGAACTGGCCGCCGACGAGCCGGCCACGTTCAACCTGTTCGTCCTGGCGCGGTCGGTGCGGCAGGAGGGCGAGACGTTCGTCTTCGACGGCCAACTGGCGGCCGACGCCGTCCTCTACCTGGCGACGCCCGTGCCCGAGAAGGTGGCCCTGGCGCGGTGGGCGTGGCCCCGGCAGGATGCATCGAGCCTCATCGGCGACGACTTCCGCCCCGGCACCGACCGCTGGACCAAGGGCGAACTCCAGCAGTGGGTCCGCGTGACCGAGATGCCCGGCCGGCCGTTCCTGGCGGTGCTGTACCCGTTCCGAAAGGGGACGACGCCGCCCGCGTTCCAGACGCTGACCGACGGCAAGGGCGTGCGCGTGACCCTGGGCAAGGCCAGCGAAGAGGTCTTCCTGGCAACCGACCCGCCGGGCGGCGTGGGCGGCCAGGCCGTCGTCCGCCGCGGCGGCCGCGAGACGGTCGTCCTGAAGGCGAAGGCCGTGCCGCCGCTGTAACGGCCGGCGGGCTGCGGCACCCAGTGTGACACGCCAGTTTGGGCGCGTCGGCGGCTTGACGCGTACGGTTGGGGCCGCTATACTTGCAGACCCGCGTCGGGGCTCGCGGTTCGCCTTAAGGCGCGCGGGCCGGTCGGCCGATACGTGGGGGATTGCCGAGGTCGGCG
Source organism: Phycisphaerae bacterium (assembly GCA_035528235.1). GTDB lineage: Bacteria > Planctomycetota > Phycisphaerae > FEN-1346 > FEN-1346 > DATKZB01. Next base: position 13,452 of record DATKZB010000088.1, read on the forward strand.
GCCGGCGGATGCGTCGCCCGGCCACGGCGAAGCTGATATTCCCCGGTAGCTCAATGGTAGAGTGGGCGGCTGTTAACCGCTAGGTTGTAGGTTCGAGTCCTACCCGGGGAGCCAGAAATCAATCTGGCGAACTTTGTCGCCAGTTACAGTTAACGAAAACGCCCGACCAGGCAACTGGCCGGGCGTTTTCATATCCCGTTGCTGTCAAAGGGTTACGACGTTTTCGCCACCTACCCCGGCGCTCTCCGGTTCGCAGGCGAGACTTTGGGGTCCAAGAGCAACCATCACGGTTGCTCCCGTTGTCCGAAAAAACGGCCGCGAACTCTCTGACTCTCTCTTGAACAGGTAGAGACGGGTTAACAGCCAGGTTGCTTCCGGGGCCAGTAGTGATTCCGAACTCAGGCGGCAAGATCAACGTTTCCGAGCAATCCACAGCCGCATGGCGTCTGTGTTGCTGGGCCAAGCCTCACACTGCAATGCCGTAGCGAACCCAGCTTCGGTCAGCAAGTCGCCCAGTTCGTCATCTGGCCAGGCTTTGGTCGTGCTGCGATAGAGTTGGCTCTGCCCATTGCCTGTTTCCGTGACGGTGAAGGTCTGGATGGCCACCTGCTCCTCGGCAAGCCACTGGTTCTCCGTCCGGCAGCTATGGGGTCGATCGGAAAACAGGCCGCTCTTGCATTCGTACTCGGAAGCTTCCGCAGTGCCCACGGCCTCGACGCAGGCTGGCGTTGCAGCTTCGACGATCATCTGACCTCCCAACCTGCAACTGGCGCAGGCTTCTTGCAGAATCTTACTTACCTCTGCAGGCGAGAAGACATTCACCTCTCCGAACAGGAGCATCACCAGGTCATATGGGCCACCGAACTCCACTTGGCGGATATCGCATAGGGCGAAATCGCACACGGATTCATCGGGGCGGTGTCGTAAAGCGTATTCGATGGAGGCCGGGCCGAAGTCGATCCCCCGGCAGTCGTGCCCAAGCTTTGCCAGCCGATGGGAGTAGAAGCCCGGTCCGCAACCCAAATCGAGGATGCTCGACGGTTTTGCCTGCAGCAGATGCTCGTGTATCCAGGTGACCTGCTTGTCGATCCATTCACTTCGGCGGCTGGCCATGTCATGGTCCTGCGACAGGTGTTCGTTGAGCATCCGCCTGCTGAAATCCGGGTCGTCCCACGGGATCTTGTAGGCCCTGTTCCAAATGCTGTTCGTATTCGTGTTCATGTATCTCAGTCCTTCTTCTGAAGGTTGTCTCAATAGAAAAAGCCCTTCGGGAGAATCCGAGGGCTTTGAAAACCGACGCATGGTTGTTCCGCTGCGATCGACCAGTCATTACGTCGATGCAGTGGACTCGCGCGCACACTCTTCCGGTAGCCCGGATGGACTCCATTCGCTGAAGCCGTGTTGTGTCGCTAGCAACTCATGATGACTGACATTCTAACCCCCAGGGGTGATTGTCACAAGAACTATCGTCAATCCAGACCGGGCGAGAGATGGCCTTACTTCGGTTAACAGCCCCGGTTGCTTTCGGAACCTACCGCCATTTCGAACTCGCGCCGGGTAATTGATCTGGCCTTTCGCAGGTTTTGAGGATACCGCGGGCGGATGGGGGAAGCAAGGAAGATGAAAGCGAGCCGGCGCGGCTTGTCCGCGTCCGCTGCAGCTGTTATCTATCTTTTCCACTCTGCATCGGCAAAGGAGGCGTTCACTTCCCCTTCGGGTGTTTGACCAGGGACAAACACACTGCCGACGTTATCCTTGACAATGACTTCGTCTCCGTTCCTTCCACGATTGACCAGCAGTTCCTTAAGGACGCCGAAGTGCATGACATTGTCCTTGATGATGCTATTAGTAAGACCTGCGTAGACAATTCCGTACTGAGGCGAGAATTGCCCCAGACCCTTGTCGTCTTTACCAGCATTCATGCTATTACCACTGAAGACGAGCCCATGAACATTGTCAAATCGGGCATGAGCACTGGCGTATTTATCATGCGGGCACCATTCCGGTTTCCCGCTCCGGTAGATGATATTGCCGACTGCAGAAACAATCGTACTGTTCACGCTTCCTCGAGGACGGAACCAGATACCGGGGCCACCAGAGCGGTCGATATAATTGCCGGTGATATTGTAGTGTGCTCCCCCTTGGATGATGATGCCTCCGGCTCGATTCCACTCAATGCGGTTACCTGTCATGGTTATGGATGCGTTCTCCTCATACGCGCCATAGCCGGCTTCGCCATTCAGGGACAGACAATTATCGAGGAGAAAACCGTCCCATCCACGGACCCACACGCCATTTCCCGCGTTGTTTATGCTCATACAATTGCGAATATGGAAGGCCCATATGCGTTTTAACCGTATTCCATCGCCGGAAAAGTTACTGATGCGACAGCGCTCTATCCGAATACTGCTCTCGCCCTCAATCGCCGCGCCATTGTAGTCGACGTGATGGTGCTTCCGGAGACTTTCCTTCGGGGAGTATTCAGGATTGTCGGTCATAATGCCGTGGATGCCGGTACCCAGGTTCCCGCCATCCAGGCAAAGACCGTTCAAAGTCGCGCCTGTAGCCCCCGTGATATCGATAAGACACGTGGCAACTTCGCTACTCAGACGTAGAACAGAGCCACCAGAGTCGCCGTAGCTCCATGCCGGACTGCCCACCATCCCAACACGGGGATGAAAGTGCAGAGCGCCGGTGAGAAACACGCCCTCTGGAACATAGAGTGTCAGCTGCGTTTCAGCTGCCTTATCAATGGCCTTTTGAAGCACCTCGGTGTTGTTCGTTCGCCCGTCACCTACAGCACCTAAAGAACGAACATCAATCATACTTTCTCCTTTCGCATGTACAGGCCCGAATTTTTTGGACAGCCCGGAAGCCACAAGGCCTCCGGAAAAACTGAACGACAAGTGGATGACTTCCTGAGCTGGGGCTCTGCCCCAGACCCCGGGATTTTCAAGGCATGGCCTGCAATGGATCGTAGAGAAATCTGTGAAGCCCGGCCCGATTGAACCGGGCTTCACGCTTTCGATCCGCCGCAGGATTCGGCTATCCCTTGGCAGGTTGCTTCCCAGCAGGGCCTGCCTCCGTTTCGCCGAACGCACCGAACCTACTCCTCTCGCAGACAACCGTCAAGCGGCCGCCGCCTTCTCCTGCATGCTCCGGACTTCGCATGGCGAACGGTAGCCGTTACGCTCAATCAGCCACTCCCGATTGTACGTCTCGATCCACTCGCCCACGATCTTTCGCGCTTGTTCCACATTCTCAAAATCATGCACCCACAAACATTCCTCTTTGAGCGTGCGGAAAAACCGCTCGATGACGCCATTCGTCTCGGGCTCATGCACAAAGCCAGGACTGTTCCCCAGGCCAAGGTAATCCAATTGAGCCTGTTGCACAGACCGCCTCGACCGATGGCCGGTTCACGATGAACACGGCACCGAACCGGTCGGAGCGTGCCAACCCAGAGCATGATGATTGCGGGGGGGGGGCAGGTCAAGCCCAAAATCCGAAATCACTGGGAAGCGCCCCAGACATCGTACCCCCCCGGGGCGTCTTCGGATTCTGGGGCCGAGGGCGGAGGGGGCGTTGAGGCGGCTGGTGCGGGAGCTGTGGGCGTCAGGCCGTTGTGGTTCCCCCTTGCGCGGGTTTGGGCAG
>DATKZB010000089.1:0-6594 GCA_035528235.1 Phycisphaerae bacterium
CCACCAGGCTGCACCGCACGTCGTGCTGTACCCGTGCGATCGCTCGCACGAGGTCCAGCGACCCCTTGGCCGGGGCCTGCCAGGCGACGTGCAGCAGGCGGATGGGCCCCGCGCCCTCGGCAGGCCGGATCTCTTTCTCCACCTGGCCGGCGAGCACGTCGTCGTCGATCATGTTGGGGACGTAGATAACCCGGTCCGGGCCGAAAATCTCGCGGGCGGCCCGTTCGACCTCGCGGGTAATGACCAGGATGGCACGGCAGGTGCGAAGTCCGCCCCGCGCCATCAGCCGCCGCAGGACGTTCCCGCCGAAGAACCCCCGGATGTCGCCGCCGCGCAGATGCGCGACCGTCGGGACGCCCAGCGCCTTCAGGACAACGAGGTACGGCACGTCGCGGGCCACCAGCCCGATGCTCGGGGCGCAGGTGAAGTAGACCAGGTGCGGTCGGAAACGCCGGACCGCCCGCATCAGGACCCGGAACCGCTTCACGGCGTCCCAGAGACCCAGCACGACGCCGCGCAGCCCCAGCCGCGGCGCCCCCAGCGCCACGTATAGCCGCGATGTGTCGATAACATGAAACGCGACCCGGTCCGGATCGTTGTGCTTCAGCAGGAACCGCGTCCAGGTGGTGATGCCGCCGACCACGACCGTCGGGGCCAGCAGGACCACCCGCAGCGGCGAGGCGGCGTCGTGGGGCGTCTCAGGCATCGCCGGCCCCCGGACGCGCCGGCCCGCGGCGGTGTTCGCGGTACCACCGGATGGTCCGCCGCAGACCCTCGTCGAAAGGCGTCTCGGCCCGGAACCCGAAGGCCTCGGCCGCGCGGCTGGTGTCGAGCGACCGGCGGGGCTGGCCGTCGGGCTGGGTGGTGTCCCACACGAGGTCGCCGCGGAAGCCGACCATCTCGCGGATCTTCCCGGCCAGGTCGCGGATGGTGATCTCCATGCCCGCCCCCAGGTTCACGGGCTCGGGCGCGTCGTACCGCTCGGCCGCCAGCACCAGCCCGCGGGCGCAGTCCTCGACGTAGAGGAACTCACGGCTGGCGTTGCCGGTGCCCCAGACGACAACCTGGCGGTCGCCGCGCTCCTGGGCCTCGATGAACTTGCGGATGAGGGCCGGAATGACGTGGCTGGAGGCCGGGTCGAAGTTGTCGCCCGGCCCGTACAGGTTCACGGGCAGCAGGTAGATGCCGCTGAGGCCGTACTGCTGCCGGTAGGCCTGGAGCATGACCAGCAGGGCCTTCTTGGCGATGCCGTACGGGGCGTTGGTCTCCTCGGGGTACCCGTTCCACAGGTCCTCTTCGCGGAACGGGACGGGCGTGAACTTCGGATAGGCACAGATGGTGCCCACCTGGACGAACTTCCGCAGGCCCGCCCGCCGGGCGTGCTCGATGAGGTGCAGACCCATCGTCATATTGGAATAGAAGAACCGCCCGGGGTTCTCGCGGTTGGCACCGATGCCGCCCACCTGGGCCGCCAGGTGGATGACCACCGTCGGACGCATCGTCGCGTAGAGGCGCGAGACGGCCTCTTCGCGCGTCAGGTCGTACTCGGCCTCCAGGGGCACGAGCAGACGAGCCTCGCTCACGCCCCGGGCGTGCAACTGGGCCACAACGTGCCGGCCCAGAAAGCCGGCGCCGCCCGTCACCACGATCCGCTCCTGGGCCAGGTTCATTCGACCCTCGTCCCGTTCTTGGCGCGGTGGTCGGCCAGGATGCGCTCTTCCTTGGCCATTTCCCGGTCGTGCTCAATCATCATGCGGACGAGTTGCTTGAAGGCGACCTGCGGCCGCCAGCCGATCTGCTCGCGGGCCTTGGTGGCGTCGCCCAGCAGCAACTCTACCTCGGCCGGGCGGAAGTACCGCGGGTCGATCTCGACGTACTGGCTGTAATCGAGGTCCAGCGCCCCGAACGCCTCCTCGCAGAACTCGCGGACGCTGTGCGTCTCGCCCGTGGCCACCACGTAATCGTCGGCCGTGTCCTGCTGGAGCATCCGCCACATGGCCTCGACGTAATCGCCCGCGTAGCCCCAGTCGCGCTGGGCGTCCAGGTTCCCCAGGAACAGTTTCTCCTGGAGGCCCTCCTTGATGCGGGCGGCCGCCCGGGTGATCTTGCGCGTGACGAACGTCTCGCCGCGCCGCGGGCTCTCGTGGTTGAACAGGATGCCGTTGCACCCGAACAGGCCGTACGCCTCGCGGTAGTTGACGGTCTGCCAGTACCCGAAGACCTTGGCGCAGCCGTACGGGCTGCGGGGGTGAAACGGCGTCCGCTCGGTCTGCGGCGTCTCGGCCACCTGGCCGAACATCTCGCTGCTGGACGCCTGGTAGAACCGCGTCGGCAAGCCCGTGTCGCGGATGGCCTCGAGCAGGCGCAGCGTGCCGATGGCGTCGACCTCGGCCGTGTAGACCGGCTGGTCGAAACTGACGCGGACGTGCGACTGGGCCCCCAGGTTATACACTTCCGCCGGCTGGCACTTCGTCAGCACCTGCCGCAGGCCCGACCCGTCGGTCAGGTCGCCGTAGTGCAGAAAGAGCCGGGCCCGCGCCTCGTGCGGGTCCTGGTAGATATGGTCTATCCGCGATGTATTGAACGTGCTCGACCGCCGGATGAGGCCGTGGACCTCGTATCCCTTGGCGAGCAGCAACTCGGCCAGGTAACTGCCGTCCTGCCCGGTAATGCCCGTTACGAGCGCGCGCTTGGCCATGCGAGGCACCCCCTTCCGCCAACTCTCAAGGCAGTTTCACATCACTTCAGTGCCGCGCGGCGGCCGTCCCAGGCCGCCGCGAAACCGGCCAGGGGTCACGTCGTGGTGGCCTGGGAAGGCCACCACGCGGCATTTCTGGGATCCGCTCCCCTGTCCGTCTACTTATCGGCCATCGGCGGGGCCTGCTGAAGGCGTTTCAGCCGCCCCGAAACACGCCGCCAGGTACGCGATGGTCCGCGCCGTACCGACCGGCCGCGAGAATTCCTCGACGGCCGCGCGGCGTGCGGCCTCGCGGCAGCGGGCCAGCAGGTCGCGGTCGGCGTGGAGGCGCCGGATGGCCGCCTCCATGGCGTCGGGGCTGCGCGGCGGGATGGCGATACCGCAACCCCGCTCGGCCACCAGGTCCGTCAGTTCCGTGTCAGGCCCGCTGACGGCCAGCAGGGCCGCACCCGCCGCCAGGGCGCTGTACGTCTTCGACGGCACCGACACGCCCTCGTATCCCTCGTCCAGGCACACGATGGCGCAGTCCGACGCCGCCAGCGAATACGGCAGCACGTCGGCCGGCTGGAACGGCAGAAGCGTCAGGTTCGCCACGTTCCGGTCGGCCACCAGTTGGGCAACCTCGCGCTCGCGGGTCCCGCCGCCGATGAGCATCACGTGGACGTCCGGCAGGTCGCCGAGGCGCGAGGCCACCTCGACGATGGACTCGGTGTCGTGCGTCGCGCCGAACGACCCGCTGTACGTCACCACGAGTTTGCCCACCAGGCCGTGCTCGCGGGCAAAGGGGTTGTCGGCCTTGTCCAGTGGGCGGATGGCGTCGGTGTCGGCCCAGTTCGGGATGACCTCGATGGGGCAAACGTCGCCCTGGTGCAGGTGACCGCGCAGCGTGTCAGCCATGTGCGAGCCCAACGTGATGACGCCCTCGGCCCGGCACATGGCGCGGCGGCTGAGGGCCCGCCAGATGCGCCCGACCAGGCCGCCGGGCTTCGCGTGGCCCATGCGTTCCGCCACGTCGGGGTAGATGTCGTACATCAGCAGCACGTAACGCACGCCCAGCAGCCACCGCAGGCACGGCAGGCCCAGCATGACCCACGGCGGGTTCGTTGTAACGAAGACCGGCTCGCGCCGGTGCTTCACGAGATGCCGGAACGCCTGGAGGGTAAACACCCCCCACGTCCAGAGGCGCCGCCAGACCGGGGCCTTCACCAGGGGTTTGCCGTAGATAATCTCGAAGGGCGGCGCCACGCCGGGTCGAACGTCGACCCACCCGGCCAGGACCGTCGCGCGAACGCCCCGCGCCGCCAGGTCCTCCAGCAACTCGCGGTTGAGCGGGCCGGCGGCCTGGTTCACCATGAACAACGTCTTGAAGCCTACCGGTGTGGCATCGCCCACGGCATGGACCCCACTGCTGGGGCGGCGCTCGGGCCGAAAACCATCGCCCCGCGTCCCCGCCGCCTCGCTATAATCTAGGCACGCACGCCCTTCGGTGCTAGCAGAATCGGCACGAGACCGGCCGTGCCTTCATCCCAATGGACAGGGGACGTGGTTTCATGACCGGCCGCCGCGCGACAGGTAGCGTTGTAGGATCAACTAGCTCTCACCCGCCGGCGTGCTCGCGCGCGATGCGCTCGTAGACGGCCAGCGTCTGCCCGGCCACCCGCTCGGGCCGGTGGACCTGTGCCCGGTTCTTCGACTTCGCCGTCAGCCGCGAGGGCCTGGTCGTCACCGTCTGCTGAAGCGATGGCCATTGCCCGTGACGGGTGTGGGCCACCGGCCGGGCGGCTCAGGACTAGTTTGTCAACTCCGCGTGGGCCCCTTGGGGCCCGCGCCTGGGCGCATGGCAGTCCCACGATCTGCCGCCGCCCCGTTTCGGTCGCCGGTCGCCGGGCCGTCGGGCGGGGTCCCGGCGGCGTCCCGGTACACGGCCAGGAGCCTGTCGCCGAGGGCCTCCATTGAGAACCGCCTGGCGACGTGCTCCCTAGTCGCCCTTCCCATCTTTTCGCACAGCGACGGGTCGGCGAGCATCGCGGCGATGCGTGCGGCCATGGCCTCGTCGTCATCCACCTTGACGAGGTAGCCCGTCTCGCCGTCCACCACCACGTCGGCGGCGCCGCCGTTGTCGGTCGAGACGCACGGCACGCCAGCCGACGCCGCCTCGATGAGCACGTTGGGCAGCCCCTCCGATACGCTCGTGAGGACGCACATGTCGGTGGCGCGGAAGAGGTCGGGCACCTGCTGGCACTTGCCGAGGAAGCGGACGTAGCCCGTCACGCCCAGGTCGGCGGCGGCACGATGGAGGGCGTCCTTCTCGGGCCCGTCGCCGGCGACGAGGAACCGCGCGGCCGCGCCGCCCTCGACCAGCCGCTTCGCCACCCGCAGGAACATGGCGTGGTTCTTCACGCGGCGGAGGTTGGCCAGGATGGTGACCACCGCCCCGTCATCCGGGCCGATGCCGAACCGGGCCCGCGCCTCCTCGCGCGTCAGGCGGGTCTCGAAGCGGCTCGCGATGACCGCGTTCGGGACGACATGGACCTTCTCGGCCAGGATGCCGCACCGCTCCACCAGGACGCGCCGGACGGCCCCCGAGTTCACGATCCAGCCGGCGGTCCCCCGGGCCATCGCCCAGTTGAACCATCGGCTTGGAAGGCCCATCGGGGTAAGCCCGCGGTATCCGGCGAAGACCCGCGGCACGCCGGCCAGGTGCGCGGCCAGTCTGGCCGAGAAACCCGGTCCCTTGAACACGTGGGCCACGTCGAAGGCCCCTCGCCTGAGGTGCCGCGCCAAGGCACGGATTTTGCTCAGCCTGCCCCCGCCGGGCTTTGCGACCTGAACCAAGCGAACCCCGCGGTCGCGGATGAACTCAGCGTAGTCGTTGCCGGGGTAGGAGCTGACGAGGACGACGTGTTCGCCGCGGCGGGTGAGTTCGGCGGCACTCAGGACAGATTGCCACTCGGCCCCGCCGATGACGACCGCATCGATGATAATCGCAATTCTCATACCGACCGCCGCTGCCCCCACCGCTCACATGAGCCTTAAGCGAGGTGGGGCTCGCCGTGCGACCCGTTGCGGGTTGTCGGGCCAGCGGCCTCCGGCAGGCCAAGGTCGCCGCCGCCGTGGGCGAGCCGCCACTCTCGCCAGAACACTGGCGGACAAGCCGCCAGTGGCACCCGGCTGAAAGGGATACGACCTTTCTGGAAGCGGCAGTAGCGGCCCCGGACCGGGACCTACGGACCGCTGCTCATCACCGGTTGGGGAACGGTGGCTGCAGGCGCAGCCACAGGGGTGCCAACCGTTTCGGCGACGCTCGACGGGCCGAACGCCGTGCCGGCCACCACGCATGCCGCCACGTGGAGCCAGTACCCCTTGAGCACAAACGACGAGTTGGCCAGGCTGGCCACGATCGCCGCAACAAACAGCGCCACCGCACACGAGCGAAGCCACGGGTCTGTTGCCCGCCACCCACTCCGCAGCACCGCGACCAGGAAGCCCAGGTAGAGAAGTAGACCGGGTATCCCCCCTTCGGCGAAGGCGTTCAGGACGTCATTGTGGGCATTGGAGTTTCTCAAGTGGGCCTTGATGGCTTCCACGTAGTAGCCTCCCGGTCCCACGCCGAGCAGGGGATGCGTTGCCCCGAGTTCAAGGGCGAGCCGGTAGAGTCCCACCCGGTTACCCGAGCGCAAACCGACCTGCCAGATCTCCAGGACCCGGTCATACACGGCGCCGACCGAGTACAGCCCCAACACCCCGGCGATGACCACCACGGCCGCCCCCACGGCCACCCCGCCGCCAATAAACAGCAGGCGCCACGCCATGCTCTTGCCGCGCACCGTCAGGGCCATCACCAGAAAGCCTATGACCACGGCAATGTAAACCGACCGCGTGGCCGTGCGCAGCAG
>DATKZB010000090.1:0-14415 GCA_035528235.1 Phycisphaerae bacterium
CATCGCTGCGTCTTGCACGCTCCCCACGGGCTCGCGCCCGTGGCTACAGATCAACCCCGCCTACGGCGGGGAAGCGCCTGCGCCGCCGATGGTTACGCTCGCCACAAAAAACAGCCCCTCCGCTCGGGGGCCCCTTCTCCGGATAAGACTTGACGCCCCGCGACCGCCAGGGTTAAAAGAGGCCCGGAAACCGCGAGACTCCTCGGAGGGTGCCCATGCCAGCCGTCGTAGGCGAAACCAACCTGGAGGGCCTCAACGTCCGCCGCGGCAAGGTCCGCGACGTCTACGACCTGGGCGACCGCCTGCTCATCGTCGCCACCGACCGCATCAGCGCCTACGACGTCATCATGCCTACCGGCATCCCCGACAAGGGCCGCATCCTGACGGGCCTGAGCCTCTGGTGGTTCGACTTTCTGACCGACCTCACGCCCAACCACCTCATCACCGCCGACGTGACCCAGATGGGCCACGAGGCCAAGGCCCAGGCCGCCGTCCTGGCCGGACGCACCATGCTGTGCCGCAAGGCCAAGGTCTTTCCGGTTGAGTGCGTCGTCCGCGGGTACCTGGCGGGGTCGGGTTGGCGCGAGTACCAGCAGTCCGGCACGGTCTGCGGCATCCGGCTGCCCGAGGGCCTGACGCAGTGCGACCGGCTGCCCGAGCCCATCTTCACCCCCGCCACCAAGGCCGAGTCCGGCCACGACGAGAACATCTCGTTCGAGCAATCCAAGGCCATCATCGGCGACCAGGCCGCCACCACGCTGCGCGACCGCAGCCTGGCCGTGTACACGAAGGCGGCCGATTACGCCCGCCGCCGGGGCATCATCCTGTCGGACACCAAGTTCGAGTGGGGCGAGGTCGATGGCGACATCATTCTCGTCGACGAGGTCCTGACGCCCGACTCCTCGCGGTTCTGGCCCGCCGACACCTACGAGCCCGGACACGATCAGCCCAGTTTCGACAAACAGTTCCTCCGCAACTGGCTCGACACCCTCGACTGGGACAAGACGCCGCCCGGGCCTCAACTGCCCGACGACATCGTCGCCAACACCCGCGCGAGGTACGTCGAGGCGTACGAGCGGCTGACGGGCAAGTCGTTCAGGTGAGCCGCCACGACGCGGCTTCGGGGGCATTCATGGCCCAACTCGTGGTCCGAACCGCCGGCGAATCGCACGGCCCCGCCGTCGTCGCCCTCATCGAGGGATTCCCCGCCGGCGTCCCGGTCGACACGGCCCGCATCGACGCCGACCTGGCCCGACGCCAGGGCGGGTACGGTCGCGGCGGCCGCATGCAGATCGAGACCGACCGCGTCGAGGTCCTGGCCGGCGTCCGTCACGGCCTCTCGCTGCCCGGCCCCATCGTTCTGGTGGTCCGCAACCGCGACTCGCGCCTCGAGGAAGCCCCCGAGGTCACGCGGCCGCGACCCGGGCACGCCGACCTGGCGGGGGCACTGAAGTACCTCGATGCCGACGTCCGCAGCGTTCTGGAGCGGGCCAGCGCCCGCGAGACGGCCGGCCGCGTGGCCGCCGGCGCCCTGGCCAAGGCCCTCCTGGCCGAGTTCGGCATCGACGTCGTGGCGTGGGTCTCGCGCATCGGCACCGCCGTAGCGGCCGAGGCGCCCGCCGACGTGGCCGACGTCCGCCGCCAACGCGACTCGAGCGATGTCTACTGCCCCGACCCCCAGGCCACCGCCGCCATGAAGGCCGCCATCGATGCCGCACGCGAGGCCGGCGACACCCTCGGCGGTGTCATCGACTGCGTTGCCACGGGCGTGCCGCCCGGCCTGGGCAGCACCGTCCAGTGGACCGAAAAACTCGACGGCCGCCTGGCTCGGGCCGTCATGAGCATCCAGGCCGTCAAGGGCGTCGAGATCGGTCTCGGTTACGGCGCCGCCAAGCGCCCCGGCAGCCAGGTCCACGACCCGATTGCGTACGATGCGGCAGGGCGAGACGGGCCGGCCGTCGGGTTTCTCCGACCGACGAACCACGCCGGCGGCATCGAGGGTGGCATGACGAACGGCGCCCCCGTGGTCGTCTCGGCCGCCATGAAACCCATCTCGACGCTCCGTAAGCCCCTGGCCTCCGTCGACCTGCGGACCAAGGAACCTCAGGACGCCGCCTATGAACGCAGCGACGTCTGCGCCGTGCCGGCCGCCGGCGTCGTCGTCGAGGCCGTCGTTGCCACCGAACTCGCCGCGGCCATGGTCGACCGATTCGGCGGCGACACGCTCAGCCAGATGAAGGCCGCCTACGACGCCTGGCATCGCGCCGCCATGGACCTGTAGCGCCTACGAGTCCTACAACGCTACTTGTCGCGCGGCGGCCATCCTAGGCCGCCGCGATCGGGTCTGATGCGTGTTCCTGGCGGCCCGCCTCGGGCGGGCGCGATGAAGTGGCGAAGTAGCGTTGTAGGACTGGCGACATCCGACGAAACGCCCGGCGGCCCCCGAAGGTCGCCGCGCCATAATGCAGACGCCGCATGCCCCTGAGAAAGAAACACGTCCGACGTCTCGTCTTCGCCCTGCTGGTCGGCGGCGTGCTGGGCCCCACCATCGGCTTGGTGGTCTATGGCCTGCACCTCAGCGGCGGGGCCTACGGACGCGACCTCCAGACGGCCCTGGCGTCGCGCCTGCGTTGCGATGCCACGGTAACCCGTGCCCGACCCACCGGGCCGACGACCGCCGCCGCCGACGCCGTCCGGCTGGCCTGGACCACCGCCGACGGCCAACTCGCTCTCGACCTGGAAGACCTCTCGGCCCAGCGCAACGCCTACGGCTGGTACCTGACGGCCCAGCGCGGCCGCATCGCACTCGCCGGGGCCGACCCCTACGCCACGCTGGCGGCGATCAACCAGCGGCTCGTCCAGGTGGAGCACCCCTCGGGGCTGCTGGCCCTGGTCGTGAAGCACCTGCGGCTGGACCTGGCGCTGGACCCCCTGGCGGTGACGGCCGAGGTCCGCGCCCTGGCCACGGCGCGGATGGCGGCGTTCGAGGTGACCTTCCACGACGCGGCCGCATGGGATGCCGCTGGGACGGTTCCGCCGCCGCCCCTGGCCGTGGTCCGCCTGGCGCCGACGTCCGAGCGCGGCGTATTCGGCGGCCTGCATCTGGAGCGGACCGCCGTGCCGCTGGCCGCCCTGCGGCGCCTCATCCGGACAGACGACGCCAAGGGCGGCGCCGAGGTGCGGGGCACGGCCGACCTGACGGTCGACTGGTACTGGCCCGACGCCGACGCCGAGACCGCCACCGTCTCCGTGGCCGCACGCGACGTCGACCTGGCGCCGTGGACGCGGGGCGTGCCCGGCGGCCCCGTCACGGGCACCGCCGACCTGACGGTCCGTTACGCGCGGCCGCGACAGGGGCCGGTTGCGATGGCGCTGCACCTGGCATCGCCCGGCGGCACGATTGCCGGCGAGACGATCGATTGGCTCGACGGCCTGACGCCCGGCCTAGCCGGCCCGGGCAAGGCCCGGCCCCAGACGGTCGCATTCGGCCGGACCGACGTGCGGTTCAACCTGGTCGGCGGGCGCGGTTGGTTCGAAGGCCAGGCCGACGGACGGGGCGCCATCCCGCTCCTGACCGTCCGGCTGCTGGGCGTCGACGTGCCGCTGATGTGGGCGCCCGCGAGGCCGTTTCCGGCACAGGGGCTGTGGGGGCCGCTTGGCGAGGCGCTGGGCATCGGCGGCTGAGCGATCCGGCGGCTGAGGGCCTAGAAAAGGTCCAGTGCCAGTTCCTTCTCGAACCGCAGGGCCACCCCCGTGCCCTGCCGCCCCGGCGGGGGCCGATCGCAGCGGATGACCTGGGCCCGCGCAGCAAACTGCTCCAGGAAGAACGTGTTGGCCGTGTCGCGCGGAACCGTCAACTGGACCCGGACCTCGTGACCGATCTCCAGGCCCTTCTCCACGACGAAGTAGACCCCGCCGTCGCAGACGTTGATGGTCCGGGCCCGCAGGTCCTCCCCGGTCGGCAATTCGACGTGCAACCGGCAGGGAACCTCGAAACGGCGGTGCCTTCGGCGTTCGGACGCGGTAACCATGCGAACGCTCCCTGTGCGGAGAACCGCACGATATGATGACCGACCGTAGACGATGGACTACGGCTACCATCTCCCATCGCCATGATACCCCCGGTTGAGACCGCGTGCAAGGGTAATATAGACAGGCCCTGTTGACGCCAATGGCCGCGAGCGCCGGCAGGCGGCCCCAGCGCGGTAGTTTAGGATAATCGCCTTCCCCCGGCGCGCCCGAAACGGACCCTTTTGGACGGGTGGAACTCGGTTCTAGACAGCGCCAGGGCCGATTGGTCCCCATTATGGTAAGATGGGCAAGGCGAAACGCGCGGTTTTTGATCGTTTTTTTCGATTTTTGATCGGAATGCGCCGGAATCGCTCGATTCTCATCCGTTTTGACCCCCGATTTGACACCTTATTGGGCATAGACGATATATACTAAACCATACACACGCCCGGCCCACGACCATCCTTCCCCATCGAGCCCGGGTGTCCATCCCCCGGCGGTGCCGGGGGCTTCCCGGGGCCCGGCGGCATGCCGCGGCCTTTCGCAGGCCCCCGTCGGCCGGTACAATGCCTCCATGAGCGGCGAGACGGTGCTGGTGGCCATGTCGGGCGGGGTCGATTCGTCGGTGGCGGCATACCTGCTGAAGGAGCAGGGATACCGGCCGGTGGGGGCGTTCATGTGCGCCGGCCTGGGCGATGCCCCGGCGACCGGCGGACCGCCGCGATGCTGTTCGCCCGATGCATCGGGTGCCGCGCGGCAGGTGGCCGGGCAACTGGGATTTCCGCTGGCGGTGCTCGATTTCGCGGCCGATTTCGACCGGCTCATCGACCATTTCTGCCGCGAGTACGGCCGCGGCCGCACGCCCAACCCGTGCGTCTTGTGCAATCGCGACCTGAAGTTCGGCCGCCTCTTCGAGCACGCCCGCGCCGTGGGTGCCCGGTTCGTGGCGACGGGCCATTACGCCCGCGTCGAGTGGGAGGCCGGGCGGTGGCGCCTCAAGCGGGCCGTCGACCGGGCGAAGGACCAGTCGTACTTCCTGTTCCCCATCGGGCCGGAGCGGCTCGAGCGGGTGCGTCTGCCGCTGGGCGAGATGACCAAGGCCGAGACCCGCCGCATCGCCCGCGAGGCCGGCCTGGCGGTCCACGACCGGCCTGAGAGCCAGGACATCTGTTTCGTCACCGGGACGGTGGGCGACCTCGTGCGTCAGCGGCACCCGGACCTCGTGCGGCCGGGCCCCATTCTGGACATGGAGGGGCGGGAGTTGGGGCGGCACGCGGGCGTCGTCCACTTCACGATCGGCCAGCGGCGGGGCCTGGGCGTGGCGGTGGGCGAACCGCGGTACGTCGTGGCCATCCGGCCCGAGGAGGCCGCCGTCGTCATCGGTCCGGCCGAGGCCCTGCGATCGCGCGGCCTGGTGGCCGAGGAGGTCGTCTGGCACGAGCGGCCGCCGGCCGAGGCGGTCCGGGCCGACGTCCAGATTCGCCATCGCCACGCGGCCGCGCCGGCGTGGGTCACGCGGCTCGACGAGGCCGACGAGTCGGCCGGCCGGGCCGAGGTCGTGTTCGACCAGCCGCAACCCGCCGTCACGCCCGGCCAGGCCACCGTGTTTTACCGCGGCGACCGCGTCCTGGGCGGCGGATGGATTGCCCGGGCGCTTAGCCCCGGGTGAATACACCCGGGGCGGCGCGGCGATGCATGCACCCCGCGCGTGGCCCTTGGTCGTTTAGCCGTCGCCGGCACGGCGACGGGACCGGCCACCGGGCATCCATCGGCACAACACGCGGCCGTGCCGGCCGCGGCTAAACGTTCGCGCCAACAGGCGTGGCTCGGGCGCGGCTGAGGCAACCATGAAACACATCGTCGTCATCCACGCGGGGGCCATCGGCGATTTGGTCCAGGCGCTGGCGGCGCTGGAGGCGGTCCGCACGACGTGGCCGCAGGTGCGAATCACCCTCGTCGGCCGGCCGGAACGGGCGGCGCTGGCGCACCTGGCGGGCGTCGTGGACGATTGCGCCGACGCCGAGACGTGCGGCCTGTGGCGCGTCGCGGCCGGCACCGGGCCGGGGGGCCCTGCCCCGTCGCTCTTCGCCGAGGCGGACCTGGTGATCGATTTCCTGACGAAGGGCGCCTTGGCGAGGGGCTTGGCGACCGCGCCCCGCGCGGCCGGGCACGTGCCGCAGGTCGTCTCGGCCGATCCGCTTCCGCCCGCCGAGTGGCACGAGAGCGCCGCGGCGTGGGTCGGCCGGCAGGTGACTGCGGCGCTGAGCGTGGGTGCCGTGCCGGCGGCCCCCCGGATTCCGCTTTCGGACGCGGCGATGGAGGCGGCCCGCGCCCTGGCAGCGGCGCGGGGCCTGGGCGAGGGGTTCGTGGCCATCCATCCGGGCAGCGGGTCGGCCAAGAAGAACTGGCCGCCGGAGCGGTTCGAGGCCATGGCGCAGCGCGTGCGCCAGGAGGCGCGGCGGCCGGTCGTGTGGTTCGCGGGGCCGGCCGAGGCCGAGCGCCACACGCTGCCCGACGGTGCGGCGGCCGACGTGGTGCTGGCGGACCTGGCGCTCGACCAGGTGGCGGGCGTCCTGGCACTGGCGGCGGCGTACCTGGGCAACGACTCGGGCATCACGCAGGTGGCCGCGGCGGTACGACGGCCCGACGGCGGCGCGACGCCGACCGTGGTCCTCTTCGGCCCGACCGACGCCCGGGTCTGGGCCCCTCGCGGCCGGCACGTCCGCATCGTGGCGTCGCCCGACGGCACAATGGACGCCGTTGCGGTCGACGCCGTGTGGGCGGCCCTGCGGCAGGCCCTGGCGTTACCCCGCCGCGACCCGGCCTGACGCACGTCCGTAGGGGCACGACATGTCGTGCCCCTACAACACAGGCTGACGCGCCGAGCGCCACGTGTTTGCGCGGCCCACCCTGGGCGGGCCGCGATTGAGGTGTGACTGCGAATAGGCGCGGTGGGTACGGGGACCCACCGCGCACAATTGCAACGAGTGCATCCAGAACACTGGCGGACAAGCCGCCAGTGGCACCCGGCACACGGCGGTACGGCGCGGGAGGCGGCGCTGGGGCGGCGGGCGGCTGGGCCTGCTGGCGCTCGTGCATCTTCTTCTGGAACCAGGTCAACCGCTCGACGGCCTGTTTGCCGACCGCCACGGCGGCGCGGATGTCGGCGGCCGGCGCGACGAGACTGGTGCGGATGACGCGGCCGTCGACGCGCACGGCGATGACCACGGGCTCGGTCAGCGGCGGGGGTGCCAGGGGCCCCAGACCCTCGGCCTTGGCGGCCTCCTGGACCTCGGGCGGCATAGAGGCGGCCATCGCCCCGTCGACCATGCTCATCGCCATGTAGAGGTAATTTCCGAGCGAGACGAGGCCGGCGCCGACGGCGTCTTTGGGGACGCGCTTGATGGCGGCGGCCACACGCGGGTCGGCCACCAGGTCGGGGGCCTGTCCCTTGGCGGCCCGGATGGCCCGTGCCATGACCTCGGCGTCGCCCATCGTCACCACGCCGCGCTTGCCGACGAGGGCCATGCGGATGACGATGCCGTCGGGCCCGTACATGGCGTCGATGGTCTTCTTCATTTGCGCGGCAGCCTCGGGCGGCGTGTTGGGGGCCGGCGCCACGACGGTGCGGATACGCATGATGTCGACCGGCGTGCCCTCGATGGTCTCGGCGGCCTCGCGGAAATCGGCCTCGACGCCGACCTGCGGCCCGGTCATACCGGGCATGCCGGGCATGGCGCCCATCTTGGCCATCATGACCTTGGTGGCGTCCATCGACTTGGTCATGTACTGCTTGATGAGTTTGCGGTACGCGTCGGCGTCGGTCACGTCGAAGGTCTCGGCCAGCCGGTACAGGCCCTGACCGGGTGGTGCGGGTTCCATGACCATGGCGAACCGGGGGCCCATGACGCCGGCCCACTGGTCGTAAGAGGCCCAGAGTTCGTCGAGGCCCTTGCGGGTGGCCTCGTCCTCGCCCTCGGCAAAGATGTCGAAGAGCGGCTTGACGAGGACCTTGACGGCCGGGATGGCCTTGTCCCAATCGACGCGGCCCCAGGCGGCCAGCACGAAGTGCTCGGCGGCGGGCAGGCCGCAGGCGAAGTCCTCGATGGGCCTGGCCGAGGCGGCGACGGTCAGCAGTTGCGACCCCTCGGCCAGTTCGACCTCGGCCTCGGCCGTGACGCCGGCGGCCGTGACGTCGGCGGCCAGGTCCACGCGCCCGGCGTCCTTGACCATGCCGAGCAGCCAGTCGAGCATCCGCAGGGTGGCGGGCGGGACGGCACCGGCTTGGCCCTGCTCGGCCATTTTCTTCTGGAGGTCGTCGAGGCCGCGTCGGGCGGCGGCGGCCAGGGCGGTCGGGTTGACGTGGGCCCAGAGGGTGCGGTCGGCGATGGCGGCGCGCTGGGCGCCGGTGAGGGCCAGGTGTTTCTCGGCCCGCATGACGGCCTTGACGGCCTCGACGCTGGGCCCGACGACGGCCCAGGGGGCCCGCTTGAAGATGAAGATCTTCTTCTCGGGCATCTTGAAGTCGGGCGGGGCGCCCGGCGGGGGCGGGGGCTGGCTGGTGCAGACGATGATGCCGCTGCCGGCGGCCTCGCCCTTGAGGGCCGCCTCGTCCTTGATGCGCAAGAGGAAGACGGGCATCACGCCCTCGCCGGCCATCAGAACGAAGACCATGGGGCCGGCGCTGTCGAGGGCCCCGGGGGGCAGTTCTTTCTCGATCTCGGCCACGATGGGCATGGCCGGCTGGTCGGGCCCGACGAGTGCCTGGAGGTTCTTCTCGAACTCATCGAGGCGGCGGACCGTGACGACGAGGCAGGCGTCGGCCGGGGCCTGGGAGACGGCCCAGGCGATCTCGTCCGGGGCGAGGGGCTCGAGCGATTCGGCGGCCGGTTGCCGGGCGGGCGCCTCGGCCGGCGTTTCGGCAGGCGGCGACTCGGCCGGTTCAGGCACGGTCTCGCATCCACCCAGGAAGAAGGCAACGGCCAGCGAAGCCAAAAGCCAGGTTCGTCGTGCGGCCATGATGGTTCCCCAATCGTTCGGTACGGGTGCAGGTTCACGTTCGGGCGCTGCTAGCCGCACGTCCGTAGGGGCACGACACGTCGTGCCCCTACGCCACGGGCGGGCAAGCCGCGCGTTTTGCGCGGCGGGTACGGGGACCCGCCGCGCACACGGCTTGCAAGCAAGCCGTGGCACGTGAAGCCGCCGGTGGCACGTGAAAACGGCCGCGGCACCCGGCACGTTATTCGATGACGACGGCGGTGCCATAGGCCAGGAGTTCGGCGGCGCCACCCATGATTTCGGAGGTCGTAAAGCGCATGGCGAGGATGGCGTTGGCGCCGAGTTCCTGGGCGGCGGCGACCATGCGGTCGATGGCCTGTTCGCGCGACTCGGCCAGGAGTTTGGTGTACTCGAGAACCTCGCCGCCGATCAGGTTCCGGAAGGCCGCTTTGATGTCCTGGCCCACGTGGCGGGCGCGAATCGTGTTGCCGCGCACCAGCCCGCAGACCTGGGTAATCGTCTTGCCGGGCACGGTGTCGGTGGTGACGACGATCATCGTTCGATCTCCTTGGAGTACCGGTCCACCTTCCGCAGAACGAGCCTTTCCCTGACGAGCGAGACGAACAGGATGACGACGCCCGCGATGAGGGCACAGACGCCGATCTTCAGGGCGACCGAGACGGCCGGATCGCGGACCAGGTGCTCGACGAGTTGGAAGGCCCCATAGCAGAGGGTGATGATAGCGCCGGCGGAGAGCAAAATCCAGCCTATGCTGCGCTCCATCCGGTTGTAGACGCCGGCCCAGTAGCGTTGGAGTTCGTCGTCGCCGGGTTCCTTGAACCGCATCATGTTCAGGTCCTCCGAGAGGCGTTTGAGTTCGGCCAGTTCCCTCGTGCAAGCGGGGCACGAGGCAAGGTGCTGCTCGAGCGACCGGCGCTCGTCGTCCGGCAATTCGCCGTCGAGGTACGCGCTCAACTTCGGTTTGAACAGATCGCAACTCATGACGTATCTCCTGCCAACTTCTCGCGCAGGGCCATCCGGGCGCTATGCAGGCGCGACATGACCGTGCCGATGGGAATGCCGAGCGCGGCGGCGATCTCGCGGTACGACATGTCGTGGAAGTGGTACATGAGGATGATCTCGCGGAAGGGGTCGCCGAGGCGCACCAGGGCGCGCCACATCCGGTCGCGCCGCTCGTGGCGCTCGGCCAGACAGGCAGGGTCGGCGTCGGTCGAGGGGTTGGCGTGCCCCTCGGCCAGGGCCACCGTCTTGTGGCGCGATCGCCAGCGCAGGCGGCTGCGGCACACGTTCCGCAGAATCGTGGAGTACCACGGGTAGAAGGGCGACGAAGAGTTGAACCGGCCGATGTTCCGCCAGGCCCGGACGAAGGCCTCCTGCGAGGCGTCGAGCGCCTCCTGCGGACACCCCAGCAAGAGGCATGCGGCACCGGAGGCGCGGCCGGCGTACTTTTTGACGATAGGCCCGAACGCGTCTCTGTCGCCGGCCTGGCAACGCTCGAGCAAGGCGGTTTCGTTCTCGGTCATCTGACGGCTCGCCTTCCGCTTGTCGCCCCACTATACCCCGGCCGGCGGGGGCTATTCACGAATTTCCGGCGCCGCCCGGTGCGGCCGGCGAAAGCCGCCGGAGCGGCCGTCTTTTTTTTGACATCCCGCGCCGACCGTGTACAATCGCCGGTGGCGTCACTGGAACCGATAACCAGGGTCTTCGCAGTCTGCCATGGAGGAGAGAAAAATGTCCAAGCGAGTTCTCACGGTCGGCCTCGTCGGCGGCGGCGGCGGGGCGTTCATCGTCAACCCGCACCAGAAGGCGATTCACATGGACGGCACCCGGCGGGTCGTCTGTGGGGCGCTGCACCCCAACCCCAAGGTCGCCATGGCGGAAGCCAGGAAGTGGCCCTACCCCATCCAGGGGTATCCCAGTTACGACGCGATGATCAAGGACCAAGCCAAGAAACCCATCGGCGAACGCATCGACTACGCCGTCATCGTGACGCCCAACTTCGTGCACTACGACCCGGCGATGAAACTCATCAAGGCCGGCATCCCGGTCTTCTGCGAGAAGCCGCTCACGATTACCGCCAAGCAGGCCGAGTCGCTGGCGGCCGCCGTCAAGAAGTACAAGGTGCCCTTCGGCGTGGCTCACACGTACGTCGGCCACTGGTCGAGTTGGCTGAGCCGCTGGATCATCCAGAGCGGCAAACTGGGCGCCGTCCGCTGGGTCGACGCCTACTACCTGCAAGGGTGGCTGGCCACACGCCTGGAGAAAAGCGGCCAGATGCAGGCCTCGTGGCGGACGAACCCCAAGATGGCCGGTGCCTCGTGCTGCGGCGGCGACATCGGCAGCCACGCCTTCATGCAACTGAAGTTCGTGACGGGCCTGAAGGTGACCGAGGTGCGCGGCATGATTGAGACGTTCCTGAAGGGGCGGCAGCTGGACGATCACTTCACGACCTACTGCAAACTCGCCAACGGCGGCCGCGCGCTCATCCGCGCCAGCCAGATCGCCATCGGACACAAGAACGATCTGGGCATCGAGGTCAACTGCGAGAAGGGAAGCCTGGTGTGGCGGCAGGAAGAGAGCGAGCAGATCATCATCCGCCTGCCGGGCGAGCCCGACCGCGTGTACTGGCGCGGCGAGGTCAAGGACCAGGACTCGTTCCTCGGCAAGTTGCCCGCCTGGGTCGGCGGCGAATGCACCATTCCGTCCGGCCACGCCGAGGCCTTCCACGACGCGTACCGGCGGCTGCACAAGTCGTTCGAGGAAGACGTGCGGCTGTACAACGCCGGCAAAAAGTTCAAGTGCGACGGGTCCAAGTACGCCAACGTCGACGACGGCGTGGCCCACATGCGGTTTATCGAGGCGGCCGTCAAGAGCGCCAAGAGCAACTCGCAGTGGGTGAAGATGTAGGCCGAAGGCGATTGACAACGCACGGCGCGGCGGGTCAGCAGATCCGCCGCGCCTCTTTTGCGCGGGCAAGCCGTGACACGCGGCGCGTCACCGTGTGTTGTAGGGGCACGACATGTCGTGCCCCTACGGACACGCGACAAGCCGCATGGCAGGATTACCCGGCGCCCCCCTTGCCGGGCTGGGGCGACGGACCGGGCCTCCCCGCATCCACGGCTTGGGCCGCCGGCCTGGCCTCGACCACCGGCAGGACGATGCGGCTGGGGTGGGCGGCGTCGCAGAAGATGCGGTTGGCCTGCTTGAGGGACTCACAACCCTCGGCCCAGGGCTTGCCCGTGCCGGGGTTCAGGTCGTAGCGCGGGTAGTTGGACGAGGTCACCGTCACGCGGATGCGGTGCCCCTTGTTGAAGACGACGCTCGTCGACCAGCAGTCGACCGCCACCTCGTACACCTTGCCCGGCTCCAGGGGTTTCGGGTCGGCGAGCGATTCGCGGTACCGCAGACGCAGGATGCCGTCGGTCATGATGTAACTGGCCCCGTCGGGGTACACGTCCGAGAGGCGGACCGAGAGGTCGGTGTCAACGGCCGACGACGCGACGCAGAGGCGGGCGACGACGCGGCCGGTTACCTCCAGCGGCGCCTCGAGCGGCGCGGTGGTGAAGGTGAGGACGTCCTTTCGGCCCTCGATGGGATTCTGGTTCATCGGACCGGCGGGGATGGTCAGGTTCCGCCCGCCGATGGTCGGGCACGGGTCGGCGGGGTCGAAGGTGTACTCGGCTACGGCCTCCCCGGCGGCGGGCCGCTCCGTCGACAGTCCCCCGCCCTTGCCGAAGTAGTACGGCGTCTCGGTGGCCGGGATGGGCCAGCGCGGGGCGAACCGCCACGCGTTGCCGGGGGCGTCGGCCGACGAGCAGTCGCCCATCACGTAGTAGGCCACGGCGGGCTCGTCCATGATGACCTGACTGCCGCCCTTCAAGTGGCAGGCAAACCACTGGATCATGTCGTAGGTAA
Source organism: Phycisphaerae bacterium (assembly GCA_035528235.1). Classification (GTDB taxonomy): domain Bacteria; phylum Planctomycetota; class Phycisphaerae; order FEN-1346; family FEN-1346; genus DATKZB01. The sequence goes on from DATKZB010000090.1 coordinate 12,946, forward strand.
GCGGCGGAATGGAATCGCGGAACACGAGGTCGCCCTGTTTCGGCTGGGCGATGCCGCCGTGGGTCCACGGGCCCATAACGAGTTTCTGCCGGCCGCGCGCCCCCGGCCCGCCCGCGTACTGGCGTCCGGCGAAGGCGTCGATCGTGCCCTGGCTGAAGGTGTCGAACCAGCCGCCCACGTGGACGGCCGGGGCGTTCATGACGGCGTGTTTGCCGGTGGAATCGAAGCGCTGCCAGTAGGCGTCGAACGCCGGGTGCTCGCGCCAGACGTCCATGGCCTTGGGGTCGAAATGGTGCTGGCTGGTCCACTGCTCGACCTGCTCTTTGCGCAGGGCCCCGCCGGGATAGGCGGCGTCGGTGTACAGGTTGGCCGCGGCCACCACGATGTACTGGCAGACGAGTCCGTCGGGGGCGGCGCCGGCCGTCAGGTTCTGCGTGATGCCGCCGGCCGACCCGCCGAACGTGCCGATCTTGCCGTTGGACCAGGTCTGCTTGCGGATCCAGGCGATGGTGTCGGCGCCGTCGGCGTGGTCAACCCATCCGCAGCCGATGAAGGGCAGGTTCTCGCCCTCGGACTCGAACCGGCCGCGCACGTCCTGGATGACGCCCGCGTAGCCCAGGCGCGCCGCCACGGCGGCCGCGCCCCCGCCCCGGCGATTGTACGGCGTCCGCTCGAGGATGACCGGCCACGGTCCCTCGCCGTCGGGCAGGTACACGTCGGTGGCCAGGCGGACGCCGTCGGCCATCGGGACCATGACGGTCTGCTTCTCGACGCCCAGGAGGCCGCTGGGCATGAGCGCGCCAAGCAGCGCCGCCAGGGCCAGAACGAGAACGGTCGGGCGTCTGGGCATGGTAGGGCGGCTCCATCCAGGGGACGGGTGCACGGGCCAGCCGCCGGACCGGCCCTCGCCCGTTCGATAGTACGGTGTGGCAGGCGGAAATCAAGGAACCATCGCCGCTTTGGGATGACCGTGCCACCCTGCCGGAAACAAGCCCCCGGCACCGCTGTTAGCCGCGGGGCTTGCCCCGCGCGGCCGGATTCGCCCCCCCCATCATACACTTTGATGAAACGCCTTTCCGCCAGGAGGGCGAAAAGTGGGGTTTTTGGCGGCCCGAACCCCATTTTCGGCGCGCCATGGACGATTCGCCCCCCTTTTGGTAAGATAGGCAAGGCAAAACGCGCCGCTTTTGATCGTTTTTTTCGATTTTTGATCGGAATGCGCCGGAATCGCGCTTTTTCGAGCCTGTTTTGACCATAAATGGATTGGACTCGATATATACTAAAGCGTACCGCAATGGGAGGCAGGCTGGAGACTGGAGGCTGGAGGCCACAGGCTATTCATGAAAGGCTGCCCGATGTCAAGTGGCGTTTTCGACCGCGCCTCGGGCGGTCGTTGTCGTGTCGGGGCGACAACCTCCCCTTCCGGCAGGGGGTTGGGCGGCGCAGGGCGGCTCTCGGCCGGTTCGTTTC
>DATKZB010000091.1:0-4747 GCA_035528235.1 Phycisphaerae bacterium
CGTTGGCGCGGTGGGTACGGGGACCCACCGCGCTACAATCCAATCCCAAACCGCTATTGACGGCGCCGCCGGCCGGCGGCCCGGCTCATGCGTACGCATACAGCCGCGCGCGGCAGACGCACGGCTCCGGCCCCAGGACCACGCCGGGGTACGACTCGTCGCCGTTCAGGCGGCGGCCGGGCACCCACTTGCCGCGCACGAACCGGCCCTCGTCGAGCGCGAGGAAATTGACGTTGGGCGCCTCCGGCCCCAGGCCCGAGAAACGCACCGTCAGGCCGCACCCCGCCACGATGAACTCGTCGGGCCCCGTGGCGATGATGATGGCGCACCCCGGCACCCGCCCCGGCTCCACGGGCCGGGCGTACTGGACGCGCAGGTGATACCCGCCCAGGTCGAACTCGCGGACCATCTCGCCGCCCTCCTGGGCCAGGCCGACCATGCGGCCGGTGCCCTGGTGCGCGGTCACCAGCGGCGCGAGGTCGGCCAGCAGGGCGTAACTCGCGGCCAGGGGATGCGAGGCATCGAGATCATCGATGGCGAACGGCGCGAAGCACATCGCGTCGTGCTGCCCGACGGCGTAGAAGACGTTGGCGGCGGCCCGTTCGTCGCGGTGCGTCTCGGGGATCATCAGCGGGTTGCCCGACTGGGTGTACTGGCGGCAGGTGGCGGCGAAGTCGTTGCGGTAGATGTCGGGGGCGATCCAGTCGATGTGCGGCGCGGCCGCCTGCCAGACGTTGAGCATCCCGGCGACGGGCCCGCCGCTCGGGTACTCGCCGGGCCGCTGGCCGTCGTGGCCGACGAGCCACGTGTTGGCGTACATCGGCAGGGGGTACTCGCGTTTGCCCGCCTCGGCCACGCGGTCGACGTACCGGCCGATGTGCCAGGCCATGAAGACCTCGTCGGCCGCCGGGCCGAAGACCTCGGTCCACGTGCCGGCCTGGCGGCCGCCGGCGTCGGGCCAGAGGCGGCGGAACTCGTCGGTCAGCGCGTCGCGGCGGCGGGCGAGGAACCGCATGAGAGCGGCCGGCACGCGCCCGGCGAACCGCCGATCGCCCAGGGCCGACCGGTCGCGCGAACCGCCCAGGAGGCCCGTCTCGTTCTCCACCTGGACGGCGACCACGGTGTGGCGGCGGCCGTCGACGCGGCGGAGGTGGCGCATGAGCGCGGCCAAGGCCCGGGCGTCGGCATCGCGGGCCTCGTCGCTGAGGCACAGGATGGTGGCGGAGTTGCAGCCGGGCGCCGTCTGGGCGCGCGGAAACCGCGCGAGGTCCGTCTTGACCCACTCCGGCGCGTAATGCGACTCGCCGTTCTTCCACGTGCCGAACCACAGGAGCACCAGCCGCAGACGCTGCTTCCGCGCACCGGCCAGCAGACCGTCGACCAGACGGAAGTCGAACGTGCCCTCGCGCGGCTCAACGAGTTCCCAGTACACGGGCACGACGAGCGCGTTCAGGCCCATGGCGGCCATGCGCGGCCAGATGGGTTCCATGTAGGGGAGGCTCGAGGCGCTGGAGTTGTGCACCTCGCCCGACAGAAGGACCATCGGTTTGCCATCGACGATGAGTTGCGTGGCGGCGCCCTGCCTGCGAAGGTGCGGGATGCCGGCGGCGGTCTTCGGCCTGGCCATGTGACATTTCCTCTCACGAGAACCCGGGGCTGCATTGTACCCCGGGCGACGAGCGGGGCAAGAACACGCAAGGCGCGGCTCGCGTGCCGCGCCTTGCGGTCGATTGGTCGGAACAATGGTCCGTCGCCGCGCGGCACAAGCATCGTCCGTCGCCGGGACGACTCGTGTGGCGCTACTTCGCCTTCAGGTCGTCCGGCACGGGGATGGTGACCTTGCCGGTGGCGGCCCACTCGGTGCCGCGCACCAGAAGCGTGGCTGCGCCCGGGGGCGCGGGTCTCTTCAATGTGGTGGCCCAGGAGCGTCGTGAACGCGCGGCCTTTGCCGACGGGGATGGTCCAGGCCATGGGCTCGTGCATGCCGGTGCCGCCCTTGTCTTTGGCGCTGAAGGCGGAGGCCAGGATGTGCATGTCCTTCGCCGGGCCGCGCTGGCCGTGGTAGAGTTCGTCCTTGACGTGCATCCACTTCTCGGGCAGGCCCTTGGTGATGGGATCGTCTTTGTCGCGGATCATAACCTCGAACTCATGGGAGGGTCCGTGACCGTTGCCGGGGCCCTCGCCCTTGGGACGGCGGACCAGTTTACCGTCGTCGTCGTAGGCCAGGCCCTCGCCGAACTTGTTGTCCTTCCATCCCATGCCGATCATCTGGTTGTAGGCCGGCCAGTCGCGGAACGCCGCCACGGCGAAGTGGTACGCCACGAACCCGCCGCCGTCGTTCACGTACTTCTCGAGGGCCGTGCGGAAGGCCTCGGGCCACGCGTCGCCGCAATAGTTGCTCAGCACGACGCCATACTTCGAGAAGTCGGCCTTGAAGTTATCCCACTGCTCTTTCGGCGCGTCCTTGGCCGGGCTCGTCAGGACCTCGACGGTGAACCGGCCGGTCTTCTCGAGCAGGTCCTTGATGACCGGCGTGGTGGCCTTCCAGTCGTGACCGTTCTGCCCGTCGATGATGAGCACGCTCACCTTGTCCGCGGCCGCGGCCGGGCGTACCAGCGCGCCCGCCAGCGCCAAGAGCACCGTCAGAAGAAACCACCGATACGTTCTGGCCATGGTCAGTCTTCCTTTCGTTCAGGGAATCCGTGCGCCAAGCGACACCCGGGCCGACCGACGCCGCGCCCGGCCTGCCGCGGCGACCGGGCAGGATACCCCGTCGCCGCCCCGGACACAAGCACCTTGTGGCCCCCGCTGGCCTCAGCGTCCCAGGCCCAGGCGGCGGGCGGCCTGGGCGTTTCGGTCAATCAGGTCGAGCCGCTGCCGGACGCACGCGGCCGACCGCAACGGGTCCTCGGGCGTGTTCTCGCAATAGTCGAGCATCCGTTCGACGGTCGTCGTGGCCACGTGGATGCGGGTGTCGCTGGAACCGTAGTAGATGAAGACGGTGCCGTCGCCTCGGGCCACGGCCCCGTTGCAGAAGACGACGTTCGAAACGTCGCCGACGCGTTCCTCGCCCTGCGGCGCCATAAAGTACCCGCCGGGCCGGCGGACGACCCGCTCGGGATGCTCCAGGTCGCACAGCATCGCGTACAGGACGTACCGCAACCCCGCCGCCGTGCCGCGCACGCCGTGGGCGATGTGCAGCCACCCGCGCGGCGTCCGGATGGGCGGCGGGCCCATGCCGTTCTTCGACTCGCGGACCGTGTGGTATCGCTTGGGGTCGATGACGGTCTCGTCGCCGATGACGGCGTGCTCGATGTCGTCGGCCAGGGCCCACCCGATGCCGCCGCCCGTGCCCGCCTCGATGAAGGAATCCTGCGGCCGGGTGTAGAAGGCGTACCGGCCGCCGACGAACTCGGGATGCAGGACGACGTTCCGCTGCTGGGCCGAGCGCGAGACGAGGTCCGGCAATCGCTCCCACCGGTCGAGGTCGCGGGTGCGGGCGATGCCGCACTGGGCCACGGCGGCCGACTCGTCGCCGGGCGGCGCGGCAGGGTCTTTCCGCTCGGTGCAGAAGAGACCGTAGATCCACCCGTCCTCGTGCCGCGTCAGGCGCATGTCGTAGACGTTCGTGTCGGGGTCGGCGGTCTCGGGCATGACGATGGGCCGGTCGCGGAAGCGGAACCCGTCGACGCCGGTCTCGGACTCGGCCACCGCGAAGAACGACTTGCGGTCGCAGCCTTCGACGCGGCACACCAGGCAGACCTTGCCGTCGTGCTCGATGGCCCCCGGGTTGAAGACGGCGTTGACGGCCAGCCGCTCCGCCATATGCGGGTTGCGATCGGGGTCCAGGTCATACCGCCACGCGATGGGCACGTGGTCGGCCGTGACCACGGGGTGGCGATACCGCTCGAACCATCCGTTCGTCCAGGCCGGGTCGACCTGGTTGCGGCGCTCCAGGAGCGCCTCGTGCCGGCCGATCAGCCGGTTGAGGCGCGTGCGGGAATCGTCGGCCGTCACGGCTTGAAGACCTCGATGCCCTGGATGCACGGGTTCTGAACGTTCGGCACGAACTCGATCAGCAACTTGCCGTCGGTCACCTGGGCGCCGCTGACCGTCTTGATGAGCGGCTTGGCCAGCTGGCCCGTCTCCTTGAAGATGTTGAGGTCCCTGAGGACCTCCTTGCCCTGGACCTTGACGGCGAAGACCCGCACCTCGGTGCCCTTGGCGACGCCGTCGAACGTCTCGGCAAAGTGCAGACGCGCGGTGTACGTGCCGTTGGGCACGTCGAAGCGGTAGCCCGTCATGCTGTACCGTTCGGTCAGATAGACGTCGGGTGCCTTGGTGCCGGGGACGCCCTTGATGGCGTTCCGCCGGACGGTGAGTCCGCCGATGGCGCCCCAGGTCTTGCCCTCGGCCCACTCCTGGTCGGCCTTCCAGGTCAGGCCGCTGGAGTCGATGTAGTCGCGTTCGGCCCCCGCGCTGACGCGATACATGAGTGTGCCGCCGCCACAGCCGACCAGCCCGGCCGCGAGTCCGGCCAATGCCACTACGATGATAGCGCTGCGCATCGTTGTCCCCTTTCCTGCCACGATGTTCCCGTGTCGTCGTTCAGACTATCGGCCCTTCTAGCACTCGCCAGGGGCGGAGTCAAGCAAGCCGTGCCGCGGCCGGACACCAGCACGTGCGAACGGCCCAGCCGTGTAAGGTGGGGCGCGCCCCACCTTACACGGCTGGGCCGTTCGCACGT
>DATKZB010000092.1:0-15431 GCA_035528235.1 Phycisphaerae bacterium
AGCCGCGAGCGCAAGCGAGCGGCCCGGGCAGGCGCGAAGGACCCAACCAACATGCCGCCGACGCTGGCCTACTTCCTCACTTGGACGACGCACGGCACATGGCTCCCCGGCGATGACCGGGGGTGGGTGCACCACGGCGACGGCGCCGCCGGTCGGCCCTACGGGTCGCCTGACCCGCAGCGCGAACGCCGGGCCCGGCTCCGGCTTGAGGGCGAGCCGGTCGCTCTGGACGCGCGCCAGCGGCGCATCGTCGAGGACGCCATCCGCGACACCTGCCGCACCAGGGGGTGGCCCGTGTGGGCATTGAACGTGCGGACCAACCACGTCCACGTTCTTCTCACAGCGCCGCAGCAGTCGCCCGAGAGGGTGATGACGTCCCTGAAGGCCTGGGCGACCCGGCGGCTGAACGAGGCAGGCCCCTCGCCAACGCCCGGGAAGTTGTGGACGCGACACGGGAGCACGCGGTATATCAAGTCGCAGGCCACGCTTGGGCGCGCGATGGAGTATGTGCAGAACCAGTAACGGCGCGTGCAGGGCGCTTGTCGGCTGGCTGTTCGACGATTGTTCGGCGCGCCTGCCGCTCGCTCGCGCTCGCGGCTAGCAGTGCCAGGGCCAGCCGGCGTGCGAGGGCTAGCAGGACGCGCGTGGCTAGCCGCGCGCGCTAGCAAGCGGCGAGGATGAGGGAGTGTGCCCATGGCCCAGCGAATCACCGTCCGAGCGATAGCCGTCGGCCTGATGCTGGTCGCGACATGGTCGGCCGCCGGCAAGGAGGCCCGCCAGGACAGCGGCAAGGCCGAGCCGCCGGCCATCGAGCCCGTCGCCAGGTGCTGCGACGAAAAGGCCAGCGACCAGGACGACCTGTGTCTCTGGGTCAACCCGAAGGACGCCGCCCGGAGCACCGTCATCGCGTCCGACAAGGCCGCCGATCGCCTCTTCGTCTACGACCTGGCCGGCCACACGCTCCAGGCCATCGAGACCCCCCATCCGGGCAACATCGACCTGCGCTACGGGTTCCCGCTGGGCGGTCGCAAGGTCGACATCGTGGCCTTCAACCAGCGGGCCAGCCCGCGGCGCGTCATGGTGTACGCCGTCGACCCCGAGACGCGGCACCTCGCGCGGGTCGATAACGGCCGCATCGATACCGGCGCGAACTACGGCGGCACGCTCTACCGCAGCCCCAAGACGGGCAAGGTCTACTTCGTCACCACGTCGATGGGCGGCGCGTGCGAGCAGTACGAGTTGGCCGACGACGGCACGGGCAAGGTTGGCGGCACGAAGGTCCGGACGTTCCAGACGGGCTTCTCGGAGGCGGCCGTCGGCGACGACGCGCGCGGCCGCATCTACGTGGGCGAGGAACAGAAGGGCGTCTGGGAGGTCGGCGGCGAACCCGACGACACCGCCCCGCCGCGGCTCGTCGTCCGCCTGGGCGCCAACGGCCTGCGCGGCGACGTCGAGGGCCTGGCCATCCATCCGAACGTGGGTGGCGGGCCCGCCCTGGTCGTCTCGAACCAGAGCCGCAACAACTTCAAGGTCTATCGCCTGGGCGGCGACTTCCGGCTGCTGGGCACGTTTACCGTCCGCGGCGCCAGCGACACCGACGGACTCGACCTGACGGCGATCGACCTCGGCCCGCCGTTCGCCAAGGGCCTGTTTGCCTGCCACACCGACGTCATTCCGCGGCCCGTCCTGCTGGTGCCGTGGGACCGGATTGCCGAGGTCATCGGCACCCCTTCAAGGAGCCAACCATGACGTCACCGCGCAGCACCCGGCGGCGTTTTCTGAAGGCGATGGGCCTGGCGGCGGCCACGGCGGCCTTGCCGCTCCGGGCCATGGCGGCCGCGGCCAAGGCGGCACAGGAACCCTTTGCGTTCGTCCAACTCACCGACACCCAACTGGGCTTCGGCGGCTATGACCACGACGTGGCCATGCTCCGCCTGGCCGTCGACCAGATCAACGCCCTGAAACCCGACTTCGTCCTCCACTGCGGCGACTTCGTCCACAACGACCATGACGAGAAGTCGTGGCGAGACAGCGCCGCCGGCCTCAAGGGATTGAAGGTCCCCCTGTACGCCGTCCCCGGCAACCACGACCCGCTCGACCTGTACGCCAAGTACGTGGGCAAGCCCTACGGCGCCTTCGAGCACAAGGGGTGCACGTTCGTGGGCCTGAACACGATCGAGTGGTGGAACAAGGGCGCGGCCGAGAAGAAACCCGCGCGGCCCGCGCGGCCAGGAGCGCAGGAGACGTGGCTCACGGCCACGCTGCGCGAGGCCGCCGCCAAGCGCCGGCCGATCGTCGTCTTCGGCCACATCGCCCTTTGGGAAAAGACGATCGACGAAAAACCCGCCTACATGAACCTGCCGCCCACGCGACGCAAGGCCCTGCTGACTCTGTTCGAGTCGGCCGGCGTCGCCACGTACCTGACCGGCCACGCCCACTGCAACAACGTGCTGGCCCACAAGGACATTCAACTCGTGACCACCGCCTCGACCAGCAAGAACAACGACGGCACCCCGGCGGGATACCGCGTCTGGACGATCGGTCCCCAGCGGCCCTTCGCCCACGAGTACGTCCCCCTCAAGGGCGGCAAGGCGGGCGCACCGTAACGCAGCCATGTGCGCCGAAGGCAAACGCATGGCTGTCGAAAGGACGATGCGCATGAGAGCGATGCTGACCATGGTGCTTATGGGGATGGCGGCGGTGGCCTGGGCGGCCGCGGCCAAGGAGGCCGCGCCGGGTGCCGCCGACGCGCCCCCCAAGCCGGCCGCCGAGAAGGCCGAGCCGGCCTACGCCCCCACGGCCGACTACGAGGTCCGGACCATCGAGGGGTGGACCGTCCGCGTCCACAAAGACGTGGTGGCCAAGAAGGACCTCGCCGAGGCGACGCTCAAGCAAGTGGGCCTGCAACTCTACAACGTCACGCGGAAGGTGCCGGCCCCGGCGGTCGAGCGCCTCCGCCAAGTCGTCATCTGGGTCGAAGAGAACCCCAAGGTGACGTGCATGTGTTACCACCCGTCGCGCGGGTGGCTGGAGGCGAACGGGTTCAACCCCGAGAAGGCCAAGTCGGTGGAACTGGGCGGGCCGCGCCACTTCCTCGACTGGACGAAACACCAGTGGTCGATGGTGCTGCACGAACTCGCCCACGCCTACCATCACCAGGTCCTGGGGTACGACCAGCCCGACATTCGGGCCGCCTACGAGAAGGCCAAGGCCGCCGGGTCGTACGAGTCGGTCCTGTACCTCACGGGCGAGACCAAGCGGGCGTACGCCCTGAACAACGACCAGGAATACTTCGCCGAACTGACCGAGGCGTGGTTCGGCACGAACGATTTTTACCCGTTCGTGCGGGCCGAGGCCATGAAACATGACCCCGAGATGGCCGAGGTCCTCAAGAAGGTCTGGGTCGAACGCTGGAAGACACCCGAGCCTAAGCCGGCCGCCGAGCCCGCGAAGTGACGTGTAGCGCCGGGGCGCCGCTCTCGCCAGCCGTGGCACACGGTGAATACGCACCCGCGCGGCGGCCTGGGAAGGCCGCCGCGCCAAACTCTTCTCGGACCGCTTACGGCCCCGGCGGCGGGTCAGCCCTTGATGCCGCTCAGGGCCACGCCGCGGACGAAGTAGCGTTGCAGGGCCAGGAAGACGACCAGGGCCGGCACCATGACGATGACGGCGGCCGTCATCTGGAGCGGCCAGTTGGTTGCCCCGTAGGCGTCCTTGAAGATCGACAGGCCCACCTCCAGCGTCCGCATGTCGACCGTGCTGGTGGCCAGCATCGGCCAGTAGAAGTCGGTCCACGACCAGATGAACCCGAACGCCCCCAGCGTGGCCAGCGCCGGCCTCGACGCCGGCAGCACGATGTGCCAGTAAATCTGGAAGTCGCTCGCCCCGTCCAGCCGCGCGGCCTCGTCGAGGCTCCGCGGTATCGTCAGAAAGAACTGGCGCAGCAGGAACGTCCCGAACGCCGTGCTCAGGTACGGGTACGGCAGGATGAGGCCCGCGTACGTGTTCAGCAGGCCCAGCCGGTGGGTCGTCAGGAACAGCGGCACGATGAGGATGGTGCCCGGCACCATCATCGTCACGAGGAACGCGGCGAACAGCGTGTCGCGGCCGCGGAAGGTCATCCGCGCGAACCCGTACGCCGCCAGCGAGCAGACGGCCAGTTGCACCGCCACGACCGCGCCGGTCACGATGAGGCTGTTGGCGAAGAACCGGGCCACCGGCAGGTCGGGGAACGACAGGACGCACCAGTAGTTGCTGAAAGCCCATTCCTTGGGCTGGAACAGTCGGTCGGGCGTCGGAATGGGCGACAGCGGCGGGTGCAGCGACGTAAAGACCATCCACACCAGGGGCGCCAGGGTCGCCACCGCCAGGGCCACGAGCAGCGTGTACAGGGCCGCCTTCCGCAACTTTCTTACCATTGTTCGGCCGCCTCCCGGAGCCGCCGCCGCATCAGCCGGAACTGCAGCACCGAGATCGCCACGATGACGGCCAGCAAAATGTACGACTGGGCGCTGGCCGACCCGATGGCGAACTTGTGCCAGGCTTCTTTGTAGATATGATACACCACCACGTCGGTGGCCCGCCGCGGCCCGCCCTTGGTCATCACGTACACCTGCGTGAACAACTGGAAGGCCGAGATGGTCGACGTCACGAGGACGAAGAACGTCGTCGGCACGAGCATCGGCAGGGTGATGTGCCGGAACCGCTGCCAGGGGCCCGCGCCGTCGATCTCGGCCGACTCGTACAGGCTGTGCGGAATGCCCTGGAGACCCGCCAGGAAGATGACCATCCGCGGCCCCAGGCCCATCCACAGGCTCATCAGCACCAGCGCCGGCAGGGCCAGGCTCGGGTCGCCCAGGAAGTCGACGTCGCCGGCCCCGCCCAGCCACTTCAGGACGGTGTTGATGAGGCCGTCGTGCGGCAGGAAGATCCAGATCCACACCATCGAGACGGCCACGCCGCTTGAGACCGCCGGCACGTAGTACAGCGTCCGGAACACCGTCACGCCGCGAAGACGCTGGTTCACCAGCACGGCCACCGCCAGCGACGACACGAGACCCAGCGGCACGGCCAGGGCCGCGAACACCACCGTGTTCCAGAACGCCCCCCGGAAGAACGGGTCGCCCAGCGCCTGGGCGTAGTTCGCCAGGCCGACGAACCACCGCTCCTTTCCGAGCAGCGGCCAGTGATGCAGGCTCAGGTACGCCGCCACCGCCATCGGCACCAGCGAGAACACCACCAGGTACACCGTCGCCGGCGCGACGAAGAGGTATCCGTGCCAGTGGGTGCGTTTGGCGCTCATGGTCGTCCCAGTTCGGCCTCGACGAGGGCGGCGGTGCGGCGCGCGGCCGCCTCGACGTCAACGCCGCCGCTCAGGATGTCTTCGATCATCTCGCGGCCCAGGTCCTCGACCAGTTCGTACCGCTCGACGGCCGCGCCCCACGGACGCCGCGCGTAGGGCACTTCCGCCAGAAACGCGTCCTCGACCTCGGTGCCGGCGAACGACCGGGCCACCTCGCGATGGGCCGAGATGGCCACGCCCGTCGCCAGCATCTTCGCCTGGACGGCGGCGCTGCTCCGGTACGTGATGTAGTCCCACGCCAGGTCGCGGTGCGGGCTGGCCCGCGAGATGGCGGCCCCCGCCTCGTACATGACGGTCACGTGCCGCCCGTCGCCGGGGATGCCGGCCACCCCCACGTCCATCTGGTCGACGCGGTACTCGACGAGCGACCAGTGCCCGGTCAGCGTCATGGCGGCGCGGCCGTCGCGGAAGAGGTCGACGCCGGCGGCGGCCGTCTCCGACAGGCTCGGCGCCACCCGGTGCTGCCGCACCAGGTCTACCAGGAACCGGATCGTCTCGATCGTCTGGGGCGAGTCGAGGTACCCGACGGCGTGGCGTCCGTCGGGGCTGAGGACGTCGCCGCCCGCGGCCCAGATCCACGGCAGCCACCCGGGCATCCAGTTCTCGAACTTGAAACCGTACCGCGTGGGCACGGGTCGGCCGGGTTCGTGGACCGTCAGGGCCCGGGCCGCCTCGAGGAACTCCTGTCGCGTCCACCCCGGCCGCGGCAGCGGCACCCCCGCCTCGCGGAAGAGGCGCTTGTTGTACATCATGACCATGGGCGTGAAATCGCCCGGAATGGCATAGAGCGCCTCGCCCCGCCGCGCGATGTCCACCACGTTCGGAAAGTACGCGTCGAGCCGGAACGACGCATCGGCCGCGATGAGCGGCGCGAGGTCCACCAGCAGATCGTTGTCGATGAAGACGGCGGCGCTGGAGGCGTCGAGCATGATGACGTCGGGCGGGTTCCCCGCCACGTACATCATGAGGAGTTTGGGGACGTACTGGCCGGCGCCGGGGATGTTCTCGACCTGGACGCGGACGTTGCCGTGGCGGCGCTCGAAGGCCTCACGGATCTCGCGCTCGATCCGCATCAGCGACGGGTCGACGCCCGGGCCGCCCCAGTTGGCGACCCGAAGGACGATGGTCCCGCCCTCGCCCCCGCGCCCCGCCCGGTGCGCCCACACCGCCAGGGCGACGGTGACGGCCAGTACGAGCATCACGATGATCCAGGCCGCGCGCCGCATAACGCGTGCCCAGCCTACCGGCCGCCCCGGGCCGAATCAACTGGTTGTGACCCGGCCCGCGCCGGGTGGCATGGGCCGCAACCATGCGCAGCCGCGACCCAATAAAGCGCGGCGGCCTTCCAAGGCCGCCGCGCGGTGGTTCTGAAACCGGTTCAAACGTATGTCCTGGCAAGGGCAGGACATGTCCTGCCCCTACGGTACCGCTCGTCCGCTACTTGGCGCCTTCGGTCTTGCCTTCAACGGGCTTGGGCCGCGGGGCGCGGACGTCGACGCGGACCGCCTTGCCGTCGACGATGGACACGGCCACCTGCTGGCCGACCTTGAGGTCCTCGAACTTGGCCTTCACGCGGGCCATGATGGTGGTGCTGTCGTCCACGGTGACGGTCTGCTCATCGCGCCTCCCCTTCAGGGTCAGCGTCTTGCCTTCGATCTTGGTGATCTCGCCGAAGAACCGCTTGTCGCCCTGGGTGATGCGGACGCGGTCGCCGACCTTGAGGTCGGCGAGTTTACGGGCGGCCTGGGTCGAGATCTCGGTCTTGTCGTCAACGGTTGCCTTGTGTTCGACGGGGTCGGTCCCGTCGCGCTTGACGGTAATCGTGAGGACCTTGCCCTCGATCTTCGTCAGTTCGCCCATGGTCGGCCTGGTGCGGGCGGGCCTTTCTCCCTCGGCAGCGTAAGCGGCAGCGCTCACGAACCCGATAACGGCTACAACGGTCAGAATCGCCCCAAGACGTTTCAGGTTTCTTCTCCTTGCCGCAGTCTGCGGCTGTTAGGGTTGTTCGCTGTTAGACGTACCCGGGCGACCGGTATTGCAGCCCTTTCGCCGGACGCCCCGGACGGTCACTTCCGTTCGGCCAGGACGGCCCGGGCGTGCCGGGCGTAATGGCCGCGAAGGTCGGCCGCGTACCGCTCGAGGACCTTGCGGCCGACGCCGTCGTGGTCGCCGCAGCGGTACAGCGCCCGTGCCACGACGAGTTCCCGGAGCGAGTCGTTTCGCGGCCGGGTCTCGGTGCCGCCGCCCACGGCGGCGATGCGCCGGGCCTCGTCGACCGTCGTCGTGGCGTACCCGGTCATGCCGGGCTTGGCCAGGAGGTCGGCCAGGGGCCTGGCGGCCCGTGTGTCGGCCAAGGCCTCCAGGGCCATCGCGCACGCCCGGTGATGCGAGAACTCCTTCGAGGCGTCCAGCAGGGCCACCTTCTCGAGAATGGGCTCCAGGGCCCCCGGGTCGCGCGTGCGGCCCAGCGCAATGATATACGAGTCAAGGGGGCTGATGCTCATGCCATACTGGCCCATGCCGACGTAGTTCCAGCCCTTGTCGAATGCCCCGGCGCTGCGGACCGCCGCGGCCAGGGTCTCGGCCCCCGTCGGGTCGCGCATCATGCCCAGGATGTGGGCGTAGGCCAGGCGGGCGTCGCCGTCGGCCTTGGCGTACGCCTGGCGCAAGAGGGGCAGGGCCGTCTCGGGCTGCGACAGGATGACGGCGAGTTCCTGGTGCCCCTTCTCGACGTTGCGGACGGCCTCGGCCACGCGCTCCTTCGGCAGGGGGAACGAATCCTTGTGCCCCAGGACCTCCTTGGGCAGGCACCCGATCTGGACGAGGTGCTGCTGGACGCCAGCCAGGTCGGCGTTGCGGACGCTGGCGGCGCTGGCGGCCGCCGTGGCCGCAATCACCCCCGCCGCGTACCCCTGGTTTTGCACGTCGGGCTGCATGCGGATGACGGGCACGGCGTCGCGATGGGCGCTGGCGCCCAGGCCCGTCACCAGGATGCCGTCGAGGCCCTTGGGCACCAGGGCCCTCAGGGGCACGTACACGGTCATCCCCTCGCGGCCGGGCGGCCGCAGCAGAAAGATCGGGTGCACCGTGAACCCGTGGCTGTCGAAGTCGCTCTGGTGCATCGAGACCGTGTCGGGCCAGGTCCGGTCGAGGATCATGTCCATGGGCGTCAGGGTCACGTCGCCGACGATGCGTCGCCGCTCGCGGGTATCGACCAGTTGGCCCAGGTCGTACGCGTCGGCAAATTTGCCGCGGGCGTACACAAAGAGGTGCCAGAAGTCGACCACGTCGGTGTCGTCGGCGAACATGTAATCGGTGTTGGTGTACCCGGCCCCGAGTGTGATGGGCGGCAGGCCGGCGCCCTGGACGCCGACGTGTTCGCCGCTGGTGTAGGAGGTCTCGGCCCCGGCCGCCGCCGCGACGTCGGCGTTGCCGGTCGCATCGACGACCGTCTTGGCCAGCACCACGCCGCGCCCCGCCGGCGTCGCCACGATGGCGCCCCGGACGACGCCGCCTTCGACCAGGGCCCCGCACCCGAGGCACCCGAACCAGATGTCGGCCCCGGCCTCGCGGTTGGCCTGCCGCCAGTACTCGGCCTTTCCGATGCCCCAGACGCGAGCGCCGATGGCCTCGGTGCCCTTGTCGGCCTCGGCCGTGAACCCTCCGCGGTAGCCGTGGTAGTACTTGGTAATCATGCCGAGGGTGCCCACGCCGCCCGTCGACCCGCCCACGACCACCACGTCGACGTCGCCGGCCACCGGGATGTCGCGGGCCGACTCGGTCACCCGCGTCGCGGCCGCCGCCGGGGCGCCCGCCGCGACCAGAACCATCCCGAACAGGACCGCCAGGAGCAGGCAGTTCACGGGGCCTCCTTCCGGACACGTGCTCGTCTGTGGCGCGGCAGCTCGCCCAAGGCGGGCAGGCTCCGGGAAGGCCGGTGCGCGGCAAGCAGCGTTGCAGGATCAGAGCAGGGCGGCGAACTCCTCCACCGTGAGCCCCGCCTCGCGGATGATGGCGCGCAGGGTACCCTTGGCCAGTTCCCGATGGTCCGGCACGGTCAGGCGGCGGTGGGGCGGCGTGGCGCGCCGCAGAATCATGTGGCTGCCGGTCTGGTGATCGAGTTCGTACCCGATCTTGCCCAGCGCCCGGGCCGCGTCGCGGCCGGAGACGACTGGCAGTCTGGTCACAGTTCCACCTCGACCACTTCCTCGCTGATGGCGGGCGGAACGGGTTCCCCGTGCTTGCGAAGACTGGCAACGTACCCGGCAGCCGCGTCCCGGATGTTCGCGAGCGCCTCCTGGCGCGTCTTGCCCTGCGAGACGCAGCCGGGCAGCGTCGGACACGTGGCCACGAAGACCCCGTCTTCATCCTGCTCGATGACCACTCGCAGTTTCATGAGGCGTCTCCAGGACCCCTTTTCAGCATAGCAGGCCGGCCGCAGACCGACAAGGCGAAACGGGCCCGGCAGGCCGTTACTCCCGCCACTCGAACGGCCGCGGGGCGATGAGGTACAGACGCCGCACGGCCACGTTCGCCAGCAGGCCCAGCGCCAGGAACGAACTGCCGAGGCTCGACCCGCCGTAACTCATCAGCGGCAGCGGGATACCCGTAATCGGCATCAGGCCGATGCTCATCGCCATGTTCAGGAATCCCTGGGCCGCCACCAGCGCCACCACGCCCACCACCAGAAGTTTGCCATACGGTTCGGTGGTCGAGAAACTCACGTCGACGCCCAGCAGGCATATCAGGCCGTACAGAACCACCACCCCTGCCGCACCCACGAAACCGAACTGCTCGGCCAGCGTCGGGTACAAAAAGTCGGTGTGGGCCTCGGGCAGAAACCCGTACCGGGTCTGCGTGCCGCTGAGCCACCCGCGGCCCGTCAGGCCGCCCGACCCCACCGCCACCTTGGCCTGGAACAACTGGTGCCCGTAATTGTCCAGCAGGCTACCGAAGAAGAACCGCAGGGCGTCGAAACTCTTCGGGCCGGGTCCCTTGTCGAGCGCCCCGAACAGGGCCTCGCGGGCCTCGACGAACTCGGGCTTGTCGGTGCCCCACGAGACCCGCGTCGCCAGCCGCCACAGCCGGAACCGCCACATGCCCGTCACCTCGCGCACCAGGTCGGCCTTTTCCTGGTCGGATAGGCGGGCGCGGCGCGGCAGGGGGGCGGCGACGGGGGCGCTCGCGCGCCCATCGGGCGTCTGCTTCTCGACCGCCGGCGCGTCGGCGGCCTCCGGGCCGGCATCATTCGGCTCGGCGCCGTTGGCGGCGATCGGCCGGGCGAGGGCAAAGTGCATCCGCTCGGCGCAGCCGTTCAGCAGCCACGAATCGATCCGCATCCGCTGGTACCCGCGCATCGAGGAGTAGAAGACCGGCACCATGGCCAGGCCCATCGCGATGATGGCCAGCAGGTGCTTGGCCCGCGCGCCGGCGGCGAACAGCATCAGGAACAGCACCGGCAGGAACAGCATGGCCGTCCCCAGGTCGGGCTGATACAGAATGAGCGCCGTCGGCACCAGGGCCATGACAAACGGCACCAGCAGCCCCCGGAACGTCCGGTAGTTCTTGCGGAACCGCAGGTAATACGCCAGCGACATGATGAACGCGATCTTCATGATCTCCGACGGCTGAAGTTTCACGCTCGTGCCCGGAATGCTGATCCACGAGTACGCGTGGTTAATCGGGTACACGAACCCCGGTATCCGGACGCCGGCGTACCGCATCCCCGCCAGCGCCACCAGCGACACCAGGCCCGCCGCGTACAGCGCGTAACTGTACTTGGCCAGCCGGACGTAACTGGGAACCAGCGCCGCCAGGAAGACGAGCATGGCGGCCCCCAGCCACGCCACCTGCTTGCCGGCCAGGGTCGACCAGAACGGGTCCCCCTCGCCGCCGGAGGTGGCCGCATAGATGCCCGCGACCCCCAGCCCCGACAGGGCCAGGGCCGCCATCAGCAGCAGCCATGGGAACCGGTAGAAGTAGTCGCTTCGCAGCACGCGTCGCCCCAAAAACACGCCGCCCGAAAGCCGCCTTGTTGAACCTCGGGCCCGGAGAGTATAATGGCTGCCCGGCCGTGCGGCCAGAGATTCGCGCGAAAGGTCAGCCAGGCGTGCAACCGAGGGGACATCCCGACCAGGGCAAACGCCCCCGCCTCCCGCCGTGGGCCGCCGGGGCCCTGGCCGCGCTGGCGGCGCTCGTGGCCGTCGCAGCCGGGTGTTCGCGTGTCGACCTGCTTAAGTCGCGCCTCGACGCCATCGAAGACGACGCCGCACGACGCATCGTCCGCGATGCCATCTGGGCACACGGCTCCGTCTACCGCTGGGCCGGCTGCCGGGCCCTGCGGGCCGACGTCGTCCGGACCGAGCATCGGCCCCTCGGCGACACCGACGCCCGCGAGACCTGGGTCGCGGACCCGTGCACCGGCGCGTTCCGCATCGAGTCGCCCGCACGCCGCGAGGTGGCGACGTTCGACGGCCTGGCCCTGCGCATCTTCCGCGACGGCCGCGAGACGGCCGACCTGGAGGCCCGCGGCCGCGCCGTGGGCAACGCGAGGCTCGTCCAGGAACTGCTGGCGATGCCGGTGAGCCTTGCGGCACCGGGCTGCGAGGTCTCTTACGTCGGCACGCGGGTGGGGCCCGGCGACGCGCGCACCTGGCAGTGCCTGCTGGTCGGCTATGGGCCGCAGACCGGTCACTCGCCCGACGACCGGGCCGTCGTCGAAATCCGAAAGGGCACCGACCGCGTCGAGGCCGTCCTGGTCCGGTGGTCCGAGTGGCCGTTCTTCGGCCGGCGGATGCGCGTCGAGATGGACGACTGGCGCCCGGTTGACGGACCGGCCGCCGACGGGCCCGTCGTCAGCCGGCGATGGCGGTTCATCCCCATCGACGAGTCGGGCGAGCCCACGGGGCCCGCCAGGTACACGCTGCGCCTGGAGCGCGTCGAGACGATGGCCGCCGTCGGCCCGGAGACGTTCTCCCGGCCGTAGCGCGACCAGCAAGGATGTGAAGCCGAATGGACGACTGGCAGGATCCCGAAGAGTTTCTCGAGCAGGCCGACCGTCTTCTGGAAGAGGGGGCGTACGAGCACGCCCTGTCGGCCTGTCGCCGGGCGATCAGCGCTTCCCCCGACTCGGCCGAGGCCCACGCCCTGGCCGGCCGGTGCCTGGCGTACCTGAACCGCGTCGACGAGGCCGAGCGGGCACTGCTTGCCTCGCTCGACATCGACCGCGACTGCGTTGACGCGTGGTTCGGCCTGGCGTTCGTCTCGTGGCTCCGGGCCGACGACCGCGAGGCCCTCGGCCACCTGGAGCGGGCCCGGCGCCTCGCCCCGGACGACGAGGCCGTCCTGGCCCAACTCATCGGGGCCCACGGCAACGTCGGCCGATTCGACGAGGCCGAACGCCTCTACGCCGAGGCCATCGACCTGCACCCCGACTCGGCCGAAATCCCTTACCAGTGGGGCCTGATCCTCTTTCGCCAGGGACGCTACGACCAGGCCCTCGACGTCTGGCAGCGCGCCGCCGACAACGACGACGAGTACCCCGAACTCCACCTCTCCATGGCCCGGGCCTGTGCCGCCCGGGGCGACCTCGACCGCGCCTACGACGAACTCCGCCGCGAACTCGACCTGTACCCCGACTCGCGCGAGGCCCGCCTCGCCATGGCCGGGTACCACGTCCAGCACGGCAAGCCGAAACAGGCCCTGGCCCTGTACCGCGACCTCCTGGCCGAGGCCGAAGACGATTCGCGCGTCCATCTCGACCTGGGCATCGCCCAGATGCGCCTGGGCCAGAACGCCAAGGCCCGCAAACACCTGTTGCGGGCGCTGGAACTGAGCCCCTCGGACCCGCTCATCCTGTCGCACCTCTCCAGCGCCGGCCGCACCAAGTCCGACACCACCCGGGCCACGCGAGTGCTGCGCCGCGCGCTTCGCGAAGAACCCCACCGCGACGAACTCTACCGCAACCTCTCGGCCCTGTTCGCCGGCGACGGCCGATTCGACGAGGCCGAAGAACAACTCCGCCAGGCCATGGCCTTCTCCGGCCGCGCCCACGAACTCGAGAACGATCTGGGCGTCCTCCTGGCCATCCAGGGCAAGTTCGACGAGGCCCGCGAGGCCATCGACCGGGGCCTCAGGCGCCGGCCCGACGACGTCCCCCTGCTCGTGAACCGCGCCCTCATCGAGGCCGACCTCGGCCGCCGAGACGATGCCCTCGCCCGGCTGACCGACCTCGCGCGCATCCATCCCGACGACCTCGACGTCCTCGGGAACCTCTCCTCCGTCCTCCTGGAGGTCGGCCGCGTCGAGGAATCGCTGGCCATGGCCCAGCGGATGTGCCGGCGGGCGTCGTTCGACCCGCGCGGCTACTACCTGACGGGCCGGGCCTTGTACGACCTGGGGCGGTACGAACAGGCCGAGAGGGCCCTCGACCGGGCCGCACACCTCGACCCGACGCAGGTCGACACGGCCATCGCCCTGGGCATGTGTTACGCCGCCCTCGGCCGGACCGACGATTGCCGCGACGCCTTCGAGCGGGCCAGGCACCTCGCCCCGAACGACCCCGACGTCCTCTACAACCTGGGCTTGGCGTACGAAGACACGCTGGCCGCCGGCGACGAGGCCGTCACGGCCGCCGATGCCGCCGCCCTGTACCGACGCGTCCTCGAACTGGCCCCCTCGTACCAGGCGGCCCGCACCCGCCTCGACGCCCTCGCCCGCCCGCCCGACGACGCGCCCGGCAAGCCGGGCGGCTAACACGGCGGCGCTCAACAACACGCGCCCGGCAAGCCGGGCGGCTAACACGGCGGCGCTCAACAACATGCGCCCAGCGCCTGTTAGCCGCGGGGCTTGCCCCGCGCGTCACAACAACACGCGCCCGGCAAGCCGGGCGGCTAACACGGCAACGTGCCACGGCTTGCTTGCAAGCCGTGTACAACCTCATGTGCCGAACGTGAGGGCGCGTTGACTTGCCTGCCCCGCGGCGCTATACTGCCGCGCGTGCGTGCCATCGGCCTTATCGGCGCTTGCCTGCTCGTGTGCCTGGTCGTCGCGGCCGGCTGCGGCCGTCCGGCGGCCGCGACGCGGGGCGGCATCAACCTCAAGCCGATGACGCCCGACGCCGCCTCGGTCGCCGTGCCCATGTTTCAGGTCCGCGTGGTCCGCCTTCAGCACCGGCGTCGGCCCGACGCCCCCGTCGAGGACATCTGGCGGCTGCTCGGCACCGCCAACGTCCCGCACGAGAAACGCGCCCTCTGGGAGGCCAACGACCTGCGCCTGGGCGACGGGGCCGGCCTGGCCGCCGAACGGCTCAACGAACTCCTGACCGAAACGCCCAACCGCCAGGCCCACGTCAGCGAACTGCTCGTCCGCGAGAACCTCGACTTCGTCATCTCGCTGGGCGGCGAACGCGACGCCCTCGACCTCCTGTGGACCGACGCGGGTGGCCGGTTGCTCGGCCGCCACTTCGACCAGGCCCTGGCCCAGTTCCGTTTCGTGTGCCGCACCGACCCCGCCGACCCCGCCGTCGTGCGCATCGCCCTGGCCCCCGAGGTGCTCTATGGCACGGAGCGGATGCGGTGGATCCGGGCCGAGCGGGGACTCATCCAGCAGATGGGGCGCGACGCTTTCGTCCTGACCGACCTGGCGGCCGAGGTGGCCCTGCGGCCCGGCCGCATGCTGGCCATCGGCGGGAGGGCCCCGGCCGAGGGGCCCGGTCTCAGTTTCGGCGGGGCCGTCTTCTTCGAATGCCGCGGACCCGACATGTGGTACCAGACCCTCATCCTGACGGCCCAGCGGGCCGCACCCGGCCCAGCGACCCAAGGCGGCCGCGTGCCCTTCCTGCCGCCGCCCAAGCCCAGACCCGCCGCCGGTCCCTGACCAACCTGCTCCCACCCGAGGCTTGCCCGGCCGTGCGGCCTGGCGGCACGTCACCCGCCCGTCTCGCGGGCCACCAGGGCCCGGTACGCCTCGGCCAGTTGCCGCGTGACGGGGCCGGGCAGGCCGGTGCCGACCTCGTGCTGTTCGAAGCGGGCCACCGGCATGACCTCCATGATGGCGTTCGTCAGGAACA